>JAOBWJ010000338.1 GCA_025463335.1 Acidimicrobiales bacterium
GGCCGTGCTCGACATGGCCGCCGACGCCGGTGTGGACGACGTGCACATCATCGCCGCCCTCGCCCTTCACCGGCGGATGACCGAGGCCGAGCTGCGCCACGCCCTCGGCGACCGCATCTACGACGCCTTCGCCCCGAGCGGCCGGCTCTACAACCACGACGCCGAGGACCGCGAGAACCTCACCTTCATCGGCGAGACCGAGCAGGGCGAGGAGGTCGAGATCAACCGGCGGGCGGCCGAGTCCGACCTGCTCGTCTACGTCAACATCAACCTCGTCTCCATGGACGGCGGCCACAAGTCGACGGCCACCGGGCTGGCGTCGTACCGGTCGCTGCGCCACCACCACAACGTCAAGACCATGCGCCACTCCACGTCGTTCATGGACCAGCACCGCTCCGAGCTGCACAGCTCCAACTGGCGCATGGGCGACGTGATCCGCAAGAGCGGCCTGAAGATCTTCCAGATCGAGACCACCCTCAACAACGACACGTTTCCCAAGCCGTTCGACTTCCTGCAGAAGCGCGAGTGGGAGTGGAACGCCAAGGACCGGGCGATGTTCGTGGCCTCGTCGAAGGCTCTGGACAAGACGCCCGCCCGCATCAAGAACGGGATCTTCAACTCGATCCTCGCCCCCCACGACATGACCAGCGTGCAGTGCGGCGACATCGAGGCCGTGCACAAGATCACCACGGCCAAGGTCTTCGAGCAGCAGCTGGTCCAGGTCGAGGGTCAGACCGACATCCTCACGATGGGGCTCCCGTACATCTGCCCCTACAACGTGAACTCGATCATGAACCCGATCCTCGTGGCATGCCTCGGGCTCGGCTACTTCTTCAACATGTACCGGAACAAGCCGCTCGTGCGCGAGGGCGGCGTGGTGATCATGAGCCACCCGACGCCGTGGTCGTTCCACCCGGTGCACCACCCGAGCTACATCGACTTCTTCGAGCAGGTGCTGTCGGAGACCACCGACCCGATCGAGATCGAGAAGACGTACGAGAAGTCCTTCGCCGAGGACGAGTGGTACCGCCACCTGTACCGGACCAGCTACGCCTACCACGGCGTCCACCCGTTCTACATGTGGTACTGGTGCGCCCACGCGCTCCAGCACCTGGGCGGCGTGATCGTGGTCGGCGGCGACCCGAAGGCCGTCCGCCGCCTCGGCTTCAAGCCGGCGTCCACGCTGCGCGACGCGCTCGAGATGGCCGAGGACGTCGTGGGTCGCGACCCGTCGATCACCCACATGCACTCGCCGCCCCTCCTCATGGCCGACGTCTCGTGAAGCTGAAGGTCCGGGCGCCGCGGCCGGGGTTCCCGTGGTCGGCACCCACCACGCCGAACGGCGTCGAGCTGCTCGAAGACGAGCCGACCACCGGCGCCCACTACGACTCGGCGTGGGCCCGGAAGATGCCGGCCCGTTACGCACGGTTCTTCATCCTCGAAGGGCCCATGCGGGCCATGGTCAAGACGCTGGCCGATCCCATCCGAGTGGGGACGGATCGGCTCGACGCCATCGACGGGCCGGCCATCTTCGCCGCCAACCACCACAGCCACCTCGACGCCCCGCTGCTGCTGACGTCGATCCCCGAGCCGTGGCGCCACAAGCTCGTGGTGGGCGGCGCTGCCGACTACTTCTTCCGCAACCGGTTGACCTCGGCCGCCTCGGCGCTGGCCATCGGCGCCTTCCCGATCGAGCGGGCCAAGGTCACCCGCCGCTCGGCCGACCAGGCCGCCGAGCTCCTCGGCCAGGGCTGGAGCCTGCTGATCTTCCCCGAGGGCGGGCGCTCCCCCGACGGCTGGGGCCAGGGCCACCGCGGTGGGGCCGCCTACCTGTCGGCCCGCACCGGCGTGCCCGTCGTCCCCGTCCACCTCGAGGGAACCAACCGCATCTTCGCCAAGGGCGACAAGCGGCCGCGGCCGGGTACGACCAAGGTCACGTTCGGCTCGCCGCTGCGGCCGACCGAGGACGAGAACGCCACCCGCTTCGCCGCCCGCATCGAGGCGGCCGTCGCCACCCTGGCCGACGAGGCCGGCACCGACTGGTGGACGTCGCGGAAGAGGGCGGCGGCCGGCGCCACGCCGTCACTCACCGGACCCGGTCTCAGCTCGTGGCGTCGGGCCTGGGCCCTCGGCGACCGCCGGGGCAAGAAGCGACGCTCGCCCACCTGGCCCGAGCTCTGACTTCGCGCTGAGCGAGGCCGCCGCTTAGCTTGCCGCCATGCCCGATGTCGTCATCGTGGGCGGGGGCACGAGTGGGGCGGTGCTGGCCGCCCGGCTGAGCGAGGAACCCGACCGCCACGTCCTGCTCCTCGAGGCCGGGTGCGACGACTCCGCCTACGACGCCCGGGTCCGGGACCCTCGCCGGGCCATGGAGCTGTTCGGCGGCGGCGGCGTGGCCGAGCCCTTCACCATGGTCGGCCGCAAGCCCGTCGAGATGGTGCGCGGCACCGGGCTCGGCGGCACCTCGGCCGTGAACTTCCTCGCCGCCGTGCGGGGCAAGCCGGCCGACTACGACGGTTGGAACCTGCCCGGCTGGTCTTGGGCCGACCTCGAGCCCCTGTTCGAGCGAGCCGAGACCCACCTCGGCGTCCGACCGTGGGACGGCCTGTCCCGTGTGGCCGAGGCCTTCCTCGCCGGTGTCCCGGGCGCCCAGGTCCTCTCGGCGGCCCGTCACCCGAACGGCGACCGGCGCACGGTC
>JAOBWJ010000358.1 GCA_025463335.1 Acidimicrobiales bacterium
GGCATCAACGGCCGCACCGTGGACGCCACGTACTACGACGCCAAGATCACCGAGGTCGCCAACGTCATGACCGAGGCCTGCGCCTCGGCCTTCATGCTGGTCGGCGAGGGCTGGTCCCTCGACTCCATCGGCGAGCAGAAGCGCGTGGAGTGCGGCCTCTCGGCCGTGCCCGGCTTCGCCGTGAGCCCGGGCCTGGCCCACGGCCCCGGCATGGTCCAGGCCGTGCCCAACCCGGTCGACTTCACCCCGGTGCAGATCGCCGCCTCCATCGCCAAGGCCTTCCCCGACAAGGTCGCCAAGACGGCCGTCATGTACGCCAACTACCCGGCGACCATCGACACCAAGGACAAGGTCCTCGGCTCGTACCCCGACTTCGGCTTCAAGTTCCTGCCCTGCCCCCAGGAGTACAACATCCAGGGTGAGTCGGACTGGAAGCCCTTCGCCAACAAGCTGAAGGCCTGTGGCGCCGAGGTCGTGTACTTCACCGGCTCGCCGTACCCGAACTTCGAGAACTTCCTCGATGCGGCCAACCAGCTCGACTACCACCCGATCTACATCACGGACGCCAACTTCTACGACCAGGCGTTCGCCAAGTGGAACAAGGACGGCCTGGCCGACAACGTCTACGTCCGTGAGGCGTTCCCGCCCCTCGAGGCGGCCGCCAAGATCCCGGCCATCCAGGACTACCTCGACGCCGTCAAGGCCGTCGGCGGCGATGTGAACCAGCTCGGCGAGCAGTCGGCGTCGTCGTTCCTGCTGTGGGCCACGGCCGCCAAGGCGTGCGGTTCCGACCTCACCCGGGCGTGCATGGCCAAGGAGCTGGCCAAGGTCACCTCGTGGACCGGTGGCGGCCTCCATGCCGAGACCAACCCGGCCAGCAACAAGCCGCCGGAATGTGGCCTGGTGCTGAAGCTCGAAGGCACCAAGTACGTGCAGTTCGACCCGAAGACCGTCGGTGAGCTCGACTGCTCGCCCGACTACGTCAAGCAGGTCACCGGCGCTGTCGTCGACAACGCCAAGCTCGGCCCGGACCGCGTGTCCACGCTGTACAAGAAGTAAGGCACTCCGAGGGTGCCGGCACGGGCTCGCCCGTGCCGGCACCAGCTCGGTCCCGTAGGTCGAACACCCCGGGGAGGGTGCGGCGATGAACGAGTTCCTCCAGTACACGATCCTCGGACTGGTCACCGGCGGCGTCTACGGCATCGCCGCGTCCGGCCTCGTCGTGACCTACACGACCTCGGGCATCTTCAACTTCGCCCATGGCGCCACCGCCATGTTGGGCGCCTTCACCTACTGGCAGTTGCGGTTCGGCTGGGGCTGGCCCGCCCCGCTCGCCCTCGTCGTCACGCTGGGCATCGCTGCCCCGCTCCTCGGAGCGCTCCTGCACGTCGTCATCATGCGTGGCCTCCGGGGCACGGCCGAGGTGACCAAGATCGTCGTACCGATCTCGGTGATGCTCGGCTTCCTGGCCCTGTCGACCTGGGTGTGGGATCCGACGCCGAGCGAGCCGCGCATCTTCTCCAAGTTCTTCGGGTCGGCCAAGACCGTGACCCTCGTGGGGATTCGCATCACCTACCACGAGATCCTGGCCCTGATCCTGGCCATCGTCATCGCCGTGGCCCTGCGCTACCTGTTCACCCGGACCCGTTCCGGCGTAGCCATGCGGGCCGTGGTCGACGACCCCGCCCTGCTCGAGCTCAACGGCGGCCGACCCGAGCGCCTGGCCACCATGTCGTGGGCCATGGGTGCCATGCTCGCCGCCCTCGCCGGCATCCTCATCACGCCCATCCAGGGCAGCGCCATGAGCGCCAACTCGCTGACCCTGCTGGTCCTCGACGCCACTGCGGCGGCCATGTTCGGGCGGCTGCGCAGCCTGCCCCGCACGTTCGTCGGCGGCATCGTGCTGGGCCTCACCACCAACTACGTGGTCGCCTACTTCCCGTCCGACCGGTGGACATGGGTGTCGAACTTCCGGGTGTCGATCCCGATGATCCTGCTGTTCCTGGTGCTGCTGGTGCTGCCCCAGGACCGGCTGCGGGGCACGACCCTCATGCGCTCCCGCGAGCGGTTCCGGCTCCCGTCGATGCGCACCGCCATCATCGGCGCCGTGGCCCTCGTCGTGGTGATGTTCCTGCTGCGGGGGATCATGGCGCCCACCGCCATCAACAGCATGGCGTTCGGCATGACGCTGGCCGTGATCGCACTCTCGCTGGTGCTGCTCACCGGCTACGCCGGCGAGATCAACCTGGGGGCCCTGGCCTTCGGCGCCATCGGCACGATCATCGTGTACCACTTCGGCATCACCGGCTCCGGCATCGCAGCTCGCACGAACATCGTGGGCTTCGTCCTCGCTGCCGTGTTCTGCGCCATCGTCGGCGCCATCGTGGCCCTGCCCGCCCTGCGGCTGCGGGGTCTCTACCTGGCCCTGGCCACCTTGGCGTTCGGCGTGTTCGTGTCGAACATGGTCCTGCGCGAGATCGGCCCGAGGACGTTGCCGATCTTCCACACCAAGTTCTCGATCTTCCCGTCTGGGACGCTCACGGTGCCCAAGCCCAAGTTCGGGCCGGTCGACCTGAACTCGATGCCGACGTTCCTGATGGCGGTGACGATCCTGTTCGCGCTGCTCGGCGTGGGGCTGATCGCCTTCCGCCACAGCAACTACGGCCGCCGGGTGGCGGCCCTCAAGGACAGCCCGGCCGCCGCCGCCACGCTCGGCATGAACGTGGTGAAGCTCAAGCTGCTGGTGTTCATGATGTCGGCCGCCATCGCCGGCGTCGGCGGGGCGCTCATGTCGGCCCAGCTCGGGTCGGTCAACATCGAACGCTTCGACGTGTTCCTGAGCCTGTCGCTGCTGATGATGGTCGTCGTGGGGGGCATCGGTTACGTGAGCGGCGCCCTGTTCGGCGGCGTCATCCTCGGTGTCGCATTCGCCGGACTCAGCAACACGTTCACCAAGCTGGGCACCGACCACGCCTCGCTGCAGGGCCTGTTCGACTTCGGCAAGGACTTCGTGACGGTCCTGCCGGCCACCATCGGCATCACCATGGCCAAGAACCCGAGCGGGGCGGTGCACGACATCGTCACCAACTTCCGGGCCATGTCCAAGGCCCGCAACGTGCTCATCGGCGCCACCGTGGTCGAGGCCGTGCTCTACGGCCTGACCCGCGGCGGCGCAATCAACAACTGGTGGTTCCTGGTCCTCAGCGCCGCCGTCCTCTTCCTGCTGCCGGTCGTGGCCAAGGCGGTCAGCCCCGAGGCGTTCGTCGAGGAAGGGGCGACCGAGGCCACGCCCGAGGACGAGATGCCACTCGAGTACGTCGGCATCGATCGGCCGTTCACCGCTGAGGACCGCGACTTCCTCGACCGGGCGCTCGGCCTGCACGGCAACGGCAAGGGTGTCAAGGCGTCGGCCGGGGCCGCCGCAGCGGAGGTCGATCTGTAATGGCACTGCTCGAGACGCACGACATCCTCGTTGCCTTCGGCGGCAACCGGGCCCTCGACGAGATCTCGCTCGAGGTCGAGGCCGGCAAGGTCACCGGGCTCATCGGTCCGAATGGCGCCGGCAAGACGACGATGTTCAACGTTGTCACCGGGCTGCTCGCCCCCGGCGCCGGCAAGGTCCAGCTCGACGGCAAGGACATCACCAAGCTCCCGCCCCACAAGCGGGCCCAGCTCGGCCTGGCCAGAACGTTCCAGCGGCTCGAGCTGTTCACGTCGCTGACCGTGAGGGACAACATCCGCGTCGCCGGCGAGATCCGCAACCACTGGGGCCTGGGCGACAACTTGGACGCCTCGGTCGAGGCCGAGCGGGTGATCGAGCTCGTCGGCCTGCAAGAGGTCGCCGACCGCGAGGTCAGCGAGATCCCCACCGGCACCGCACGCGTGGTGGAGCTGGGCCGGGCCCTCATGACCAAGCCCCGGGTGCTGCTGCTCGACGAGCCGGCGTCGGGTCAGACCGAGCAGGAGACCAGGGCCTTCGGCTCGTTGCTACGGCGCCTGGTCGAGGACGGCCTCGCCATCTGCCTCGTCGAACACGACATGGCGCTGGTCATGGAGGTCTGCGAGGTGATCCATGTGCTCGACTACGGCCGCATGATCGCCGTGGGCTCACCCGAGGAGATCCGATCCAACCAGGCCGTCATCGAGGCCTACCTCGGCGCCCCGGCGGGTCTGTGATGGCGCCGATGGACGTCCTCACCCCTCCGCTGCTCGAGCTGTCGGGTGTCCGCGCCGCCT
>JAOBWJ010000053.1 GCA_025463335.1 Acidimicrobiales bacterium
TCGACATCAGCGCCGACGACCTGAAGAGCCAGCTCAGCAGCGGGAAGAGCCTCACCGAGGTCGCCGCCGACAAGGGCCTCTCCAAGGACGACCTGCTCGCCACCATCAAGGACGCCATCGGCAGCGATGTCCCCACCGGCGCGTCGGTCGACGACGTCGCCCTGCGCATCGCCGACCGCAAAGGCGGCCACCACGGCCATCACGGTCCCCGGCCGACGGACACGACGACCACGACGGTGAAGCCCGGCGCGTCCACGAACGACCTCCTCGGCCTGAACGTCGACGAGGAGCTCTAGTAGGACCGTCGCGCCAGCCAGTCGGACCACGTGGTGCGGCCGACCATGTGTCCCGGTGCGAGGTGCTGGCCGTCGTCGAAGTCGCGGAGAGCACCGAACCGTGGCACCCGGATGACGACGGTGCGGCGTCCGGTGAGTCGGCGGCGGGCGTCGCCCAGCTGGCCCACGGTGAGGATCTCGGGTCCACCGAAGTCGGGGGCCCGTCCGGTTGGGTTGGCCTCGACGAGATCGGCGAGCCGGACGGCGACCTCCGCCGGATCGACGGGCTGGAAGGCCATCCGCTTCGTTGTCGGGAACACCCCCCACCCCAGGAACCTGTCGAGGAGGTCGTGGAACTGGGTTGCTCGCTGGATCGTCCACCCGACCGGGCTCGCCTCGACGAGGCGTTCAGCTTCCCGTTTCGCCTCGTAGTAGGGAAGGCGATGCCGGTCGACGCCAACGATCGACACGTACACGAAGTGGCGGACGCCAGCGGCGTGGGCGACCTCGAGCATGTGGCGGGTTCCGTCCACCTCGGTGGCCCGCGCCCGCCGCGGCGCGCTGGTGGCCGCGTGGATGACCACATCGACGCCGGCGACAGCGCCCTCGAGGCCGGTGCCCGTCCGGACGTCGCCGAGCACAGCCGTTGTCCCGGCCGCCAACCCGCTCGGCGTCGTCCGACGGGTCAGCACCCGGACGTCGTGACCCGCTGCGGCCAGGATCGGCACGAGCCGAGTGCCGAGGACACCGGTGCCACCGGTCACGAGGACTTCGCTCACGGCAGGAACCTCTAGGAGGCGCGCTCGGTTGCGCTGCGTATGCCGGGTCGGCGGGCCGTGACGACGAAGAGCGTGGCTGCGACGGCCACGCTGAACAGCAGCACCACGGTGTTCTGGACGTCCTCGGCGAAGGACAGGCCGGGCGCCGGGTTGAGGGCGTGGTAGGCGGCGTGGGGCACGGCGAACGCAGCGAAGGCCGCGATGCCGAGGAGCGCGGAGCGTCGATCGGCCAGCCAAGCGGCGGCAAGGAGGACCACGCCGGAGGCGAGGAGCCCCGCGCCGGCGTCGGTGACGAGGTGCGCGTTGTAGGGCGGCTCCGCCGCCACCAGCCGGGGATCCCAGCCGGGAAACTTCTCGAACCAGTTCAGCGGAGCGAACACCGCCCAGGCGCCGGCCAGCGCATTCGGCACGCCGAGGGCGAAGAGGGCGATGCGCACCCACGGGGGCACGTCGTCGGTGGCTGCAACCCCGTCAGGAGACACGACGGCATCGTCGCGCAGAGTTCGCGCCCGACGCCTCAGTGCACCCGCACGAGCCGGAGCACGTCGGTGGTCGGCTCGGTCTCGACCGGTGAGCCGACGAGCACGGCCACCACGTCGTCGGGCTTGACCACGCCCGTGCGGGTGGCGGCCTGCACCGCGAACCACACGACCTCGTCGGTCGTGGGCTGGGGGTCGACCAGCATCGGTCGGATGCCCCAAGCCATCGACAGCTGACGGGCGGTCGTGATCGACGGCGTGGCCGCCAGGATCGGCGCTGTCGGCCGAAAGCGGGAGATGGCCCGGGCCGTCGCCCCACTGTTGGTGCAGGCGATGATGGCGGTGACCTCGGCGTCGGTCGCCGCTCGCCAGGCGGCCGCCGAGATGGCGGCGGTGATCCGGGCTGTCGGGCTCGCCCCGGCGAGCTGCTGCGGCCCGAGCCGGTTGCCCCAGGCGGCGTGGTCGAAGTCCTGCTCGGCCCGCACGGCGATGCGCGACATGGTGGCCACCACGTTCACGGGGTCACGCCCGATGGCCGTCTCGGCCGACAGCATCACGGCGCTGGTGCCGTCGAACACGGCATTGGCCACGTCGGAGACCTCGGCCCGAGTGGGCGTCGGGGCGTGGATCATCGACTCGAGCATCTGGGTGGCGGTGATCACCGGCCGGGCGAAGGCCACTCCGACCCGGATGATGTGCTTCTGGTGGTGGGGCACGTCCTCCAGGGCGCAACGGACGCCGAGGTCGCCGCGGGCCACCATGACGCCATCGGACTCCTCGATGATCCGAACGATGTCGTCCACGGCCGAGGGTGTCTCGATCTTGGCCACGATCATGGGCCCGTCGGGACCGGCCGCCCGCTTCACGGCTCGCACGTCCTGGTGGTCGCGCACGAACGAAACGGCAACCGCATCGACCCCGGCCGCCACCACGGCGTCGAGCATGCGCAGGTCGTCGGGCGTCGGTGTGGCGATGCTGAATCGCTCCGGCGGGAGGTTCACACCGGGGCGACCTTCGAGCCGGCCCGACGACAGCACCCGGGCCACCGCCCTGTCCGCGTCGACTCCTGCGATGACGAGGAGCACACCACCGTCGCCGAGGGCGATGCGGTCGCCGGCCCGCAGCTCCTCGAGCAGCGTCGGGTGGTCGACGGCGATGCGGTCGGGACCGCTGTGATCGCCCGGCTCGGCCGGGACGAGGGCAACCTCCTGGCCCACCTCCAGGTAGACGCCGCCCTGGGGGAACCCGGCAGCGCGGATCTTGGGTCCGGGCAGGTCGGCCAGCACACCGACGATGGCGCCGGCATCGGCGGCCGCCGTCCGGAGGCGGGCGATGCGCTGGAGGCTCTCCTCCACCGGGCCGTGGGCCAACGAGATCCGGGCCATGTCCATGCCCGCCTCGATCATCCGGCGCAGGACGGTGGGGTCGTCGGACGCCGGGCCGATGGTGGCCACGATCTTGGTCCGACGAGCCACGAGAACGACGCTACCGGCGCCGTCCCCGTGGCATCGACGACGTTCAGGCGCGGAGCTCGTCCACGTACTTCTCGGTGCCCGGCAGGGTGGGCGTGAACGGCGCCATCAGCTCGACCCGGCCCAGCCCGCTGGCCGCCACCCGGTCGCCGGCCTCGGCGAACTCGTCCCACGCGTCGAGCGAGTCGCCCTCGGTGAACCACAAGATGGTGAGCCGGGTGTCGACGCCCTCGACGTCCTTCACATAGGGCGACTTGTCGTCCGGGAGGGGCATGGGCTGGAACACCGTGCCGATAGCCACCGCCGAGCCCGCGGCCGGCGTCCGCTCGGCATGCAGCCACGCCAGCATCTGCTCACGGGTCTCGGCGTCGGGCGAGTCGATGACCTCGAGCACCAGGCCGCCGTAGGGGTAGTCGAGGGCATGGATGTCGCGGGGCCCCTCGACGTCGCGGTAGATCGGGCCGCGGTACTTCTGGAACGACGTGAACGTGTGGTCACGCTCCATGAAGACGCGCTTGTCGGCGAAGAGCCGGTGGTTGGTGCCCACCGCGAAGCGGAGGTGGTTCTCGTACTGGCCCTCGGTGATCCAGTAGGTGGAGATGTACTTGCCGGCCTCGAGGGGCTGGGCGATGACCGAGTCGGCCGGGTAGCGCTTCTCCTGGTAGCGGACCGGGGCCACCCAGCGGCGGCCGGCCCACATCCACGGGAAGGCCATGGCCCCGGCGTTGTAGTGGTCGTCCTCGTACCAACGGTTGTACGCCGCCTCGTGCCCGACGTGGGGCTCGACCATGGTGATGAGGCCCGAACCGATCTTGGCCTCGTAGGGGCCGGTCTGGGCCAGCGTGTAGTAGGGATCGTCGCTCAAGGTCACGGCCCGGCACCGTATTCCTTCGAGGTGGTAGGACGACGGCGTGCGCTACGGGATCAAGACCTCACCGCAGGAGACCACCTACGACGCCATGAAGGCGGTGTGGCAGGCGGCCGACGAGATCGACCTGTTCGAGTCGGCCTGGAACTTCGACCACTTCTACCCGATCTTCTCCGACTCGCTGGGGCCGTGCATGGAGGGATGGGTGACGCTCAGCGCCCTGGCCGAGGCCACCAGCCGCATCCGCATCGGGTGCCTCGTCACCGGCATCGTGTACCGCCACCCGGCGGTGCTGGCCAACATGGCCGCCACCCTCGACATCGTCTCCGAGGGCCGTCTCGAGCTCGGCATCGGTGCCGGATGGAACGAGGAGGAGCTCAACGCCTACGGCATCGAGCTGGGCTCGCTCACGACCCGCTTCGACCGGCTCGACGAGGGACTCACGGTCATCGACTCGCTCCTGCGCAACGAGTGGACCGACTTCCAGGGCGAGCACTTCACCTTGACGCGCGCCCGGTGCGAACCCAAGGGGCCCCAGCGGCCGCGGGTGCCGATCACCATCGGCGGTGCCGGCCGGAAGCGGACGCTGCGCGCCGCGGCCCGCTTCGCCGACCACTGGAACCACCCGGGCGGCACGCCCGAGGTCATCGCCGAGGCCAAGGCCGTGCTGCACCAGCACTGCGCCGACGTCGGTCGCGACCCGTCGGAGATCCTCACCTCCTGCCACGTCCGCTACGACGAGGCCGCCGGCGCCCAGCAGCTGGTCGACACCTGCGCCGCCCTGGAAGGCGTGGTCGACATGGCGGTCGTCTACGTGCCGACACCGCACACACCCGAGAAGGTCGGGATCATCGCCGACGCGCTCGGCGCTTAGGCTCCCGCCCCGTGGAACTGGTCCTCATCCGGCATGGATTGCCGATCCGAGTCGAGAACGAGCCGGGGACACCGGCCGACCCGCCGTTGAGCGACGAGGGCCGCGAACAGGCCCGGCGAGTGGCCGAGTGGCTCGCCCCCGAAGGGTTCGACGCCGTCTACTCCAGCCCCATGCGGCGGGCCATCGAGACGGCCGAGCCGCTGGCCGCCCGCCTCAGCCTCGACGTCGCGGTCGACGACGAGCTGGCCGAGCTCGACCGCAACCACCACTTCTACGTGCCGGTCGAGGAGCTCAAGGCCACCGGCGACCCCCGGTACGAACAGCTCCTGAACGGCACCCTGTACGGGGACGTCGACCTCGACACGTTCGCCGAGGTCGTCCATCTGGCCGTGCTGCGGATCATCGAGGCCCACGAGGGCCAACGGGTCGCCCTCTTCGCCCATGGCGGGGTGATCAACGCCTTCGCCACGCGCCTCCTGGGCCTGAAGGAGGTGTTCGTGTTCCCGATGGACTACACGAGCATCACCCGGGTCAAGGCCTCGGACTGGTCCGAGCGATTGACGTTGTACAGCGTGAACGAAACGCCCCATCTGCGGCCCACGAGCGCCCCAGCGGGCTGATGACCGACACCAGCCGGCGGGTCCGGATGGTTGCGGTCGTCATCGTCCTCGGCTTGCTGCTGGTCGGATCGTGGCGGGGGTCGGACCACGACTTCCCGTTCGGCCCGTTCCGGATGTACGCCACCAGCGGACGTCCATCTGGCGCCGTCCGCACGGCGGCGCTGGTGGGCGTGGCGCAGGGTCGCACCTTCCTCCTCGACCCCGAGACGATCGGCGTGCGTCGAGCCGAGCTGGAGGGCCAGTATCCGCGGTTCCGGGCCCAGCCCCGGCTCCTCGGCGCCTTGGCCCAGCTCTACGCGCGGAACGGCCTCCGCCTCGACGAGCTTCGGCTGGTCGAGCAGGCGAATCTCATCGTCGACCGGCGCCGGGTGGAGCGCCCGACCGAGAAGGTCCTCGCCGTCTGGAGGCGACCTCGATGAGCTGGTGGTTCGCCCCCATGCCGCGGTCGCGCATCGCCTGGCTGCGCACCTTCCTCTACGCGTTCATCTGGCTCGACGTCCTGGTCATGCGCCCCTGGGTGCGCGACCACGGCGACGTGCCCGGCGTGTTCTACAAGCCGCTGGCGATCGGCGACCTGCTCCACCTGCCGACACCCACCCACCTGTTCACCTCGGTGGTGATGTACGCACTGCTCGCCGCGTCGGCAGTGGCCGCCTTCGGCGTGCTCCCCCGCCTGCTGGGCACGGTCGTCTTCGCGCTCTACCTCGAGTGGATGGTCATCGCCTTCTCCTACGGGAAGGTCGACCACGACCGGTTCGGGATCCTCGTGGCCCTCGCCGTGCTCCCGACCGTCGGCCTGGTCGCCCACCGCGACCGCACGCCCGACGAGCGGGCCGGGTGGGCCGTGCGCTGCATCCAGGTGGCGGTCGTCTGCACCTACTTGCTGGCGGTGGTGGCCAAGCACCGATACGGGAACGGCCTGCTCACGTGGATGGACTCGACCACGCTGGTGCGGGCCGTCGTCCGCCGCGGCACGTTCCTGGCCGACCCCCTGTTGCAGCATCCGTGGACGTTGCACGTCACCCAGTACCTCATCGTCGCCATGGAGCTGGCGTCGCCGCTGCTGTTGGTGCCGGGCAAGGTCGGCCGGCGGGTGCTGCTCGCCTTCGTGGGCTTCCACGCCGTGACGTTCGCCTGCCTCACGATCGCCTTCTGGCCCCACCTTGCCTGCCTGGTCGCCTTCCTCCCCCTGGACCAGGTCCCCGACCGCTGGCAGCGCCTGCGCGCCCGCTTCCGCCGGACCGAGCTCGTCGGCGCCTGAACGTTCTTTGAGCGCGCGCAAACAGGGTGCCCCGACCATGCGGTAGCGGGCGTACTGCGGGGGTTGGCGAAAGACCAAAGACGCGCCCAGGGAGCGGTGCGGCACGTCGGCGAGGGCGGTACCAGTGCTTCTGGTCACGGTGAGCCCGGCTCTAACGGGCTGTGATGTCGCGGGGCTTCCCTCATGGGTGTCGCGGGACTTCCCTCCCGGTAGGCGGGGGCGGCCTGGCTTGCCGTAGAGCGGTTGGCGGTGGCGTGTGGGGTCGAGCGTGAGCTTGCGGATGAGTTGACCGTCGATGAAGACGTGGCAGGCGGTGCCGGTGATGACAACGGTGGCGTGCTTGCCGGTGTGGATGGCGCCGACGCTGATCGAGTAGCGCCGCCCGGCGGGGAGGATGCCGTTGGTGGTGACGCGAACCCGGTGGATCTCCGTCGGTGTGGTCACGGGGTGGCCGGCGGGGCCGTCTTTGGGGGTCGCGGACCACACCTCGGCGGGGATGCGCCGCCCTAGAGAGCGGTGCGGGCGGTGGTGGTTGTAGAGCTGGCGGAACCGGTCGAGCTGGTCTTGGAGCTCGGCGATGGTGTCGGCTGGTTCTTGGGCGCTCAGGTAGCGCTTGAGGGTCCAGTGGAAACGTTCGACCTTGCCGCAGGTCTGGGGGTGATAGGGCCGGGAGTGGCCGGCGGTGATCCCGAGGGCAGCCATGGCGTCGGCCAGGCCGTGGCGGAACGCTTTGGCGTTGTCGGACAAGAACCGGGCCGGCCATCCCCAAACCGTTGCTGCAGCGGCGAAGGCGTCCACCGCGGCGGCGGTGGTGCAGGACAGCACCGCTGTCGATGCCACCGCCACCCGGGTGCAGTCGTCGACGACGTTGATGATCTTGACCTCGGAGCCATCAGCGAGAGCCCAGGCGGTGTCATCGATCTGCCAGCACTCATTCGCCCGCTCCGCGCTGAAGCTGCGCCCCTTGACCTTGGGCGCCTTGCGTGGCTCTTTGACAATGAACCCTCGCCGGTCGAGCACCCGCCAGATCGTCGCCTCCGACGGCGTCGACGGCTCGCCCCGGGCTCGAAGATGGAACTGGATCGTTGCCGGCCCAGCGTCCAAGCCCAGCTCGACCAGCTCCTTACGCAGCCCGACAATGCGATCCTCGAGCTCGGCCGCCGTGCGGTTCGCCACCCGCCGAGGTGCCCGCGACAACGGCTCGAGCGCCGCCAGGTCACCACCAGCGGCTCGGAACCGCCGACGTAACTCATAGAAGAACCAGGTGCTGATCCCGTGCTCGGCGCAGAACGCCGTCACGTTCAACCCCTCGGTCTCAACCTCCACCACCAACCGACGAACGCTCATGGGCACATCCCGTCCGGCCATGCCAAAGGCTCATGACCTCAACTCCGACTGTGAGGGATGTCCCGCGACAGGCGTGAGGGATGTGCTGAAACACCACAGCCCGGCCCTGACGGGCTGAGCGTGACGAGAACTGCTCGGACCCTCGTTGGTTCCTAAGCTGCCGCCATGGCGGGAAGGCGGCGCCTGGTGGTGCTGGTGG
>JAOBWJ010000058.1 GCA_025463335.1 Acidimicrobiales bacterium
CCTCCCCAGCTCGCCGTAGCGTCGCAGGTGGCGCCACTGGAGTCCGGTGACCATGCGAGCGGTTGTCCCCCGACATCGCCCGCGTCAGTCGTAGAGGTGCTGGCGGTCAGTCCTCCACCACGTGGGCCGCGAAGGCGGCTCGGGCCGTCGCCCATGCCGTCGCGTCCCACGAGCCGTTGCCGTCGAGGCAAGCGACCGCGGCTCGACCCTCGGCCAGGGCGTGGTGGGTGTTGTCGTGGGCGAACAACCCACCCCGCCCGAAGGACACCACCCGGGGAACGGACGCGGCCCACGCCTCGAGCTCGGCCAGTGGCGCCTCGAACCCGAGCCCGTAGACCGGGTAGGCGGTCGGGAGCCGGCGCACCACGACCTCGACCGGGGTGGCATCCGGGAGCCCGCAGCGGGCCAGCCCCTCGGCCACCAGCGCACCGAGGTCGGCGTCGCTCGCCATCCACGTCGCGTCGCCGACCTGGCACGGCACCTCGGCGCACAACACCGTTCGGTCGGACGGGTCGGCCGGGCGGTCGCGGTAGTTGCGGGGCTCGGACACCCGGCTGGCAGCGGTCTCGGGACCCGGCAGGTAGTGGGCGTCCCACGACGTCCATTGCCCCCGGTCGAGCACCAGGTAGACGAGCACCAGGGCCCGGAACGTCAGCGCCACGTCGGGGCCGCCGGCCAGGCGGGCCAGCGCCGTGAGCGGGAGGGTCGACCAGACCAACTCGGCGTCGACCTGGTCGAGGGCGGTGACCTCGCTCCCGCACCGCACCTCGGCACCTGCCGCCACGGCGGCGTCGGCCAGGCGCTCGGTGAGCTGGCCGAAGCCGTGGGTCGGGTACCAGAAGCCCGCCGGACCCCGGCGTAGGACCTTGCCGACCATGGCCCCCGGCGACGACGCAGCGATGCGACGGCGGGCCTGCTCGCCGCTCAGCAGCTCCGGGTCGAGGCCCCACAGCTTGCGGGCGTAGGGGCCGTAGAAGCGCTCGAGCATGGTCGGGCCCAGCCCGGCCCGCACCACCTCGGCGAACGTGTCGGTCCGGGGTCGGCGCAGCGGCGCCGAGAGGGTGTCGCGGGCCACGCCCGCAGCGAACGATGGCGGCAGCCGCCGAGCCACGTCGGGCAGCGACAGAGGGAACTTGACCCATCGGTCCTCGAGCCGGATCCGGCCGTTGCGCGGTCGCCATTGCAGGTCGTCGCCCAAGAGGCCCCGCAGCTCGCCCAGGATGGCCGGGTCGGTGGCCGGGTGGAGCCGGTGGCTGCCGTGGTCGACCCGGACGCCGGCCACCTCGAAGCTGGCCGCCATGCCGCCCACGTGGTCGGCCCGCTCGTGGACGACGACATCGTGGCCGGCGGCAGCCGCCTTCCACGCCGCGTAGAGGCCGGCCGGGCCGCCGCCCAGGACGGCAATGCGGGTCAACGGACCGACAGAGGTTCGGCGCGCGCCGGCGAAGGGAGCGCCAGCGACCCGCAGCCCGTCGAGCGGAGCCTGCGGAGCGAGACCATCAGAGGAGCGCAGGCGGCAACGGCTCGGCGTGCACGACGGCCAGCCGGCGGGTCGCCCGGGTCAGGGCGACGTAGAGGGCCCGCAGTCCCTGGGGCTCCTCGGAGACGATCCGGCCCGGCTCGACGACGATGACCGAGTCGAGCTCGAGGCCCTTCACCAGCCGGACGGGGACCAGGTTGACCTGGGCATCGATGCCGAGCCGGGCCGCCTCGCCGAACTCGACGCCGGCCGCCCGCATCGCTTCGGCCATCGGCGCGATGAGCGAGTCGGGCACGATCACGGCCACGTTGCCCTCGCCCACCAGGGCCCGCTCGGAATCGGCCAGGGCCGCCACCCGGGTTGCCAGCTCGGTTGCCTCGACGGCCACCATCTGCGGCTCATCCTCACCCTCGCGCACGGCGCGGGGCGGGGTGAGCTCAGGAGCGGCGACGGCCAGCACCTTGTTGGCCAGCGTCATGATCGATGCCGGTGTCCGGTAGCCGATGCTCAGCTCCTGCACCCGCGGCGGCTTGCGGGAGGGCAGGTGGTCGAGCACGTCGTTCCACGACGGCGGGGCCCACGGGCCGGTCGCCTGGGCGATGTCACCCACCACCGTCATCGAGCCGCCGAGCGAGCGGCGAGCCAGCATCCGCAGCTGCATGAGGGTGAGGTCCTGCGCCTCGTCGACCACGATGTGGCCGTAGGTCCGGACCTCGTCCTCGTCGCGCGAGCGGGGCCGGGGACCGAGCAATTGGCGGGCCTCGTCGAGCAGAGGAACGTCGGAGATCGACCAGCGCCCGTCGTCGACCCGCTCGCCGCGCTCGATGAGCAGAGCCGCCTGCTCCTCCTCGGTGAGGCGGTTGCCGCTGGCCAGGCGTAGCAGGGCCTTCGAGCTCAACAGGTCGCGCAGCAGGTCGGCCGGCGTGAGCACGGGCCACATGCGCTCGAGCGCGATCCGCACGTCCTCGTGGGTGCGGAGGCGCTCGGCCACGACGTCGGGATCGAGCTCGGTCCGGCTGCTCTCGGCCAACTCTTCCCACAGGCCCTGCTCGACGAAGCGACGGCCGGCGTTGTGGGTCCGGGCCCGGCGTCGGGCGGCCCGCACGATGCGCTCGCTGGCCTCGACCGAGCACCGCAGGTTGAGCACGCCGAAGCCGACGACCAGGTCCTGGCGCAGCGATCGCTCCCGGTCGCGCACGGCCTTGACGAGCACGTCGATCATCCGGAGCTCGCCCTTGACCCGCTCGGCCGTGGCCGAGCCCCGGCGGTCGCCGATCCGCTCGGGGACCAGGTCGGCCAACAGGGCCTGCTCGACACCGGCCTCGCCCAGGGAGGGCAGGACCCGGTCGATGTAGCGGAGGTAGAGGCGGTTGGGGCCGACCACCAGCACGCCCTGGCCCTCCAGCGGGAACCGGTGGGTGTAGAGGAGGTAGGCGGCGCGGTGGAGAGCGACGACCGTCTTCCCGGTGCCGGGGCCACCCTGCACCACGAGGACGCCGCCGAGCGGGGAGCGGATGATCTCGTCCTGCTCGGTCTGGATGGTGGCGACGATGTCGCCCAGCCGGCCGGTACGGCCCCGCTCGAGGGCAGCGATCAGGGCGCCGCGGCCCACCACGCCGTCGAGGGCCTCGGTGCCCTCGCCGCCGACGAAGATCTCGTCCTCGATGTCGAGGATCCGGCGGCCGCGGGTGGCGAAGTGGCGGCGGCGGGCCAGACCCAGCGGGTTGCGACCGGTCGCCCGGTAGAACGGCTCGGCGATCGGAGCCCGCCAGTCGACGACCACCGGCTCCTGGTGGTCATCGGCCACGGCGATGCGCCCGATGTAGAACCGTTCGTCCGTGTCCTCGGGGTCGATGCGGCCGAAGACGAGGGCCACGTCCCCGAACTCCAGCTGGGAGAGGCGGGCGCGGATCGTCTCCTCGACCACATCGCTCTCGTAGCGGGCCTGGTGCGTGCCACCGGTGCCGTAGGCCCGCATCGTGCGGAGCCCGAGGACGCGGCGACGAGCCCCCTCCACACACTCGTAGGCGTGATCGACATAGGCCTGTTCAGCCTGGAGGTCGGGGTGTGCGGCCAATCCGGTCCCTTCTCACCCCCCGGCCGGACCACCGAAGCTCCGGTGGGGGACGGGCAAGCCTACAAGCCCATCCCCCAAACTGTCAGAGTCGGCCCTACTGCTTGACGAGCTCGACCTCGAGCTCGATGAGGACGTTCTTGCCGACCAGGAACCCACCGGCCGCGAGGGCGGTGTTCCAGGTGAGGCCGAACTCCTCGCGGTTGACCGTGGTGCTGGCCGCGAACCCGGCGCTCGTGGAGCCCCAGGGAGACGTCGCCACGCCCTCGAACTCGACATCGAGGCTGACCGGCTGGGTCACGCCGGCGATGGTCAGGTCGCCGTCGAGGGTCCAGCTGTCGCCCGTGCCCGACACGCCGGTGG
Source organism: Acidimicrobiales bacterium (assembly GCA_025463335.1). Classification (GTDB taxonomy): domain Bacteria; phylum Actinomycetota; class Acidimicrobiia; order Acidimicrobiales; family CADCSY01; genus RYN-34. The sequence goes on from JAOBWJ010000058.1 coordinate 3,918, forward strand.
AGCGGAAGGTCATGGCCGGATGGTTGGCAACGTCGAAGAAGTCGGCGCTGCGCAGGTGCTCGTCACGGGTGCCGTCGTGGGTGTCGACCGAGGCGGTGTCGACGCTGACGTTCACCTTGGTGTCGGCCGGGTTCTCGCCGATCTCGACGGTGCCCTCGAACTTGTCGAACCGGCCGCGGGTCGAGGCCACACCGAGGTGCTTCACCTTGAAGTTGACGCTGCTGTGGGAGACGTCGATCGCCCAGGTGCCGGCGGCAGGCAGCTCGACGCCGTCGATCGTGCGGATGTTGGAGGTGGTCGTATCACTCATGGGGGACTCCTCTTTGCGGTTGCGCTAGTTGCTGTGACAAACACTGTAGAGGAAACATGTTGCAAGCGCAACTACTTGCTAGCCTGGAATTCATGAGCGAGCCCTGGGACGACCCCCGCATCACTGCCTTCGGCATGCTGCTGGAGGCCCACGCCGCCGTCGTCAGCCAGGTCAACCGCGACTTCGAGGCCTCGACCGGCGTGCCGGTGAGCTGGTTCGAGGTGCTGCTCCGCCTGGCCCGCACCCCCGACCAGCGGCTGCGCATGGCCGAGCTGGCCGGGCAGGTCGGGCTCAGCACCAGCGGCCTGACGCGCCTCGTCGACCGCATCGAGGCGGCCGGCTACGTGCGCCGGGAGGCGTGCCCGTCCGACCGCCGGGGCGCCAACGCCGTCCTCACCGAGGACGGCGACGCCCTCATGCGGAAGGCCGTCCCGACCCACCTCGACAGCCTCGAGACCCACCTGGCGGGTCCGCTCGCCAGCGAGCTCGACACCTTCACCGCCCTGTTGCGCACCGTCCGCGACAGCAACGGCCCCGGTAGCTGTCCGACGGTCTGACCTTCTCTCGGGGCGGCTTCGGCCGCCCACTCGGGCGAAAGGCTTGGACGTCTTCGACGAGCCTTCGGAACAGTGGCATCCGGCCTGCCTCGGCCTTC
>JAOBWJ010000059.1 GCA_025463335.1 Acidimicrobiales bacterium
CGCCACCTGGGCGCCAACCTGTGCCGCTGCACGGGCTACGTGAAGATCCTCGACGCCGTGGAGTCGCTGGCCCAGGGCACCCCGGTGCCGGCCGTGGAGCCCGGCGGCATCGGTGCCCGTGGCCCCCGCTACCAGGGCGAGTCACTGGCCCTGGGTGACCGGGGCTTCATCGACGACCTGCGTCCGCCCGGCATGTTGCATGCCGCCCTGACCCTCACCGAGCATGCCCGGGCTGAGGTGCTGGGCATCGACACCGCCGCCGCCCTCCAGTCGCCCGGCGTGATCACCGTGCTCACCGCCGCCGACGTGCCCGGTGAGATCAAGGTCGGCCTGATCCACAAGGACTGGCCGGTGCTGGTGCCGGTGGGCGGGCGCACCTCCTATGCCGGCGACGTGCTCGCCGTCGTGGTGGCCCACACCCGCGAGCAGGCCCGCGCCGCCGCCGCCCTCGTGGCCGTCGACTACCGCCCGCTGCCGACGGTCGTCGACCCGATCGCCGCCCTCGACGACACCGAGATCGCCGTGTGGGGCACCCACTCCAACACGCTGTCGGTGAGCCGCTACGCCCGAGGCGACGCCCTCGCCGCCTTCGACGCCAGCGCCCATCAGGTGACCGAGGTGTTCGAGACCCAACGGGTCGAGCACGCCTTCCTCGAACCCGAGTCGACGCTGGCCGTGCCTCAGCCCGACGGCACCCTGCACGTCTACTCCGGCGGTCAGGGCGTGTGGGACGACCGCAACCAGATCGCGTCGGTCCTCGGCGTCGACACCGACAAGGTGACGGTCGAGCTCATCACCAACGGTGGCGCCTTCGGCGGCAAGGAGGACCTGTCGAACCAGGGGCAGACGGCGCTGGCCGCCTGGCTCCTGCGCCGGCCGGTGAAGTGCACGCTGTCCCGTGAGGAGTCGCTCCTCATGCACGCCAAGCGCCACCCCATCCGCATGGAGTACCGGGCGGCGTGCGACGACGACGGCAAGCTGACCGCGTTGTACGCCCGCATGATCGGCGACTCCGGCGCCTACGCTTCGGTCGGCATGAAGGTGCTCGAGCGGGCCGCCGGCCACGCGTCGGGGCCGTACCACGTGCCCACGATCGACGTCGAGGCCATCGCCGTGCGCACCAACAACCCGGTGTGCGGTGCCTTCCGAGGCTTCGGCGCCAACCAGGCCCAGTTCGCCATGGAGGGTGCCCTCGATCGGCTGGCCGCGTCGGTCGGCATCAGCGGCTGGGAGATCCGCAAGCGCAACGTGATCACGCCGGGCGCCGAGTGGGGTCCGGGCCAGATCATGGACGACGGCTGCCTGGGGGCCGAGGCCTGCCTCGACGCGGTGAAGCCGGTCATCGACCGCTACACGGCCGAAGGCAAGGCCGTCGGGCTCGGCCTCGGGCTCAAGAACTCGGGCCTCGGCAACGGGGCCAAGGAGATCGCCAAGGCCGTCGTGCGCTTCGACGGCGAGGGCGGCGTCGAGGTGCGCCACTGCTGGACCGAGATGGGCCAGGGCGTCAACACCGTGGCCGTGCAGGTCGCCGTGCAGGAGCTGGGCGTCGATCCCGACCAGGTCACCGTCATCATCGACACCACGCGGGAGCTGGGCACGGGCCAGACGACGGGCAGCCGGGGCACCGTCATGGGCGCCGGCTCGGTGGCCGACGCATGCAAGAACGCGCTGGCCGACGGCTGCCGGCCCCACGTCGACTACATGGGCGAGTACAAGGTCGACTGGACCCAGTCGATCGAGTCGGGCGTCGAACACCCGATCATGCACTCGACGTTCGGCTACGCCGCCCAGGTCGTGATCATCGACCGGGAGTCGGGCGAGATCGAGCGGGTCGTGGCCATCCACGACGTCGGCAAGGCCGTGAACCCCCTGCTGTGCGAGGGCCAGATCGAGGGCGCCGTGCACATGGGCCTGGGCTACGCCCTCAGCGAGGAGTTCCCGTCCGACGACCGGGGCTTCCCCACGAACATGACGCTCAAGTCGCTCGGCATCATCCGACCCAAGGACATGCCCGAGGTCGACGTGCAGCTCATCGAGTGCGCCGAGCCCAACGCGCCGTACGGCATCAAGGGCGTGGGCGAGATCGGCCTGGTGCCGACGGCCGGCGCCGTGGCCGCCGCCCTCCACGACCTCGACGGCGAGTGGCGCTCGGTCCTGCCCATGAAGCGAACATGACACTGGCGACTGCTGGCCTGGTCTGCGCCCACCACCACCTGTACTCCGGGCTGGCCCGCTTCCTGCCCGGCCCCGCCCGCGAGCCCAAGGACTTCCCGGAGATCCTCGAGCTGCTGTGGTGGCGGCTCGACGTGGCCCTCACCCTGGAGGACCTGCAGGCATCCGCGCGGCTCGCCGCCGTGGAGGCACTCGAGGTCGGATGCACGTCCATCATCGACCACCATGAGTCGCCGATGGCCATCGAGGGCAGCCTCGAGGTGATCGCCGAGGCGTGCGCCGAGGTCGGCGTGCGGGTGTCGTGCGCCTACGGGGTCACCGATCGGCACGGACCCGAGGGCGCCAAGGCCGGCCTGACCGAGAACGAGCGCTTCCTACGGGCCGGCGGCCGGGGCATGGTCGGCATCCACGCCGCCTTCACGTGCAGCGACGAGACGCTGGAGGC
>JAOBWJ010000061.1 GCA_025463335.1 Acidimicrobiales bacterium
AAGGTCACGATGCCTCCGGTGGGGGGACGACGCCGCGCTGCGACGTGATGAGGCCGTAGTGCTCGGGCAGGCGGTAGCGGTCGAAGTCGAAGAGCGTCTTGCGGTAGTTGTCGCAGAGGTCGAGGTCACAGGCGGCCACGATCACTTCGTCGCCCTCGGTCACCGTCTTGGCCACGACTTCGCCGGACGGGGCGATGATCTGGCTTTCGGCCAGGCCGGGGACGCCGCCCTCGATGCCGGCCTTGGCCACGCCCACCACCCAGCACCCGTTCTGGTAGGCGCCGGCCGCCATGACCAGGTTGTTGTGGAAGCCGGCCAGCCGGTCCTGCCCCGGGTCGGGGGCGTAGTGGATCGGTGTGTTGTAGCCGATGAGGATGAGCTCGGCGCCCTGGAGGCTGAGCACCCGGTACGTCTCGGGCCAGCGCCGGTCGTTGCAGATGGCCATGCCGACGACGCCACCGAACGCCCGGCTGACGTGGAAGCCGTCGCCGCGCTCGAAGTAGCGGCGCTCGAGGTGCTGAAACGGCCGCCACGGCTCATGCTCTTCGTGGCCGGGCAGGTGCACCTTGCGGTACTTGGCCACCACCTGGCCGTCCTTCCCGACCAGGACCTGGGTGTTGTAGTGGTGAGCACCGTCGCGCTCGGCGTACCCGAGGGAGACCCCGACGCCGAGTCGGCGAGCCTCCTCGAACAGCGGCTTGGTCGACGGCCCCGGCACCTCGTCCTCGTAGAACGACTCGAGCTCGTCGCCCTCGAGGAACCACCGCGGGAAGAACGGCGTGAGCGCCAGCTCGGGGAACACGACGACGTCGGCCCCCCGGGCCGCACCCTCGGTGAGCAGGGCGATCAGGCGGTCGAGGACCTCGGCCCGCGGCGATTCCCGCTCGACCGGCCCGACCTGAGCGGCGGCGACGTGCACGATGCGGCTCATGCGGCCCCCTCTGCCGAACCCGCGACGGATCGTTTGCGGATCTGTAGACGATCCGTCGCGAGTTCGAGGAGGAGATCGAGCAGCACGTTGGCTCCCGCTTCGATGTCGGAGTCGGACGTGAGCTCCGCCGGGTTGTGGCTGATGCCCTTGACGCTGGGCACGAAGACCATGGCGCTCGGACACACCCGCGCCAGCATCTGGGCGTCGTGGCCGGCACCCGACGGGAGCCGCTTCACCGAGTGGCCGTGCTCGGTGGCGATGGCCTCGACCAGGTCGACCAGGGCCTCGTCGAAGGCGACCGGCTCGAACCGGGCCAGCGTGCGGGTGGCCACCTCGACGCCTTCGGCCTCGGCCAGCGCCCGCACCTGTTCGGCGAAGGACTTCTCGGCCGCGGCCAGCACCGCCTCGTCGGTGTCGCGGAGGTCCACGGTGAGCACGGCCCGGCCTGCGACCACGTTGACGAGGTCTGGGTGCAGGTCGAGCCGGCCCACCGTGCCGACGTGGGGTCCGCCGGGACTGGTCGCCAGGTCGCGCACGGCGACGGCGATCTGGGCGGCTACCGCACCGGCGTCGTGGCGCAGGTGCATGGGCGTGGTGCCGGCGTGGTTCGACTGGCCGGTGATCGTGAGCTCCTGCCACGAGATGCCCTGCACGCCGGTGACGGCACCGATGGTGATGCCCTCGGCCTCCAGCACCGGGCCCTGCTCGACGTGGAGCTCGACGTAGGCGTGCGGCGGCCGCTGGGGGCAGGGGATGGGGCCGGCGTAGCCGATGCGGGCCAGCTCGTCGCCCAGCACCAAGCCGTCGCGGTCGGAGGTCGACAGCGCCTCCTCGGGTGCCATGCCACCGACGAACACGAGGCTGCCGAGCATGTCGGGGGCGAAGCGGCTGCCCTCCTCGTCGGTGAACACCCCCACGGCGAGCGGGCGAGCGAGCTCGGTGCCGGCGGTGATCACCGTTTCGATGCACTCCAGCCCGGCCAGCACGCCGAGGTTGCCGTCGAAGCGACCACCGGTGCGAACGGTGTCGATGTGCGAGCCGGTCAGCACGGGTGCTTCGGTGGCGTCGGCGGGCCACGTGCCGGTGATGTTGCCGACGACGTCGACCTCGACCCGCAGGCCCAGCTCACGCATCCACGTCAGCACCAGGTCCCGCCCGGCCTTGTCGTCGTCGGTGAGGGCGAGCCGGCACACGCCGCCATCGCCGGTGTCGCCGATCTCGGCCAGGGCGGCGATGCGGCGGTGGAGGCGCGGCGCGTCGATCTTCATGGCGTGCGGTCGGGGGACAAGGCGATGTCGCTCGGGCGGACGGGGACGCGGGGCAGCTCGAGCCCGGTGGCGGCTCGGATGGCGGCGATCACGGCGGCACCGGACGAGATCGTCGGCGCCTCGCCCACGCCCTTGGCACCGAAGGGCGCGCCCAGGTGGGGCTCGGGCTCCTCGATGATGGCGGCCACCCGCAGCTCGGGCAGGTCGAAGGAGGTGGGGATGAGGTAGTCGGTGAACGACGGGTTCTTGATGTGCCCGCCCTCGAGGACGATCTCCTCCATGAGGGCCAGGCCGGCGCCCTGCGCCGCGCCACCCTCGAGCTGGCCGAGGAGCTGCACCGGGTTGAGGATCTTGCCGACCTCCTGGCTGGTGACGAGGTCGACCAGGCGCAGCACGCCGAGCTCGGGGTCGACGTCGACGACGGCCCGGTGGCACGCAAACGTGAACGACACGTGGGGCTCGCCCTGCCCGTTCTCGTCGAGCGGGGTGGTGGGGGTGTGCTGGTGCACGACGTCGGCCAGGTACTCGGCTCGGTCGGGGTCGAGGTCGACCTGGGCCTTGATGTCGTCGGCGGCCAGCTTCACGGCCCCACCCGACATCCACGTCTGGCGGCTGGCCGAGGTGGAGCCCGCCGACCCGACGTCGGTGGTCGACGCCGTGTTCAGGACGACCTCGATGTCGTCGCCCAGCACCTCGTGCACGATCTGGTGCACGAGGGTCACGAAGCCCTGCCCGACTTCGGCGCAGGCCGTGCTCACGGTGGCCACGCCGTCGAACAGCCGGATCTTGGCCGCCGCCGAGTCGTCGTAGCCCTCGGAGAACATGAGGTTCTTGAACCCGACGGCGAGGGCCACGCCCCGCCGCACGTCGCCGGCCTGGGTGGTGCGCCCCGGCCCGCCCGGGAGCCCCATGGGACCATCGACCTCGCCCGGCAGCGGCGAGGCGGCGACGGCTTCGATGAGCGCGGCCACCGGGGCGGCGCCGTCGAGGCGCTGGCCGGTGATGAGCCGGTCGCCCGGGGCGAGGGCGTTCTTCAGCCGCAGCTCGACCGGGTCCATGCCGAGGGCCGCGGCCAGCTTGTCCATCTGGCCCTCGTGGCCGAAGCACACCTGGACCGAGCCGAAGCCCCGCATCGCGCCGCAGGGCGGGTTGTTGGTGCGCACGGCCGAGCCTTCGACCACCGCGTTCGGGATCTTGTAGGGACCGCCGGCGAAGCAGGTGGCATTGGCCAGCACGGCAGGCGACGACGAGCAGTAGGCGCCGCCATCGAACAGCAACTTGGCCTCGACCTTGACGAGGGTGCCGTCGGCCTTCGCCGTGTGGCGGAACCACATGCGGGCCGGGTGACGGTGCACGTGGCCGAGGAAGGACTCCTCCCGGCCGTAGATCATCTTCACCGGACGGCCGGTGCGCTTGGCCAGGAGGCACAGGTGGATCTGGAGGCTCACGTCCTCCCGGGCACCGAAGGCGCCGCCCACACCAGCGAGCTCGACCTGCACCAGATCGGGGTCGAGGTCGAGCGAGGCGGCGATCTGGTCGCGGTCGACGTGCAGCCACTGGGTGCCGATGCGGAGCTCGACGCCACCGTCGGCCGTCGGCTTGGCCAGCCCCGACTCGGTGCCGAGCGGCGCCTGGTCCTGCATGCCCACCTCGTAGGTGCCCTCCACGACGATGTCGCCAGCGGCAGGGTCGCCGACGGCGTCGGGGTCGCCGTGGCGGATCACCATGTGACGGAACACGTTGCCGTCGGGGTGGAGGGGCTCGGCGGTGAGGGAGGCCTCGGGGTCGAGCAGCGGGTCGAGCACGTCGTAGGTGACGACGATGGCGGCCGCGGCGCGGCGGGCGATGTCGTAGTGGTCGGCGGCAACGGCCGCGATGGGCTCGCCCACGTAGCGGACGACGTCGGAGGCGAACACCGGCTGGTCGGGTACCTCGAGGCCATACGTGGGTCGGCCGGGCACGTCGTCGGCGGTGAGCACGGCTCGAACGCCGGGCATGGCCACCGCCGCGGTCGTGTCGATGCTGATGATCCGGGCGGAGGGATGCGGGGAGCGCAGGGTGGCGCCCCACAACATGCCGGCCTCCCACAGATCGGACGAGTAGGCGAACTCGCCGGTGACCTTGGGGATGCCGTCGGGCCGGGCCGCGCCCGTGCCCACGCCTCGCCGGTCGCGGCGCCCGGTGACCGTGCTCATGCGGACGCCGCCCGTCGATCGGCAGCCATGCGGACGGCCTCCATGATCCGGCCATAGCCGGTGCAGCGGCACAGGTTCCCGGCGAGCTCCTCGCGCATCGTCAGGTCGTCGGGCTGGGGGTGGCGCTCGAGCAGGTCGTGCACGGCCACGATCAACCCCGGGGTGCAGAAGCCGCACTGGACGGCGCCGGCATCGAGGAACGCCTGCTGCACGTCGGACAGGCCCTCGGGCCCGGCCACCGCCTCGACCGTGCGCACGTCGCGGCCCTCGGCGGCGGCGGCCAGCACCAGGCAGGAGCACACCAGGTCGCCGTCGAGCAGCACCGAGCACGAACCGCACTCGCCCTGCTCGCACGCCCCCTTGGCGCCGGGCAGACCGAGCCGCTCGCGCAGGACGTAGAGCAGGCTCTCGCCCTCCCACGTGGACTCGACGGTGTGGTCGGTCCCGTTGACACTGAGCTTGTAGTTCATGAAGAAAAGCTCCGGAGGAAGGCCCGCTTGGCCAGGATCTCGATGGCTCGTCGGCGGTAGGCGGCCGACGACCGGTGGTCGTCGATGGGGCGAGAGGCAGCTGCCGCCAGCGCGCCGAACTCGTCGGCTGCGCCGGCGGCGGCCGTCCCCGTTGTCCAGTCCACGACCGAGGCGGCGAACGCTTCCGCCTCGGTGGCTCGGACCGGCCCGGGGCCGACGGAACCCATGGCCAGGCGCACGGCGCCCGGCTCGACCACGAGGGCCACGCTGGCCACGGCGATCACCATGGCGTTGCGGGTGCCCAACTTCAGGAACTCCTGGGGGCCGTCGGCAACCGGCACCCGAACCGACACGATGAGCTCGTCGGGACGGCGTTCGGTGCGGCGGGGCCCGGTGACGAACGTCGCCAGGTCGAGGTCGCGCTCACCCTCGGTGGAGCGCACCCGGACCGTGCCACCCAGCGCCACAAGGGCGGTGACCCCGTCACCGGCCGGCGACGCGGTGCCGAGGTTGCCGCCCAGCGTCCCGGCGTTGCGGATCTGGGGCGAGCCCACCGAACGGGCGGCCTGGGCCAGGACCGGCGACAGTGAGGCGAGCGGCTCGGCCATGCATTCGGTGTAGGTCACGCCGGCGCCCAACACGACGTGGTCGCCGTCGCGCACCCAGCCCCGCAGCTCGGCCAGCCGGCCCACCATCACGACGTCGTCGGGCCGGGTGCGGCCGGCGTTGATCCCGACCATGAGGTCGGTCCCGCCCGCGAGCAGAGTTGCACCGGGGCGGGCCGCCAACGCGGCGCACGCCTCCTCCAACGTCTCGGGGACCAATACGGGCACGACACGATGGTGGTGCCGATTCAACAAACCGTCAACTACTACGACGAGTTGCCGCATGCCGTTCACGGAAGCGAAACACTGGCTGGAAGGGCGTCGGCAAGGGTGGCGCGGTGAGCAGACGGTCAACGGCGGATCTTGACGGGCGCTCTACGTTGTCGTCCATGGCTCACCCGCTGCTCGAGGCGCTGCGCCCGGTGGCCGACGCCATCGACGCCACCCTGATCCCGAAGTCGCGTCTTCGCGAGGGCGACATCCCGCTGTGTTGGGAGGGTGAGGTGGTCGGGGGCCTGCGCCTGCCCGAAGGCGGTGGTGGTCTCGAGGTGCACGTCGCCGCCGTCGAGCGCGAGCTCGGGCAGTCGCTCGGCGACCTCGATCGGGAGACCAAGCAGAAGGCGGTGAAGCTGCTCGCCGACCGCGGTGCGTTCCGGCTCCGGAAGTCAGTGGAGGAGATCGCCGGCCTGCTCGGCGTCTCCCGCTTCACCGTCTACAACTACCTCAACCGTCCCGAGGGTTAGGGCTCCACCACGGTGAGTTGCAGGGAGATGCGCTGGGCCCCGGCGGCGGTGGCCTTGCGGCACAGTTCGGCGATGGCGTCGACGACGGCGTCGCCCTCACCCGTGGCCGTGGTGCCGAACGGGCCGACCTCGACCTCGACCCCGGTCGCCTGCACGGCATGGATGCCGGCGTCCACGTGCGGACCGGGGTCCCCCTCGATGAAGGGCTCGATGGTGAACTCCACGGACAGGCGCATCGGTCGGAGGGTAATCCCGTGCTGATCCGAGACGGACGAGTTGTCGATGTCGACGGCGATCGGGTGGCCGACGTGCGCATCGGCCGGGACGGCAAGATCGCCGAGGTCGGACCGTCACTCGTGCCACTCGACGGCGAGGACGTCGTGGACGCCGCCGGTCAGCTCGTCGTCCCCGGCGGCGTCGACGCCCACACTCACCTGCACCTGCCACTCGGCGCGGTGTCGGCGTCCGACGACTTCCCGACCGGCACGGCGGCGGCCGCCATCGGCGGCACCACCACCCTCATCGAGTACGTCACCGCCCACCGGGGCGAGCGGCCCCTCGACGCCCTGGCCACCTGGGAGCGCCAGGCCGAGGGCGCGGCCATCGACTACGGCTTCCACATGACGTTCACCGAGGCGGTGGGTGAGGGCGCGGTCGCCGACTGCGTGGAGCGGGGCGTGACCTCGTTCAAGCTCTACATGGCCTATCCCGAGACGCTCATGGTCGACGACGACGTGATCGTCGACGTGCTGCGCGCCGCGGCCAAGCACGGGGGCCTGGTCACCGTCCACGCCGAGAACGGCGGAGCCATCGAGGCGCTGCGCCGCGAGGCCCTGGCCGCCGGCCACACCGGCGTGATCAACCACGCCCGCACCCGCCCGGCGGTGCTCGAGGCCGAGGCCGTGACCCACCTGGCCACGCTCGTCGAGCGCACCGAGTCGCGGGCCTACGTGGTGCACCTGTCGTCGGCCCCGGCGCTGGCCGCCATCCGTCAAGCGCACGACCGGGGCATCCACTTGCTGGCCGAGACGTGCCCCCAGTACCTCCACCTCGACGTGGGCCGACTGGCGGGCGACGACGGCGAGCAGTTCGTGTGCACGCCACCCCTGCGCGACCCGTGGCACGCCGAGGAGCTGTGGCACGGCCTGGCGTCTGGGTGGATCCACACCGTGGCCACCGACCATTGCCCCTTCACCACCGAGGACCGCGAGCAGGGCCTGCGGGGACGGCCCGAGGGATGGGCCGACTTCACCGAGATCCCCGGAGGACTGCCCGGCATCGAGACCCGCATGACCCTCGTGTGGGAGGGCGTGCGGGCCGGGAAGATCACGGCCGCCGACTGGGTCCGGCTGTGCGCGGAGGCTCCGGCCCAGACGTTCGGGCTGTGGCCGGCCAAGGGCTCGCTGCGGGTCGGGGCCGACGCCGACGTCGTGGTGTGGGACCCCGAGCGGCGCCAGTCCCTCGACGCCGAGGCCCTCCACATGAACACCGACCACTCGCCCTACGCGGGCATGGTCGCCACCGGCTGGCCGTCGCTCGTGCTCAGCCGGGGCCGGCCCGTGGCCCGCGCCGGGGTCTTCGTGGGGGAGCCGGCGTGGGGCCGGTTCGTGGCTCGCACGCCGTCCTCGTCAGGCTGACGTCAGGGAACGTTCACCGCCGAGACCTCATGGGTCTCCGCATACGGCCGAGTTGTCCACTGATGACCCCTCGTGTCACGCCGGCCTCACCGCGCCCGGACGTCAGCGCTCTCCTGCAGCCGGGGGGCATCGTCGCCGCCTACCAGCCGGTGGTGCGCCTGCGCGACGACGAAGTGGTGGGCTACGAAGCGCTGGCCCGCATGACGGCGACCCCCGAGCGGGGGCCCGACGCCTGGCTGCGGATGGCGGAGGAGCAGGGCATCCGGGCCGAGCTCGAGGTGGCCTGCCTGCACGCTGCGGTCCTGCACGGCCTGCCGCCGGATGACCAGCTCCTCTTCGTCAACCTCAGCCCCTCGCTCCTGGGCGACGAGCGTGTGGTCGCCGCCCTCGAACCGGTGGCCCACCGTCTCGTCCTCGAGGTCAGCGAGCACGTGCAGGTGGCCGACTACGACGTACTGGCCCGGCACCTGGCCGACTGGCAGGACCGCGGCACGCTCGTCGCCGTCGACGACACCGGCTCGGGCTACGCCAGCCTCCGGCACGTGCTCCGCCTGGCGCCGAACTTCATCAAGCTCGACAAGTCCCTCGTCGACGGCGTCGACCACGACCGGAGCCTCCGCGCCCTCGTCGTGTCGTTCGTGGCCTTCGCCCGCGAGTCGGGTGCGTCGGTGGTCGCCGAGGGCGTGGAGACGCGCGATCAACTGGCCGCCCTGCGCGACGCCGGCGTCCACCTGGCCCAGGGCTACCTGCTCGGTCGGCCGGGCGAGGGGTGGCTGTCACCGGTTCGCCGAGCCCGCAGCCTTCGCCTCGAGCACTGCGCCACGGTCGCCGAGGTGGGCGAAGCGGTGTGCGAGCACCTCGAAGCGCTCGGTGTCATGCCGAGCCTCTACGTCGAGCGAGACGGGCTCCTGCGGTGCGTGGCTCAACGCGGTCTCTGGCAGGTGCTCGACGGGCTGTCGCCGGGCGCGGGCATCACGGGGCAGGCCTACGGGTCGAACACCCTGCTGGTGGTCGAGGACGTGGCCACCGCCCAGCACTACCTCGAAGCCATCCCTGGCGTGGTGGCCGAGGCGTGCACACCGATCCGGGTCGACGACCGTGCGGTGGGCGCCCTCAACATCGACAGCACCCGCCCCCTTCAGCCCGCCGATGTCGACGAGCTGCGACGGTGCGGCGAGCTGGTGGGGGAGCGCCTGGCCACCCTGCACGTCGACCGAGACTCCGGCCCGCTGGCGCGGCTGGTGGCAGCCACCATCCGGCTGGAACGGGCCACCACGGAGGCCGACATCGCCGACGTGCTCCTCGACGCGGCCAGCGAGATCACCGACATGTCGACGGCGGTCCTGGTGCGCCCCCACGACGACGGGCGACCGCCCACCGCTGTGGTCCGCGGCCCGTTGCGGGCGGCCATTCTCGGGATTGACGTCCTGGAGCTGGCGGCATTGGTGGAGTACGTCTCGGCGAGTCGCTCGTGCTACTCGGCCGGTGACGACGGGGCCGTCGGCATGGTCGGCACCGACGGCCTCCGCCAGGCGGGCATCCGCAGCGTGGTCGTCGTGCCCATCCGCCCGGCGACCAACGAGCCCGGGCTGCTGGCCGTGGCCTCGACCCGGCGCAAGCAGCTCCACACCGACACCATCGAGCTGCTCGAACTGCTGGCCACCCAGGCCGCGGCGCGGCTCGAGACGCTGGCCCACATCGCCGCCCTCCGCCGGCAGGCGACCGAGGATCCGCTCACGGGGCTCGGCAACCGGGCGGCGTTCAACGAGGCCCTCGACGCCTGGCAGCGACTCCGGATCGTCGGCGCCGTCGCCGTGTTCGACGTCGACGACTTCAAGCGGGTGAACGACACGTTCGGCCACCTCGAGGGGGACAGCATGCTCAGCCGCCTGGCCGACGCGTTCCGGACCGTCGTGCGGCCCGGCGACGGCGTCTTCCGCCTCGGCGGCGACGAGTTCGCCGTTCTGCTGCCCGAGGCGACGGCGCACGAGGCGCGGAGCGTGGGAGACCGGATCCAGCTGGCGGCGTCGACCGTGCTGGAGTCGAGAGGCGCCGGGATCTCGGTGGGGGTGGCGACCGTCGGCGTCGATCGGTCGGTCGAGGAGGCGATGCGGGACGCCGACCGGCACTTGTACGAGGCCAAGCGGGCCCGGGCCGAGTTCACGTCCCTGCAACACCCTCGACATTGACCTTTTGTTGAATCGGGGCATGCACGTCGCCGACAACGAGACTCCGGGCCTCGAGCGGGCCTGGTACGCGGTCGCCCTGTCGACCGAGGTGACGGACCGGCCGGTCTCGGTGAAGGTGCTCGGCCGGGATTGGGTGCTCGTGCGCCTGGCCGATGGGCTGGCCGCCTTCGAGGACCGTTGCCCGCACCGGCTGGCGCCGCTGTCGATCGGCACGGTGTGCGGCACGA
>JAOBWJ010000030.1 GCA_025463335.1 Acidimicrobiales bacterium
TCGAAGATGTCGCCGTACTCGAGCAGGTCGGTCTCGAAGGCGAGCACCTGCTGGATGCGCAGCGACCACTGCTGGTCCCAGGGGCGGGGCAGACCCAGGGCCTCGTTCCACGCCGGCAGCTGGATCGACCGGGCCCGGGCGTTCTTGGACAGGGTCACGCCGAGCGCCTCGAGCACGATGCGCTGGACGTTGTTCTCGGGTTGGGCCTCGGTCAGCCCCAACGAGTTGACCTGCACCCCGTACCGGAACCGGCGGGCCTTCTCGTCGGTGACGCCGTAGCGCTCGAGCGTGATGCGATCCCACAGCTCGGTGAAGGCCCGCATCTTGCAGGTCTCCTCCACGAAGCGGATGCCGGCGTTGACGAAGAACGAGATCGAAGCCACCATCGCCGGGAAGCGGTCCTCCGGAACCTGGCCCGACTCGCGCACGGCGTCGAGCACGTCGATGGCGTTGGCGAGGGCGTAGGCGATCTCCTGGACCGGCGTCGCCCCGGCCTCCTGCAGGTGGTAGCTGCACACGTTGATGGGGTTCCACATCGGGATCCACTCGGCGCAGAAGGCGATCATGTCGACGATCAACCGGCGGCTGGGCAGCGGCGGGAAGATGTAGGTGCCGCGGCTCAGGTACTCCTTGACGATGTCGTTCTGGGTCGTGCCCCGCAACGCCCGGCGCTCGACGCCGTGGTCCTCGGCGTTGGCCACGTAGAGCCCGAGCAGCCACGCCGCCGTGGCGTTGATCGTCATCGACGTGTTCATCTCGGCCTGCGGGATGCCGTCCATGAGCTCGCGCATGTGGCCGAGGTGGGCGACCGGCACTCCCACCTTGCCGACCTCACCCCGGGCCTCGAGGGCATCGGGGTCGTACCCGGTCTGGGTCGGCAGGTCGAACGCCACCGACAAGCCGGTCTGGCCCTTGGCCAGGTTGGTCCGGTAGAGCGTGTTCGAGGCCTTGGCGGTGGAGTGGCCCGAGTACGTCCGCATCATCCACGGCTTGTCCGGCATGCCCCCATGTTCACGCTCGTTCGCCAGTCGTGCCACTCCACGACCTACTTCGGTGCGGGCACCCGGTACCGGACCGTCCCGGCGGCGATGTCGGACCCACGCGTGAACACGAAGGTGACCAGGTGCCAGCCGGGCTGCAGCCCGATCCTCGGGCGGTACAGGAAGCGGTCGTTCCCCTTCCCGGTCGGTTCACCCGTCTCGACACGGGCCGGTTGCTCGTCGACGAAGGCCTGCACCGACACCCCGGCATCGACTTCGACGGTGAGGTCGGGGAGTGAGGCGATCTTCGACCGGTCAGCCGGCGTCACGCGGTACGTCCCGGTGCCGAGCAGGGGCTCGACCAGCCACCGGGCGCCGTCCGACGTCACGGGCACGGCCGCCGCCCGCTCGGAGCCGTCCTTCTGGAGGATGTGGACGACCACGACGCCCGAACGGTCGCCGAGCGGGAGGGCGTCGTAGGTGGCTCGCACCTTGCCCCAGCGAGCCCACAGCGCCTCGAGCTGCGCCTGCACGCCGGGGTAGCCCTCGCGCCCGCCGACCGCCGCCGCCGACCTCGGGCCGAGGAGGTCATAGGCGGTGTCCGACCCCTGGGCCAGCTGCGTGGTCCACCCCCGGACCGTGTCGGCCACGCCGGGGGGAGCGATCGGTGCCGGCACGCGCGTGGTGGGCGTGAGGATCGTGGCCGTCGTCGTCCCCGGTCCGCTGCTGCACCCCGCGAGCACGGCCACCAGCAGGGCGGTGCCCAGTGCCCAGCGACTCATGGGGCGAAGTCTGGCAAACCCCATGCGTCGGGCCGGTGAACGGCCTCGAGCAGCTGCTCCATGTACCGCGCCCGGGGCAGTTCGACGACCCCGAGCGAGGCCAGGTGGGGCGTCGACCACTGGACGTCGAGCAGCGTGGCGCCACCGGCCCGCAGCCGCTCGACCAAGCCGACCAGCGCCACCTTCGACGCGTCCGTCTGGTAGTGGAACATCGACTCGCCGGCGAACACACCGCCGATGGCCACGCCATAGAGCCCGCCCACCAGTTGCCCCTCGGGGCTCCACGTCTCGACGCTGTGGGCCCAACCCAGGCGGTGGAGGCGGCCGTAGGCGGCGGCGACCGCCGGCGTGATCCAGCGCCCGGGCCGGTCGGGGTCGGCGCAGGCGGCAACCACGGCGTTGAACGCCGTGTCGAAGCGCACCTCGAAGCGAGCCAGCGAGCGCCGGAGGGACCGACTGACCCGCAGCCCGTCGAGCGGGAGCACGGCCCGCGGGTCGGGCGACCACCACGCCAGCAGCTCCTGTCGGCCGTCGCCGATCGGCATCGGGAAGAGCCCGTTCCGGTAGGCCTGCAGCAGCGTCCCCGGCTCGAGGTCGGCGCCGACGCCGACCACGCCGTCGGGGTCGGCGGCGGCCGCCGGGGGCAACCGCCACTCGGACGGCGGAGGCTCTGCTGGGATGTCAGCGAGCGTAATCGTGGAAGCCGGCGCCCGACTTCCGGCCGAGCTGCCCGGCTGACACCATCCGCCGCAACAGCGGGACCGCCGCGTAGTTCGGGTCGCGGAACTCTTCGTAGAGGGCGTCGAGGATGGCGAGGCTGGTGTCGAGGCCCACCAGGTCGAGCAGGGCGAACGGCCCCATCGGGAAGTTGCACCCGCCCTTCATGGCCTCGTCGATGTCGTCGCGGGTGGCGGTGCCGTTCTCCAGCATCCGCACGGCGTTGTTCAGGTACGGGAAGAGCAGCGCGTTCACGATGAACCCGGCCCGGTCCTGGACCTCGACGGGCTGCTTCCCGCACGTCTCGGCGAACGCCCGCACCGCCGCCATCGTCTCGTCCGAAGCGGTGAGGGGACGCACCAGCTCGACCAGGGTCATGGCCGGCGCCGGGTTGAAGAAGTGGACGCCGCACACCAGCTCGGGGCGCGACGTGGCGACCGCCATCTCGATCACCGGGAGGGTGGAGGTGTTGGTGGCGAGGATGGCGCCCGTCTTGACCGTCCGGTCGAGCTCGCTGAACAGGTCCTTCTTCACCCGCAGGTCCTCGACCACGGACTCGATCACCAGGTCGCAGTCGGCCAAGGCGTCGAGCTCGGACGTGGCCGATACCCGGCCGATGATGGCGTCGCGCTCGGCCTCGGTCAGGCGGCCCTTGTCGACCTGCTTGGCCAGGGACTTCTGCAAGCGGGCCACCATGTCGTCGGCGGTCTCCTGCTTGCGGGACCGCAGCACCACGGTGTGCCCGGACTTGGCCGCCACTTCGGCGATGCCCGAGCCCATGATCCCGGAGCCGATGATGCCGACGCGTTCGATGACCATGGCGTGCAGGTTACCCATGGGTAGGTGTTCGGCCCCCGACCGTCGGACCCTTCCGGGCGTGCGAGGATTCTCCGGTGACGATGGTCATCAAGGGCGCGGCGCAGGTCGGCGACGCGACGCGGACGGCCCTCACCGCGTGACGCCGATCGTCGATGACCATCACCGGCTCCTGCTAGGCCTTGTGGCCGCCGGGGCCTGGGACCGCCGGCTGGCCGCCCTCCCCGAGCCCGACGGCGATCTGGTCGTCTCGGTCGGCCGGCTCTGCCACGAGCCCGACCTGGCCGCCGCCCTCGAACGAGTCCGCCGCGACCTACCTGCCGGGGGCCGGCTGGTGTTCGTCGAGCACATCGGCCGACCTGGCGTGCTGGGCCGAGTCCAGACGGCGTACGGCGATGCCGTCGCCCGTTTCCCCTGGGGGTGTCGCGTCGGTCGCGACATCCCTGCCGCCGTGCGCCGTGCCGGCTTCCTCGTCACCGACCTCGAGAGGTTCAACATGCCGACGCCCAACCCGCTCCTCCGCTCCTGGGTGAGCGGCATCGCCGTGCGCCGGGATGCTGCATGACCGGCCCGTTGGCCCTCGTCGGGGGAGGCGAGTGGTCGGAGGGTTGCTCGTTCGATGCCGAACTCCTGGCCGCCTCGGGCGCGGACGAAGTGGTGGTGCTGCCCACCGCCGCTGCCTTCGAGAACCCGGGCCGGTTCGTCGACCGGGCCACGGCGTGGTTCGAGGGGCTGGGCGCCAAGGTGCGCGCCGTGCCCGTCCTCCAGCGTGGAGACGCCCAGGACCCGGCCCACGCCCAGGCCGTGGGCGACGCCCGCTTCCTCTACCTGGCGGGGGACTCGCCGATGCACCTGCGCTCGGTCCTCAAGGACACGCCCGTGTGGCAGGCGCTGGTCCGGGCATGGGAGGGGGGTGCCACCGTCGCCGGCTCCGGTGGGGCCGGCAGCGGTCTACTCGACCCGATGTTCGACCCGCGTGGCGGCGCCTTCACCGTCGGCCTCGGGTTGGTGTCCAACGTGGCCCTGCTGCCCGAGGCCGAGGACGACGTGGCCGAGCACCATCGCCGCACCCTCGAGCTCGCCGAAGCCTCGCTGGTGCTGGCAACCGTGCAGCGCAGCACCGCCCTCATTCGCGACGACGTCGGATGGCGGGCCGCCGGTGTCGGGAAGGTACGGGTCTTCGCCGGTGGCGAGGAGCGTGGCCTGGAGGCCCTTCCGAGCTGAGCTACTTCTCGGTGATGGCGACCTTGGTGATGGCGATCGGCTTCGAGGGCGGACCGTCGGCCACGCCGAGGGCCATGATCCGGTCGACGACGTCGAGGCCCGCGGTCACCTTCCCGAACATCGGGTAGTCGCCGGGGAGCGTGCTGCAATCGGCGCACACGAACCACTGGCTGCCGCCCGTGTCCGCCCCGTGGTTGGCCATGGCCAACGACCCCTTCTCGTACGGCGTCTTCGGCAGCTCGTCGGGGATCTCGTAGCCCGGGTCGCCGGTGCCCTGGGGCTGGCCGAAGCGGTCACCGGCCTGGGCGACGAAGCCGGGAACGACCCGGTGGAAGTCGTCACCGTCGAACCAGCCCCATCGGGCCAGCACGACGAAGTTGTTCACCGTGCCCGGCGCCTGCTGCTCGAGCAGGTCGACCGTGAAGGTCCCTTCAGAGGTGGTGATGACGGCGCCGTAGTCCTTGCCGTCGTCGATGCACTTCTTCGGGGCCGCGAACGAACGGGGCGTCTCGGCCGGCGGGGTGGCCGGCGGGCACGGCGCCGTGCCGTACCGGAACCCGGCGGGTGCGGCAGGCGCAGCGCTCGTGGTGCTGGTGGTCGCGTCGCCGGCGGACGTGCTCGCGTCGCTGCCGCATCCGGCCACCACGAGCACCGCCACCAGGGCGACGAGGAGTCGGCGCACTACTTGATGGCGTAGACGTCGACGATGAAGACGAGGTCACCGAACGGTCGGCCGTCACCCTTGTCGGTGGCGCCGTAGGCCATGTCGGCCGGGACGGTGAGCTTGCGCCGACCGCCCACCTTCATGCCGGGGATGCCGTCGTCCCAGCCCTTGATCACCGCGCCCGTACCGATGACGGTCTCGAACGTCTGGCCGCTGTCCCAGGAGGACTCGAACTGCTTGCCGTCCTTGTACGTAGAGCCCAGGTAGTGGGCGACGATGGTGTCGCCTGCCTTGACGACGGCGCCGTCGCCGACCTTCAGATCCTCGATCCCGAGCTTGGTGACCGCGCCGGTCCCCGCCGCCGGCACGGCCGGCTTGGCCGAGGTCGGCGTGGTGGACGGCGCCGCCGTCGTGGTGGGGGCGACCGTGGTCGAGGTCCCGCCCGTCGATGCCACGTTGGTCTTCTTGTCGTTCTTGCCGAACGCCGAGATGACGAACATGGTCCCGAAGATCAGGACGACGGCCACGGCCATGACGATCCGGCGCTTCTTGCGCTGCTGCTTGCGGGCCGCGAGGAGGGCGGCCTCCTTGCGGGCCTGCTGGCCTTCCTTCTGACGCTGGCGCTTCTCCGTGGGCACGGCTGCGCACCCTACTGGGCGCTGTGGACAAGCTTCCGTCACGGACCGGAGGGATCCATGTCCTCGGCGTCGAACTCAACGGCATGCCTGAGATCGATGGGGCCGCCGACCAGGGCAGGACCGAATCCGCCCTTCCCTTCTCCCGGGAGGTCGGTGTCCGTCTCCGGGCCGTGCGGCGTCAGCGCCGACTCTCGCTCGACGACGTCGAGCGTTCGTCCGGCGGTCGTTGGAGTGCGTCGGCCATCGGCGCCTATGAGCGAGGCTTTCGCAACCTGAGCCTTCCCCGACTTCAGGAGCTGGCGTCGTTCTACGACGTCCCCATGGCGATGCTGCTGGGCGAGGTCGACGTCCGAGAGACGTCCGACGACCGGCACGGCACCGCCAAGATCGTGCTCGACCTCGTCGCCCTCGAGGGCCGGGACGAAGCCGCTCCGGTCCTGCGCTACGCCCGGTCGATCGTCCTCGACCGGGGCGACTGGAACGGTCGGGTGCTTTCCGTGCGACGCGACGACGTGCGGGCGCTGTCCACCATGCTCCACACCACCGAGACCGACCTCGTTGCCAAGCTGGGCCAGTGGAACGCGTTGGTGGCCAGCAGCGGACCCCTCGCCGGCGACGAAGTCGTGGCCCTGTAACCCTTTCGGACCTCCCGGAGCTCGCTGGTAGCGTCGCCCCGCTATGTCGCTCGTCGTCCAGAAGTTCGGCGGGACGTCGGTCGGCGACCCCGAGCGGCTCCGTGCCGTCGCCGATCACGTCGCCCGCACCCGCCGCCGCGGTGACCAGGTGGTCGTCGTGGTCAGCGCCATGGGCAAAGAGACCGACGAGCTGATCCGGCTGGCCGAGCAGACGTCGAGCACGCTGCCCGGCCGCGAGATGGACATGCTCCTCTCCGCCGGGGAGCGCAAGGCCATGGCCCTCCTCTGCATGGCGCTGCACGACCTGGGCGTGCCGGCCGACTCGTTCACCGGCAGCCAGGCCGGGATCATCACCGACACCTTCCACACCCGGGCCCGCATCCTCGAGGTGAAGGGCGACCGGCTGCGTGAGTGCCTGGCCGCCGGCAAGGTGCCGGTCGTGGCCGGCTTCCAGGGCGTGTCGACCGGCAACGACATCACCACGTTGGGCCGAGGCGGCTCCGACACCACGGCCGTGGCCCTGGCCGCCGCCCTCGGTGCCGACGCCTGTGAGAAGTACAGCGACGTGCCCGGGGTGTTCACCGCCGACCCCCGGGTTGTGCCCGATGCCAAGCGCCTGGCCCAGGTGAGCTTCGAGGAGATGCTCGAGATCGCCGCCACGGGCAGCGGCGTGGTGGCCTTCCGGGCCGTCGAGTTCGCCCGCAACCACGGCGTGCCGATCCACGTCCGGTCCAGCTTCAGCTGGGAACCGGGCACCTGGGTGCGCGAGGAGGACCCGTCCATGGAGCAGCCGATCATCTCCGCCGTCACGCACGACACGTCGGAGGCCAAGGTCACCGTGGTCCGCGTGCCCGACAAGCCGGGCATCGCCGCCCGTCTGTTCCGGTCGCTGGCCGACGAGAACGTCAACCTCGACATGATCGTGCAGAACGTGTCCCAGGACGGGACGACCGACATCTCCTTCACCGTGCCCAAGGCCGATCTCGAGGTCGCCGTCGGGGTGTGTCGCTCGCACGCGGCGGAGATCTCGGCCGCCGACGTGCTCACCGACGACGCCATCGCCAAGGTGTCGGTGGTCGGGGCCGGCATGAAGACCCACCCCGGCGTGAGCGCCGAGATGTTCGAGACCCTCGCCGATCGGGGCATCAACATCGAAATGATCTCCACCTCACCGATCCGCATCACGTGCGTGGTGCGGGCCGAGCAGGTCGAGGAGGCGGTCCAGGCGTTGCACCAGACCTTCCGCCTGGGCGACTAGCGCTCCGCCCGTGACCCGCCGGCGTTGGCTGCTCGTCGCCGGCCTGCTGGTCGTGGCGTGGGCGGTCGGGGCCGGGATGCTGCTGGCCCGCGCCGCCAGTGCCCTCGGTGAGGGTCGTGATGCCGCTCGTGCCGCCCGCGACGGGGTCGACGCCTCGGCCCTGGCCGACGGCCGGTCGTTGCCCGACCTGCGCCGGGCGCGCGACCGGTTCGGCGCCGCCCGCTCCGCCACCGGGAACCCGATCCTCCTGCCCCTGCGGGTGCTTCCGGTGGTTGGTCGCCAGCTCCGGTCGGTGCACGCCCTCGCCGGGGCGGCCCACGAGGTGAGCGACGCCGCCGTCGAGGCGGTGACGACGGCGCATCAGGTGCTGCGGGACCCGAAGGGCGGGGGGCCGGCCCGAGTCGACGAGGTCCGCATCCTCAGCCAGGCGGTGTCGACCGCCGCCCGACGCGTGAACGCCGTCGTCGACCTCGGGCCGCGGCAGGGCCTGGTCAGGCCATTGGCCGACGCTCGCAACGAGCTCGCCCGACACCTGACCGACGCCCGCCAGACGCTGTCCGATGCCGCTGCCGGCTCGGCTGCCGGCCTCCGACTCCTCGAGGGGCCGCGCCGCTACCTCGTGATCGCCGCCAACAACGCCGAGATGCGGGCCGGCTCGGGCATGTGGCTCTCGGGCGGTGTGCTCACCACGGGCGGCGGCCGTCTCGATCTCGGCGATGTCGCGCCCCTCTACCTCCAGGCCGACCCGCCCGACGGGGCTGCGGCCATCGAGGACCGTGACCTGGCCGACCGCTGGGATGCCCTGTGGCACCCCAACTGGGACTGGCGGGGCCTCATGGTCTCGCCGCGGATGCCGGCGTCGGCGGCGCTCGGGCTGGAGATGTGGCGGGCCGCCGGCCAGGAGCCGATCGATGGCGTCCTGGTCATCGATCCGGTGGCCGTGGCCGCGGTGGTGCGGGCCACCGGCCCGGTCGAGGTGGCTGGTCGCACGGTCACGGCCGACGAGATCGTTCCGCTGCTCCTCCATGACCAGTACCGGCAGTTCAACGCCGACCGGAGGGAGCAGGACGACCGCCGGGAGGCCCTGGGCGCGATCGCCAACGCCGCCTTCGCCAAGCTCGACGAAGGCGGATGGTCACCGGCCACCCTTGCCGGCGAGCTGGCCGCTGCCGTCGGGGGTCGGCATCTCCTCGCCTGGAGTGCCGACCCGGTGGAGCAGCGGGGTTGGGTGGCCGCCGGCCTGGATGGTGACCTGCGCTCCGACTCGCTCCTCGTGTCGGTCCTGAACCGGGGAGGCAACAAGCTCGACTGGTTCCTTCCCGCCGACGCCGAGCTGGTGACCCGGCCGGTGGGCAGCGACACCGAGGTCACGGTCCGTCTGCGCTTCGACAACCGGACGCCGTCCGGCTTGCCCCGCTACGTCTCCGGCCCAACGCCGGGCCAACCCTGGCCGCCCGGTCGCTACGTCGGACTGGTGACCGTCAACGTTCCCGGTGCCGCCACCGATGTGACGATCGACGGCGTGCCGCGTCCGGTGGTCGCGGGCCGCGACGGCGCCGCTCGGGTGGTGGCCACCGAGCTGCAGCTCGATGCCGGCGCGTCGAAGGACGTCACCGTCCGCTTCCGCCTGGCAGGACCTCATGGATCGCTGCGGGTCGAGCCGTCGGCGCGCGTCCCGGGGATCACCTGGCGTCACGGGACGAAGACGTGGGAGGACTCGAGGAGGCGGACGGCGAAGTGGTAGCGGTAGCGCGGAGTGGGAACGGCGAAGCGGCGGACGGCGAGGCGGTAGTCGCATTTGCGTAGGTCTCCCCCCGCATCTGTGGGATGCCAGTGGCGCCCAAGCACGAGAAGGTGGGTGCAGATGGACAAGACCGGAAGGTTCCAGATGAGCGCTCTGCGCTTCCGCACCGCTCTAGCGATCTCCCTCCTGGGTATCGCCCTGTCGGCGGGGACGGCGACGGCGCAGGTCGCCGGGTGCTCGTTCTCCTCCTGCACGCCGGAGGAGTTGGCCACGACCACCACGGCGCCCACCACCACGACCACGGCACCCCCCGGCGTCCTCGGTGAGAACACCAGCGTGGGTGCGCCGGGCGCGGCCGCGCCGGGCAACGCCGCTCCGGGCAACACCGCGCCGGGCAACGCCGCGCTGGGCAACGCAGGGCGGTCCGATGTCCTGGCGGAGAGCGCCTCGGCGCCGTCCGGCAGCCTGCCCTTCACCGGCGGCGACGTGGCTGGTCTCGCCGTCCTGGGCACCGCCGCCATCGCCGCCGGCGCCCTCATGATCCGGCGGAGTCGCAAGGCCGCCTGACCGCGGGAATGCGAGCGCTCCCCCGTAGGAGCGGCAGTACCCTCGCCGACATGTCTGTCGACGTCGCCATCGTCGGTGCCAGCGGTCTGGTCGGAGGCGTGATGCGCTCGATCCTGGCCGAGCGGGGGTTCCCCGTCCGCCGCCTCCGCCTGCTCGCCTCGGCCCGGTCGGCCGGCCGCACGCTCGACTGGCAGGGCGCCGAGCTGGCGATCGAGGACGTCGAGACCGCCGACCTGTCGGGCATCGGACTGGCCCTGTTCTCGGCCGGGGCCACCGCCAGCCGGGCCCACGCCGAGCGGTTCGCCCGGGCCGGTGCGGTCGTGGTCGACAACTCCTCGGCCTGGCGCATGGACCCCGACGTCCCGCTGGTCGTGCCCGAGGTCAATGCCGCCGACCTCGACCGCATCCCCAAGGGAATCGTGGCCAACCCCAACTGCACGACGATGGTCGCCATGCCGGTGCTCAAGCCGCTGCACGACGCGGCCGGCCTCCGCCGCCTGATCATCAGCACCTACCAGGCCGTCTCCGGCGGGGGACTGGCCGGCATCAGCGAGCTCGAGGAGCAAGTGCAGAAGGTCGGGCCGGAATCGGCGGCGCTGGCCCAGCGGGGCGACGCCCTCGACTTCCCCGTGCCGTCGAAGTTCTCGGCGCCCATCGCCTTCAACGTGCTGCCCTTCGCCGGAAACCTGGTCGACGACGAGACCGACGAGGAGGTCAAGCTCCGCAACGAGAGCCGCAAGATCCTCGGGATCCCCGACCTGGCGGTGTCCGGCCTGTGCGTGCGGGTACCCGTGTACACCGGCCACTCGCTGTCGATCAACGCCGAGTTCGAGCGCCCGATGACGCCCGAGCGGGCCAGGGAGTTGCTCGGCGGGGCGCCCGGCGTGGTCCTCACCGACGTGCCCACGCCGCTGGAGGCCGCCGGGAAGGACCCGTCCTACGTGGGCCGCATCCGCCGCGACCCCGGCGCCGAGCACGGCCTGGCGCTGTTCGTGGCCGGCGACAACATCCGCAAGGGCGCCGCCCTCAACGCCATCCAGATCGCCGAGACCCTGATCGAGCGGGGGATCGTCTCCTAGGAGCAGGTGCAGGGGCTGGACCCGCACCGCGGGCAACCCTGGGCATAGCGGGCGGCCGCGTCCTCCAGGGAGAGGCCGAGTTGCTCGGTGATGGAGGCCAGCCAGGCCAGGACGTCGCCGACCTCGTGCAGCTGAGCGGCGGCGTCGCCCTTGCGCACGGCCTGGGCCAGCTCGCCCACCTCCTCGACCAGCCAGGCGATCGACGCCGGCAACCCCCGGGCCTGGTCACGCTCGCCGTAGGTGTCGGCCATCAACTGCTGGAAGGCGCCCAGGTCCATCGTCACCACCCTGTCACGCGCACGACCGGCCCCCGTGGGTAGACCGGGCGCATGACCACGGCGGAGGCCGAACGGGCTTTGGCCGCAGCGCTGGCCATCACGTTCGACGACCCGCGCATGCGCCGGCAACTCGCGCTGCGGCACCCCGAAGCCCTCGTCCGGGCCCGATGGGCGATCGAGCTGCTCGAGCGGCGGGAGCGCAGGGCCGCCGCGGCCGGCACCCTCGACGAGCCGGACGACGAGCTGGAGTAGGTCCGTCGCGGTACGGTCCCCCGGCGCACGAGCGAAGGGGACCGGTGAGCACAGTGACACGGCAGTTCAACCTGGCCGATCTGTTCGAGTTGGTGGCGGCCGAGGTACCCGACCGCCTGGCCCTCGTGGCCGGCGACACCCGCCTCACCTACGGCGAGCTCGACGCCCGGACCAACCGCCTGGCCCAGCACTTCGTCGACCGTGGCCTCCAGCCCGGCGCCAAGGTCGCCATCTACTCCTGGAACCGGGCCGAGTGGGTGGAGGCGTTCCTCGCCGCCTTCAAGGCCCGGCTCATCCCGATCAACGTGAACTACCGCTACGTGGCGCATGAGCTCCGGTACCTCTTCGACAACGCCGATGTCGAGGCGCTGGTCTTCGAGCGTTCGTTCGCCCCCACGGTGGCCGAGATCCTGCCCGACCTGCCGGGCATCTCCGACCTGCTCGTGCTCGAGGACGGCAGCGGCGAGGATGCCGGCACGGCCGTGCCCTACGAGCAGGTCCTGGCCGCCGCCTCCCCCGAGCCGCTCGACATCGAGCGCTCGGCCGACGACCACTACTTCCTCTACACGGGCGGTACCACGGGGATGCCCAAGGGCGTCATGTGGCGGGGCGAAGACATCTTCTTCGCCGCCCTCAGCGGCTTCAACCCCACCCCGCTCGACTCGCCCGAGGCGATCAAGGGCAGGCTGCTCCCCGACGGGATCGAGGTGCGCTCGCTCATCGCCGCCCCGATCATGCACGGCGCCGCCCAATGGGGCCTGTTGAACGTGCTCTACGTCGGAGCGACCTCCGTGCTCTACACCGGGCGCGGCTTCGACCCGGTCGAGGTGTGGAAGCTGGCCGAGGCCGAACGCTGCATGGGGATCTCGCTGGTGGGCGACGCCATGGCCCGGCCGTTGGCCGACGCCCTGGCCGACCCGGCGAACACGTTCGACCTGTCGTCGGTGAAGACCATCGGCTCCGGCGGCGCCGTGTTCTCCACGGCGATCAAGGACCAGCTCCGGGCCCTCGTGCCCGGCCTGAACGTGGCCGACTCCTACGGGGCCTCGGAGACAGGTGCCAGCGGCACCAGCTCCAGTGGCGACGACGCCCGTCGCTTCACCGTCTCGTCCGAGATGCAGGTGTTGGGCGACGACCTGCGCCCGGTCGTGCCCGGCTCGGGCGCCATCGGGCGGGTGGCCCGGACCGGCCACATCCCGCAGGGCTACTACAAGGACGAAGCCAAGACGGCGGCCACGTTCGTCACCGACCCCGACGGCGTGCGCTGGGTCGTGCCCGGCGACTTCGGCATGGTCGAGGCCGACGGCACGATCCAGCTGCTGGGCCGGGGCTCGCAATGCATCAACAGCGGCGGCGAGAAGATCTACCCGGAGGAGGTCGAGGACGCCCTGAAGGGCCACCCCGACGTCTTCGACGCCCTCGTCGTGGGCGTGCCCGACGACCGCTTCGGCGAGCGGGTGGCAGCCGTGGTGGCACCCCGGACGGGCGCGTCGCCCACGCTCGAGGACCTTTCCGCCCACTGCCGCCAGACCATCGCCCGCTACAAGGTGTCCCGCCAGATCACGCTCGTCGAGGCCGTGAAGCGCTCGCCCGCAGGCAAGGCCAACTACGCCTGGGCCAAGGAAACGGCGCTCGCCGACCAAAACCGCATCACGCCGTAGCCACCGGCCCGTCCCTGGGGCGAACCCGCGACGAATGGTCAACAGTTCCGTTGACGTTCCGTCGCGGGTTCGGCGGAGGAGGCCCTTGGTAACCCCCGCTACCCGGGGGTGCGGGTGGCGGCCTTGGCGAGGCGGCGGCTGAAGTCGGTGAGCAGGAACTTCAGGAAGCCGGCCCAGAACCAGCCGTCGGCCGAGCGGGCGTCGAACGACGACACCCACGTGATGTCCGTCCCGCCGTCGTCCGACGGCGTGAGGGTCACGTCGCTGCGGTACTCCCGAAGCGGCAGGCCCTTGAGCATCGTGTAGCCGAGGTGGGTGGGCGGCTCGAAGGCCACCACCTGCTCCCGGCTGGCGTACATCGGGAACCCGAACCGCCGGATGGCGTCCACGCCGTCGGGTGCCGGGTCACCCTCCCGCTCCAGTTCGGAGACGGTGAACGTGGTCCAGTCCTTCCACGTGCGGGCCTGCGAGAGCAGCGCCCACACCGCCTCGACCGGGGCGGTGGTGTGCCGCGTCGC
This sequence comes from Acidimicrobiales bacterium, assembly GCA_025463335.1. Taxonomy (GTDB): domain Bacteria; phylum Actinomycetota; class Acidimicrobiia; order Acidimicrobiales; family CADCSY01; genus RYN-34. The sequence goes on from JAOBWJ010000030.1 coordinate 13,814, forward strand.
GGTGATGGTGCGGCGCGTCATCGCTTCATCGGAATTGGATGGTCGGGCTGGCGGGATTTGAACCCACGACCTCTGCGTCCCGAACGCAGCGCTCTACCAAGCTGAGCCACAGCCCGTCGGAGGGACGAGGTTACCCGACGGCCGCCGGAGCCGAGATTTCGATCGGTGCACCGGTCGGATCCTCGTAGTGGCCACCCTCGAGGAGGATGCGCACGGCCCGGCCCAGGCGCATGGCATCGAGGGGCTTGATGACGAAGCCGTCCGCCCCTGAGCGCCGGGCCAGGAACACGTCGGCTCGGCGGTCGAGCAGCATCAGGATCGGAACCGACGGCAGTCGGCCGGCGTCGGCCTCCAGCCGCAGGTGGATGCACGTGGCCATGCCACCCATGTTGCCGATCTGCAGGTCGAGGACGACCAGGTCGGGCGTCCGCTCCCGGATGGCGGCGGCGACGGCCTCGCCGCTGCGCACCGAGCGCACGGTGGTGTCGGGCCCCTCGATGGCGGCTCGGAGCTCGGCCACGACCCAGTCGGCGTCACTGGCGATGAGGATGTCGGCCACGGAGCGACACCGTACCCGCGGGGATAGCCCGGTCCCGTCCTCGGGTACGGTCGCCGAGCCTGTTCCACAGGGTCTATTGCTCTGTCCCCTCAGGAGGCCACGTGCTCGAGATCAATGTCGACGAGTTTGCCGACTACGTCATCTGCCGGCCCGTGGGAGAGCTCGACGCCTTCACCGTCGGCCAGTTCCGTGAGTCGCTCACCGATCTCGGCGGCGGCGGACGGCTGCTGATCGACCTTGCCGGCGTGCCGTTTCTCGACTCGGCCGGCCTCGGCGCCCTGATCGGCGGCGTGCGCCGAGCCCGGGAGTCGGGCGGTGACGTGGCCGTGTACGGGGCCCGTCCGGCGGTGGCCCGCCTGCTCCACACGACCGGGTTCGACCGGGTGGCCTCGGTGTCCGACAGCGAGCAGGACGCGGCCAAGGCGCTGGCTGAAGCCTCGTAGAGCTTCTAGAAGAGGTGGGAGGCGATCTCGGTCAGCGTGTCCAGGTCGTGGACGTCGTGGGGCAGGAACGGGACCCGGGCCACCGGGGCCGGCGCCACCCGCTCGGTCAGGTCGACCAGGTGACGTTCCTCGCCGTCGGCCATGGTCCGGAACTCGGCCAGGTTGCGGGCCAGGCCGGCGAGCGGTGTCGTGGCCAGCGCTTTGGCCCGCTTGCGGGCGGCCGGGCCCAGGCCCTTGCCGAAGCGGGGGTGGACCCGGTTGATGATCAGGGCGGCCACCGGCACCGCCGACTTCTCGAGCCGGTCGGCGAAGTACGCCGCCTCGGCCACCGTGTCGGCGCGGGGTGAGGCCACCAGCACGTAGGCCGTGGTGGGCTGGGTGAGCAGGGCCTGGACGTGGGCGGCCCGCTCCCGGAAGCCCTGCTCCATCCCCTCGAAGGCGGAGAAGAACGCCAGCCCGTCCTCCAGTGCCTCGGTGCCCACCACCCGGCCCATCGTGCGCATGACGGCCTGGGCGGCCAGGTTGACCGCCTTCATGTAGGCCTTGGTGGGCACGACCAGGGTGCGGAACAGCTTGTGGTCCAGGAAGGCGGTCAGTCGCCGGGGGGCGTCGAGGAAGTCCAGGGCGTGTCGGGTCGGCGGCGTGTCCACCACCACCAGGTCGAAGCGCTCGCTCTCGTGCAGTTCGTACAGCTTCTCGGCGGCCATGTACTCCTGCGTGCCGGAGAGGGCGCCGGAGATGTTCCGGTAGAAGCGGTTGCCGAGGATGCGGTCGGCCTGCTCCTCGTCGCTGGCGTAGGTGGCCACCAGCGCGTCGAACGTGCTCTTGGTGTCGAGCATCATCGCCCACAGCTCGCCCGGCCAGTCCCCCTCGATCAGGGCCGGGGTGTTGCCGAGCTCCTTGATGCCGAGGGTGTCGGCCAGCCGCTTGGCCGGGTCGATGGTGACCACCACGGCGCGCCGGCCCCGTCGGGCGGCCTCCAGGGCCAGCACGGCGGCCGTGGTCGTCTTGCCCACGCCCCCGGTGCCGGTGCAGATGATGATGTGCCGATCGTCGACGAGTGCCGAGAGCGTCATCCGAACGCGGCCGCCAGCTCGTCCACGTGCGCCGGTCCGAGATCGGCCTCGAACAGGAACGGGAGGCGCCATTGCGGCAGGGGCAGGCGCTCGGCCAACCGGCGGAGCTGCTCCTCCTGCTGCTCGGTGCGGGCCCGGCGGAAGGCGGCGGCGGCCCGGAAGGCATCCGCGTCGGGCTCGTCGCCCGGGTCGACGTCGAGCCCCTCGATGGTCGGGTAGAGGCCGTTCACCACCACCGGGCCCAGGCTCACGCCGACCCGGTCCTCCAGGGTGAACGCCGTCTCCACCAGCTCGTTCACGGGCGTCTCCTCGGGCAGGGTCACGAGCACGACCGAGCACCGCTCCGGGTCCGTGAGCAACTCGAGCACGTCGGCCGCCTGGGTGTGCACCGGCCCGACCCGCACGGCGTCGAGGAGCGAGCGGGCCGCCAACAGGAACGTGATGGCGTGCCCGGCGGCCGGGGCATCGAGGATGATCAGGTCGGCCGCGTCGGCCCGCTCGAGCTGCTTGACCTTGCCGAGCACGAGGATGTCGCGGATGCCGGGGGCGGCGGTGGCCACCACGTCCATGGCGCCCGAGGCGACCAGGCGCTTCGACACCCGGCGCAGGCCGTGGTCCTCGAGGTACTCGAAGAGGGCGTCGTCAGGGGTGAGCGTGCGACCGAGCACGTCGGCGGTCCCTCCTCCCCCCGGCACGAGCACCGATGGCTGGTATCCGAGGGCCGGTTGGCCGAACAGGTCGGGCAGGCCGGAGCGCCCCTCGAGGTCGACCACGAGGGTCGTCAGACCGGCCTGACCGGCGCGCCGGGCCAGGGCGGCGGTGACCGTCGTTTTGCCCACCCCGCCCTTCCCGGCAACGATGACCACTCTCGATGCACGCAGGAACTCGGCCGGGTCCACATCTTCCTCTCCGGAGGGTCCGCCGTCGCAGGTTACCCATCGCCGTTCTCGGCCTCGGTCTCCTCGGCGTGCTCCTCTTCGCCCCCGCGGCGCAGGGCCAGGAGAACGCGGCCCCGAAGTACGTCGATGTGGTCCAGATCTCGGGCTGGGTCGACCCGGTGGTGGCCGACTTCCTGACCACGTCGCTGCGGCAGAGCGAGCAGGGTGGGGCCGAGGCGCTGATCGTTCAGCTCGACACGCCCGGGGCCGTGATCGGGCGCGACCGCCTCGACGCCCTGGCCCGGCAGGTGGCCACGGCCCGCGTGCCGGTCGCCATATGGGTGGGCGGCAGCGGGGCGAAGGCGCAGGGTGATGCCGCCCGGCTGGTGGCCGCCGCGCCGATCGTCGGGCTGGCCCCGAACGCCAAGGTCGACACCAAGCTCCCGGCCACGCCCGACCAGATCGTCCTGAACCGTCGCCAGTCGGCCGTGTTGGGCACGTTCATCGCCTCGCTCGACGGCAAGCAGGTCAACGGCCGCGTCCTCGAGACCGCCACGTTCACCCCCCAGAAGAACGGGCCACCCACGGCCAAGCTGACCGTGCAGGCCCGGCTGGCCAAGCTCGACCTCGGCCCCCGCATGCTGCACACGGTGGCAAGCCCCCCCGTCACCTACCTGCTGCTCGCCGCCGGTCTGGCCCTGCTGCTCTTCGAGCTCTTCACCGGCGGCATCGGCATCGCCGGCGGCGTCGGGGCCGTCTGCGTGGCGCTCAGCGCCTACGGCCTCGCCGTGCTGCCCACCAACGGGATTGGTCTGGCCCTCATCCTGTTCGCCATGTTCGGGTTCGCGGTCGACGTGCAGACCGGTGTCCCACGGTTGTGGACGGGCATCGGCGTGGTGTCGTTCGTCGTCGGCTCGCTGCTCCTCTACGACGACCCGGTCTCGCTCGGTTGGCTTCCGCTGGTCGGCGGCGTCATCGGCGTGGTGCTGCTCATGCTGGCCGGCCTGCCGGCGACGGTGCGGAGCCGGTTCTCGACACCGACGATCGGCCGGGAGTCGATGATCGGCGAGGTCGGGGAGGCCGTCGCCGTCCTGAACCCCGAAGGCGTGGTCCGCGTTCGGGAGGCGCTGTGGCCGGCCCGCACCAACCGAGCCACCCCGCTCGCCGTCGGCGACGCCGTGCGGGTGGTGGGCATCGACGGCGCTCGCCTCGAGGTCGCGCCCGAGGGTGCCGAGGAGCCCGATAGAGGCAGATCTCGCCGACGGTAGGAAAGCCACATTTGTCACCCTTGTGGACGGTGACAGTGCTGGTTATGGTCGACCCCGAAAGGGGGGGTTCGACGTGGCACTACGCAACGACGAGCTGTTGTGGCAGGCCCGGGCTGCGTGCCGGGGTCCGCAGGCGGTCGTCTTTTTTCCACCCTCGCATTTCGAGCGCAAGGACGAAAAGCTCGAGCGCGAGACGCGAGCGAAGGACATCTGCGCCATGTGCGCGGTCCGGGAGCCCTGCCTCGAGTACGCCGTCTCCATCCGCGAGCCGCACGGCATCTGGGGCGGCCTGAACGAGATCGAGCGCCGTCCGCTGCTCGACTGACCCCGAAGGCGGTCGGTTTCGGCCGACTCGTAGACTTCGGCGATGTCCGTCTCGCGGGTGCTGAAGGCGCTCGCGCTTCTGCTTGTCACGTCTGTCGTGGTCCCTATGGCCACGGCGGGGACGGTGCTGGCGTCGTTCTTGTTCCTGCCGCTGCCCGCATCGCTGCCCGAACCCCGCAAGGGTGTCGACGCCCAGGTGACGCGGGTGTACGACATCAACGGCGCCGAGATCGGCCAGTTCCGCAAGTTCGACATCACCGATCCCGTCCAACCGGGCGACATCCCCACGGTGCTCAAACAGGCCGTGTTGGCCGGCGAGGACCACCGGTTCTACGAGCACGGCGGTGTCGATATCCGGGGCACGTTCCGGGCCCTGTGGGCCGACCTCCGTCACGGCGGGACCGTGCAGGGCGGCTCCACCATCACCCAGCAGTACGTGAAGAACGCCTACGTCGGGTCCGAGCGATCGTTGTCCCGCAAGATCCGTGAAGCGGTGCTGGCCAGCCAGCTCGACCGCACCATGGACAAGGACACGATCCTGTTCAAGTACCTCGACCAGGTGTACCTGGGGGAGGGTGCCTACGGCGTCGGGGCCGCGGCCCAGACCTACTTCCGCAAGAACGTGCGCGACCTCACCCTCTCGGAGGCGGCGACCCTGGCCGGACTGATCCCGGCACCCAGCTTCTACGAGCCTCGAGGCAACCCGTCCGGCGCGGAGAACAAGCGCAAGCTGATCCTCGGCAACATGCTCGAGTACGGCTACATCACCCGGGCTCAGTACGACGAGGCCATCCCCCTGCGGGTGTACTACGGCCTGCCGGTTCCCCCGGGCACGCCGATCACCAACATCGCGCCCCGGCCCCAGCAGCAATGGAAGTACCCGTACTTCATGGACTACGTCCTCAAGTACCTCACCGCCCGCTACGGCGAGGACGCCATCTACAGCCGGGGCCTGGACATCTACACCTCGCTCGACCCCAAGCTCCAGGACGCAGCCCAGCAGGAGGTGACCAAGACCCTCAACGGGGCGCCGCCCGCCATCGACATGGCGCTCGTCTCGGTCGAGCCTGGCTCGGGTCGGGTGAAGGCCATGGTCGGCGGCAAGGACTTCTATGGGCCCGACGGCCAGGTCAACCTGGCGCTCGGGGGCAGCAGCGGCATGCAGCCGGGCTCGACGTTCAAGCCGTTCGTGCTGGCCGAGGCGCTCGAACAAGGCGTCTCACCCGACAAGACCTACTCCGGGCGGAGTCCGTTGATCGTCGGCAAGAACGACTTCGTGAACTTCGGCGGGGCCAGCTACGGCAACCTGACGATCCGGGAGGCCACGAAGAAGTCGGTCAACACCGTCTACGTGCAACTCCTCGAGGACCTGGGCGTCCAGAAGACGATGGACTTCGCCCGGCGCCTCGGCAACGGCAAGGCCATCTACGACCCGAAGCGCCACGGACTCTCCGTGGCCCTCGGCGCCGTCGAGGCCACGCCAATCGACATGGCGTTGTCGTACGGCGTGTGGGCCAACCGCGGGCTGCGCGCCGACCCCACGCCGATCGTCAGGATCCTCGACAGCAAGCAGCACGTCATCGAGGACAACACCACGCCGAAGACGACCCGGGTGATGCGCGAGGAGCTCGCCGACACCATGAACGACATCCTTCAGGGCCCCCTCTCGCCCGGAGGCACGGCGGCCGGCCGGGGGATCGACCGCCCGGCAGCGGGCAAGACCGGCACGACCGACAACAACACCAACGCCTGGTTCGTGGGCTACACGCCTCAGCTGTCGACGGCGGTGTGGATGGGCCACAGCGACGGGTTGTACGCCATGGGCCCGGTGAAGGGCGTCGGCGCCGTCACGGGTGGCACGTGGCCGGCCCGGACGTGGCAGGCGTACATGAAGCGGGCGCTCGACGGCACCCCGGTCGTGCCGTTCAACCAGCCCGCACCGATCACCGCAGTGGTCGACGACGCCAAGCGCCAGGCCCGCGAAGGGTTCGACGTGGGCGAACGGCGTCAGCCGGCCGGGCCCGACGACGGCGGGAGCCTGAGCCAGGACGTGCCCCCGCCCTCGGTCGAGCCGCCCACCACCTCGACGACGACGACCACCACCCTGTTCGGGTTCTAGCTCTCACGGTTGCCAAAGGCTCGGACGGCTCCGCCGAGCCTTCGGAACAGCGGCATCCGGCCCGCCGGCTCTCGTGCTTCTTGGCCCTCGCGGCCGGACGACCCGTCGTTCGCCCTCGTCGCCTCTGAAGGGCCGAATGCCGCTGTTCGCTACGGCTTGATGCTTCTAGCCGCCCGCGCCGTTGGCGTTGCCGGCGGGGCAGCGCAGCACCTTGTCGCACGCGCTGCGGATCGGCGGCGCGAACCAGACGGCGTCTGGCGGGAAGCCGAGGGGGGCGAACGTCCGGGAGGCCACCCCGACCACCTCACCGTTGGAGGTCACCAGGGGGCCGCCCTGGAACTGGGGGCCGACGTCGGCGTCGTGCTGGATGCCGGCGCCGCTGATGTCACTCACCAGGCCCTGGGTCACCGAGCCGCCCTGCGAGCCGAGCCCCGAGATCGCGAACACGCGCTCACCGGGGTCGACGACGGGGTCGGCGGTCGACCACGTCAGCCGGGGCAGGTTGCCCCGCTTGACCGACAGCAGGGCGAGGTCGCGGCCCTCCTCCCACGTGACCAGCTCGGCCGGCAGGCGCTCGTCGCCCTTGCGCAGCTCGATGGCCGGTCCCGGCCGCTGGGTCGACGCCTTCACCGTGGTCAGCGAGGTGAGGAGGTAGCTCTGGTCCCCGTCGGCGAACACCACGAACGCCGAGCCGACCGAAGGGCCGCCGTCATCGCCCTGGGTGGCCACGAACCAAACAGAGGGTGACGTCTTCTTCAGCAGGTCGCTGATCGTCGAGCCGCTCGCCGCGATCTGGCGAAGCGGCTCCAGCTCCTGCTTCACCGACGACCGGGCGTCGTCGCGTTCCTTGTCGATGATCTTGACGGCGGTGTCGAGGCGCTTGTCGAACCCGTTGACGTACTGGTCGATCGACTTGGTGTTCGTGTCGAGGCGGTACTCGTAGTAGGCGTAGAGCACGGCTCCGCTGAAGGCGGCACCGAGGGAGGCGGCCAGGATCAGCGCCGTGATCCCGAGGACCGACCGGGGGAGCACGCGTCCCTGCCAGTCCGGCCGGCGGCGCTTGGGTGCAGGCGTCGTCGGCTTCGGGAGCGTCTCCGAAGGCATGGGGCGGGAGGCTAGTGATCCGTCGGTCCGCCAGCGGATCGCCCCTGGCGGAGCGTCAGTACCATGGCAGGGTGCTGGCCCTCTTGGCGTTGGCGTTCCTGGTCGTTCCCATCGTCGAGATCGCCGTCATCATCAAGGTCGGCGAGGCCATCGGCGTGCTCAACACCGTCGGCCTCCTGATCCTCTCGAGCGTCGTGGGCAGCTGGTTGATGAAGCGCGAGGGCCTGGGCGTGCTTCGCCGGATCCAGGAGTCGATGGACGCCGGGCGGGTGCCGGGCAAGGAGTTGGTCGACGCCTTCCTCATCCTCTTCGGGGGCGCCCTCATGCTGGCCCCCGGCTTCCTCACCGACATCGCCGGCATGGCCCTGCTGCTGCCGCCGGTGCGGGCCGGCGTCCGGCGGCTCTTGCGGCGACGGTTCGAGTCCAAGGTGCTGGGCGGCGGCTCCGGGATCATCGACCTATGACGCCGGTCGTTCCCATCCGGGACGCCGCCACGGTGATGTTGGTCCGGGACGGCGACGCCGGCGTCGAGGTGTTCCTGATGCGCCGCCACCTCCGCTCCGTGTTCAGCGCCGGCGCCCACGTCTTTCCCGGAGGTGCCGTCGACGACCATGACCGCACGGTCGAGGGAGCCGATCCCTTCGTGGTGGCCGCCATCCGCGAGTGCTTCGAGGAGGCGGGCGCACTCCTGGCCCGTGACGGCGACGGTGCCATGGTCGACCTGCGCGACCCGTTGGTGGCCGAGCGCTTCGCCGCCCACCGGCTCGCCGTCCATGCCGGTGAGCGCACGCTGGTCGACGTCTGTCGGGAGGAGGATCTGCGTCCGGCGTTCGACGCCCTCCACTTCGTGAGCCGTTGGATCACCCCGCCCGGTGCGCCCCGTCGCTACGACACCCGCTTCTTCGTGGCCGCTGCCCCCGCGGACCAGGCGTACCTGCACGACGACACCGAGCTGATCGACAGCGCCTGGTTCCGGCCCCAGGACGCGCTCGACCAGTTCCGGGCGGGCGGGCTCGAGCTCATCCTCCCGACCGAGCGGTCACTCGAGACCCTGGCCCAGCACGACTCGGTCGCCGCCGTGCTCTCCTCGGTGGCGTAGACGTGCCCGAACTGTTGGTCGGCATCCCAGCGGCGTTGAGCCCGCTGGTGCGGCGCATCGTGGCCCCCAACCCCGGGATGATGACCGGGCCCGGCACCAACACCTACCTGGTAGGCGTCGACGAGGTGGCCGTCATCGACCCCGGGCCCGAGGACGAGAGCCACCTCGAGGCCATCCTCGGCTGCGGCGGCGATCGCATCCGCTGGGTCGTGTGCACCCACACCCACCTCGACCACTGGCCGGGCGCCGCCGCCCTCGCCAAGCGGACCGGCGCCGAGGTCCTCGCCTTCGACTCGCGCGACGGACTCGAGGTCGACGGCTCGCTGGCCGACGGCGACCAGATCGAGGCCACCGAGTTCCGGCTCACCGCTGTGCACACGCCTGGTCACGCGTCCAACCACCTCTGCTACCTGCTGGAGGAGGAACGGTTGCTGTTCTCGGGCGACCACGTCATGAACGGCTCGACGGTCGTCATCCGTCCCCCCGACGGCGACATGGCGGCCTACCTCGAGCAGCTCGAGCGGCTCAAGCACCTCCGCCTGAGGGCCATCGCTCCCGGCCACGGCGACCTCATCGGCGATCCGATCGCCAAGCTCGACGAGTACCTGGCGCACCGCCGCCTCCGGGAGGACATCGTGGTTGCCGCCTTGGCCGAGCACGGACCGGCGACCACGGCTGAGCTCCTCGCCAGCGTGTACGCCGACGTCACCGAGGAGCGTCACGAGATGGCCCGCCATTCGCTGTGGGCCCACCTCCGCAAGCTGGCGGGCGACGGCCGGGCCACGGCACCCGATGTCGATGACCCGGACGCGCGCTGGGAAATGGTCACCCCCTAAGGGAGGTGCCTGCCTCCGCACCGGCGAAGTGCAGGGGCGGAGGCGGCGTGATGAACGGCACCGCGGGGAATCCCCGCGTCATCGATCTGGGCGAGGCGGCTCGTCTGCTGTCGCTCCCCGAGGAGGGAGTGCGGGCCCTCGCGCAGGCCGGCTACCTGCGGCCCGCCGATGCCAGCGCCGACCGCTTCGCCCTTGGTGACGTCAAGGCGTTCCTCGCCCGGGTGGCCGATGACGGCGCGGCCGACGTGTTCTCCGAGGGGGATGGCGGCACCGACCCCCAGGCCCTCCTCGACGCCCTCGACGGGCGGTCCGAGGAGATGGCCCTGCGGGCGTTCGACATCTTCCAGCAGGCGTTCCCCGACGCCGCCGGATGGACGCTGGCCGAGCGTCACCAGTTCATCGAGCAGGCCCGCCGTCGGTTCGAGGCCATCCTCGCCATCACCGAGCACGGCGAGGACGACGAGCTCGTCTCCGAGCTGCGCGACGTGGGGGCCACCGCGGCCTGGGCCGGTTCGTCGCTTCCCCAGCTCCTGCTGGTCCTGCGCATCTCCCGTGACCTCGTCGTGCAGACGGCCGTCGAGGTGGCCGAGGAGCGCGGTCGTCACTGGGGCCTGGCGCTGTCGCTGGTGCTGACCCGAGTGCTTCCCTCCATGGACCGGCTGATCGATGCCATCGCCCAGGGCTATTGGGCCGCGGTGATGAGCGCCGAAGAGGAAGCCCGGGCCCGGCACGAGAGCGTGGTCGAGCACGCCTCGGACGGCGTCTACGAGCTCGACCTCGATGGTTGCATCCGTTACGCCAACCCGTCGCTGGCCGTGATCCTCGGCCGCCGTCTCGATGAGGTCGAGGGCGCCTGCCTCTCGGACGTGCTGGTGCCGGCTGAGCCCGGCGCGTCGATCCAGACGCTGCTCGCCACCGACGCCCCCCACCGCGTCGAGCTGACCGTGGTCCGGCGCGACGGGCTGCGGCGGGTCCTCGACGTGCTGGCCGTGCCGCGCCGGAGGGGCGACGAGGTGGCCGGCTACCAGGGCATCGTGCGCGATCTCACGGCCGCCACCGAGCTCGAGGCGCAGAAGAACGAGTTCCTCGCCCTCATCACCCAGGACCTCCGCCAGCCGCTGACGACCATCCTCGGCCTGGGCGTCACGCTGGAGGGCTACGGCGACGAGCTGCCCTCGGATCGGGTGCGGCGCACGGGCCGGTCGATCCGCAAGCAGTCGGAGCGCATCGCCCGCCTGGCCGACGATCTCTACGACGTCAGCCGCATCGAAGCCCACACCCTGTCGGTGTCGTCGCGGGCCATCCCCCTCGAGCCGACCGTGGCCGCCGCCTTCTTCAGCGTGGAGGGCAGCGACGGGGTCGAGCTCGACGTCCCCGAGGGCCTCGAGGTCCAGGCCGATCCCCGCCGGCTGGAGCAGGTCGTGGCCAACCTGGTCGAGAACGCCCTCGTGCACGGCGACGCGCCGGTCGTGGTGCGGGCCCGGCAGGAAGGCGACACCGTCGTGGTCAGCGTGCTCGATGCCGGTCCGGGGGTGCCCGAGGCGATTGTGCCCACCCTCTTCGCCCGACTGCGCACGGTGAGTCGCACCGACCGGGACCGCACGAGGGGCACGGGCATGGGGCTGGCCCTCGTCCGGGGCCTGGTCGAGGCCATGGGCGGGCGGGTCTGGTACGAGGCCGACGCCACCTTCCACTTCACGCTGCCCACGCCCCGGACCCACCACCGTGGGCCGGACGTGAATTAGGCCTTCGGGCCGAGGGCGGCCTCGACCCGCTCGAACATGCGAGCGGAGCAGCCGGCCATCGACGCCGGCGGCACGGCCTCGTCGATGATCGTGCGCACGATGGCCCGGAAGGCGTCGGCCGCCGCGCCCTCGCCGAGCACGGCGGGCGTGCCGGCGTCGCCGCCGGTCGACACCGAGGGCTCGATGGGGACCGAGCCGAGCAGCGGGGCGCCCACCCGGTCGGCCAGCTCCTGGCCGCCGCCTTCGCCGAACAGGGCGTAGGTCTCGCCGTGCTCGCACGTGAACGCGCTCATGTTCTCGATGACGCCGGCCAGCCGCAGGTAGGTCTTGCGGGCCAGGTCGGCGGCGCGGACGGCGACCGACTGCACGCCGATGCCGGGCGTCGTGACCACGATCATCTCGGTGCGGGGCAGCATGCGGGCCAGCCCCATCTGGATGTCGCCGGTGCCGGGCGGCATGTCGATGAGCAGGTAATCGAGGTCGCCCCAACGGACGTCCTCGAGGAAGTGCTGGACGGCCCGGTTGAGGATCTGACCCCGCCACAGCAGCGCCGTGTCGTGGTCCTCGACGAGGAAGCCCATGGAGACGATCTCGAGCCGGCCGGTGCCGAGCTTCTTCACGTGGGGGGTGATCTTGCTCTCGGAGCTGGTGAGCGGGCCCTCGACCCCGAGCATGCGGGGCACGGAGAAGCCGCCGATGTCGGCGTCGAGCACGCCCACGGCGAAGCCCTCGGCCGCCAGCCCGGCGGCCAGGTTGACCGTGACCGACGACTTGCCCACCCCGCCCTTGCCCGAGGCGATGGCGATCACCCGGGTCGTGGCCGGCACGGTCGTCTCGGTGGCCCGCTGGCTGGCGTTGAACCGGGCCTTGTCCATGCAGGCGGCCTTCTCCTCGGCCGTCATCTCGTCCCAGGCGATGTCGACGGCGGTCACGCCCGGCGCCGAGCCCACCCGGTTGGTGACGTCCTTCTTGATCTGGGCCTGGAGGGGGCAGCCGATGGTGGTGAGGGCGATCTCGATGGCCACCCGGCCGTCGGCGTCGACCGTGGCCGAGCGGACCATGCCGAGGTCGACGATGTCGCTGCCGAGCTCGGGGTCGACGACGCCCCGCAGCAGGTCGAGCACCTCGTCACCGGTCACCTCGGAATTCTACCGGGGGGCCTGCCAACCCCTCCGGACCGGTATCGTTGCTCGGGCAACGTATCGCCCCAGGAGGATCGCCGTGATCACGGTCACCGAGAGTGCCGCCACCAAGGTCAAGTCCCTCATCGAGGCCGAGGGCGACGACGCC
>JAOBWJ010000046.1 GCA_025463335.1 Acidimicrobiales bacterium
CCCTTGACGACGCTGAAGTTGACGTCGGCCTCGAGGAGGGCGAGGCGGATCTCCTTCAGGACCTCTTCGACGTCGGCGTCGGAGAGGCGACCCTTGCCGCGCAGGCGCGTGAAGATCCCGTCGAAGCGGTCGGAGAGGCTGTCGAACATGCGGTTCCCAAGGCTACCGGCCCGACCGCTCAGGTCCCGACGCGGACCTCCAACGACACGCTCGACTGGTCGGTGCCCGAGTCGGCGCCGCAGCCCATGAAGTGGAACACGGCGGTGTAGGTGCCGGCCTTGGCGTAGCTGTGCTCGAACGTCTTGGAGATCTCCCGGGGCTCGGGCGGCAGGGACTCGCAGCCGATGTCACACACGGCCACCTCGTCGCCGTCACCCCACTCGGGAACGGGCGAGCCGCAGTCGTCGCGCAGGTTGCCCTTGCCGGTGATGGTGAAGGTGGCCGACCGGCCAGCGAGCACCGGGTCGGAGACACAGACCTGGACCTCGGACTGGGTGACCGACGTCGACGCCGGTCCCGAGCTGCCCGAGCCGGCGGCGCTGCCACTGCACGAACCGGTGCCCGAGGGCTCGGCGGGTGTGCCATGGTCGGGCTCCTCGGCCCTCGGCGTCTGGCCCAGGTACTGGTCCGCCACGGCCACGGCCGGCAGCTCACCGCCGTCCTCGGTGCTGAACAGGTACGTCGGCACCAGGTAGCCGTCGGCCCCCGGCTCGAACGTCGAGAAGACCTGCAGGCCCAGGCGCGCGCCCGTGACCCGCACCACCCGAGGCTCGGCTGCTGTCGTCTCGGGACACTCGAGGCACCGCACCTCCGGAGCGATCATCATGAGCTGCGTCTGCTCCTTGTTGAGCCGATCGAGCCCGGCGGCCGTGCCGATCAGCGGGTAGCGATCACCCTTGGTGGGGGTGCCCAGCCAGCCGTTGGCGTACTGCACGACGCCCTTGGGGCCGATGCCGACCGAACTGGTGAGACCGACGGTCGGCAGACCGCCGACGATCGGATCGACCACCACGTTCCAGAGGGTGATGCTGTCGTCGACGCGGACGTCGGCATGATCGAGGTCGACGCCGAGGTCACCGAGCAGCTGCCGCCCGGTCCTCTCGGCCTCCGCCTTGGAGGGCAGGTCGGCCGGCCGTTGGGCCTCCATGGGCTGATCACAGGCATCGGCTGCGCAGCTCCCGGGGTCCACGGCGGTCCCCGAACCAGACGACGACACCGGGGTGTCGGCCGGCACCGATTCGTACAGTGACCACGGCAGGCCGGCCACGGCCTGGACGTCCAATCGACGGGCTTCGGTGCCCACCGACCAGCCAGTCTCCGTCTTGGTCACCGGACCGTCGACGCCGAGCGTCTTGGCCAGCTCGGCGATGCGGTCCTCGTCGGCCCCATCGGCGGCCAGCTTCCAGGCGTCGGCCTCGTCGGCCAGGCCGGGCAGCTTGCCCGCCTCGTAGGTCACCGGGGCCATCCGCATCTTCGAATCCGCCATGGCCGACGACGTCTCGGCCCCACCGCCTCCGACGGCTGAGCCCAGCACCGGGAGCGTGACCGGCGCCCTGGATCCACTGTCCCGGCCGGCGGCGACCGCCAGGCCCACCAGCGCCACCACCACGGCCAGCGCCGCCACCCCTGCGATCACTCGGTTCTTCACGAACGTTGGACGCACGGTTCCGCGGTTCGGTTCCGCGGTTACGCGCGCAGGGTGAGGTCGACCTGTTCTTGGTCCCGCACCGGCGGGAGCGGGATCGGCGGCGTCGGGAGCAGGCGCTCCTTGAGCATGGCGCGGAGCTCGCGGCCCGGCACCGGGGCGAGCAACAGCCCGATGGCCACACCGAGCAGGAACACGGTCACCCGGCGGTAGCCGAAGAGGCGGCCGGTCTTGTAGCCGGCGGCCACGCCGTAGCCAGCGGCCTTCACCGGCCAGACGATGGATCGGGTCAGCAGCCAAATCATGAGAACAGGGCCTCCACGAACTCGTCGGGGTCGAACTCGATCAGGTCGTCGACCGTCTCGCCCAGGCCGACCAGCTTGATGGGCAGCCCGATCTCGGCGTTGATGGCCAGCACGATGCCACCCTTGGCCGAGCCGTCGAGCTTGGTCAGCACGATGCCGGTCACGTCGACGGCCTCCGTGAACTGCTTGGCCTGGGTGAGGCCGTTCTGCCCGGTGGTGGCGTCGAGCACGAGCAGCACCTCGGTGACCTTGCCCGGCTCGCGGTCGGCCACCCGCCGCACCTTCTTCAGCTCCTCCATCAGGTTGGTCTTGGTGTGGAGGCGGCCGGCGGTGTCGGCCAGCACCAGGTCGGCGCCCCGGCTGCCGGCCCGCTGGACGGCGTCGTAGATCACGGCCGACGGGTCACTGTTCTCGGCACCCCGCACCAGATCGGCGCCGGTGCGCTCGGCCCACGCGCCCAGCTGCTCGGCGGCGGCGGCCCGGAACGTGTCGCCGGCCGCCATCACGACCTTGCGGCCGGCCTCGGCCTGCTGCTTGGCGACCTTGCCGATGGTCGTGGTCTTGCCCACGCCGTTGACCCCCACGAACAGCCACACGCTGGGCACGCCCGGCTCGGACCCAATGGTGAGCGACCGGTCGCCATCGGCGAGACGAACCTTGATGTCACCTTTGAGCTGCTCGAGCAGCGCCTCGGAATCGGTGATGCCCTTGGCCTTGACCTCCTCGCGGAGGTCGTCGAGCAGGGCCTGGGTGGTTTGCACGCCGACGTCGGCCCGGATCAGGGCCTCCTCCAGCTCTTCCCACGTCTCGTCGTCGACGCCTCGGGAGCGGATCGAGGTGAGGTAGCCGGCGACCGTCCCCCGGGCCCGGCCCAGGCGGTCGCGGAAGCGGGGTCGGACAGCCTCCCGCTGCTCCTCCTCGACGGCTTCGGCCAGCGCCGCCTCGATCTCGGCGACGGTCGCGGCATCGGGCTCGGGGACGAGCGCCTCGGGTGTCTCCTCCTCCGGCGGCGCCTCGCCCGGCCGGGGGGCCAGCCCCACGCCGGAGGAGGGCTCGTTCGGCTTGGCGTCGTCGGGGCCGACCCCGGGACGGGGGGGCCGCGGGGCCGGGGGCGGCTCCAGGAGCGCCCCCTTGTCGGGGCCGCGGCGGGCGGCGACGAACCCCACCACCAGCCCGACGACGAGCAGCACGGCGACGACGGCGATCACGATTCCCATGGCAGCCGGAGCCTACCCAGGCCCATGGAAGGCACCGTCGGAGCTACAAGAGGCGTCAGCCGGGCAGCAGCAGGGCGGACGGGTGGGCCGGGTCGTGGTGCACGGCGTTCTGGGCCACCACCACCTTCTGCGCCGAGCCGAGCGGCTCGCCGCTGCACAGGTTGCGGGCGTAGAGCGGGTGAGCGCCGCCCGACACCTGCAGCCGCATCCGATGACCTGCATCGAACTGGTAGGCCGTGGGCCACAACTGCAGGTGCACGGCGAAGGTGCCATTCGCCGTCCGATGGAGGTCGGTCGGGTGCAGGCGACGGATGCCGTCACACACGTTGATCGAGCGCCCGTCGGGGAAGACGTCGCACAGCCGCACGAACACGTCGAGGTCCTCGACGCTCGACGACAGGAAGAGCTCGGCCGCCACCGGGCCCACCACCTCGAGCTGCTCGGCGAGGACGTCGGTGGTGAAGGTCAGCACGTCGGGCCGAGCTTCGAGCTCGCGATTGTCGACCGGCCCGGCGTGGTCGGGCCGGAGGCCGGCGCCACCGAACGATGGCGTCGGATCGGCCGGGTCGTAGGTGTAGGGCGTGGCGTCGGACTCGCTCGCCGGATGGCGGGCCAGCGCCCCACCTGGTTGCAGCCACCATCGTTCGGGCTCATGGGCCGGCGGCCAGCCGGAAAGGTCGCGCCACCCGCCTTCCGGCATCACGAAGACGCTGGTCGGGGCGCCGGTGTCCACCGACTCCTCGCCCTTCAGATGACGGTCGAACCACCGCACCGTCTCCTGGAACATCACCTCGGGATCGACCCCGGCGTGGACCCACGGCCCGATGACCAACCGGGTCGGGCCGCCCTTGCGGTGGAGGATCGACAGGTCACGCACCATGTGCGGGAGCTGGTAGTCGTACCAACCGTCGACGAGCAGCACCGGCAGCCCGAGGTCGAGAGCGCCAGTGAAGTCGAGCGGCCCCCAGTACGGGTCGGCCGGATCGGCGTGGGCCAGCCACGCCTGGAACCAGGGCACCCGTTCGCCGACGGCGATCACGTCGGCCTCCTCCAGCGGGAGGTGGGCGAAGCCCGCCTCGATGGCCGCCTGGTGCTCGGGCGACGCCGACGCGATGCCATGCACCTGCAACGAGGACGACGACAGGGCGACATCGAGGGCGAAGGAGCCCCCCGGATACCATCCCGCCCGCCACTCGGCCCCCATGAGGGCGACGGCCATGGCCTTGAGGTACGGCGGGCGGGTCGACGCCAGGGCCCACTGGGTGAACGTCATGTAGCTGGCGCCGAACGTCCCGAGCTGGCCGTCGAACCACGGCTGGGCGGCGATCCAGTCACCGGTGGCCCGGCCGTCGGGTGCCTCGGCGAAGAGGTCGAGCTCGCCGGTCGACCGGCCCGAGCCCCGGCAATCCTGGAACACGACGCGGTAGCCCCGCTCGACGTAGCGCGAGACCTCGGCGACGTCCGCGAACAGCTCCTTGCCGTAGCAGGTGCGCTGGAGGAGCGTCGGGAACGGGCCGTCGCCCTCGGGGTGGTGCACATCGGTCGACAACTCGACCCCGTCGGCCGTGACGACCCGGATGTCCCGCTCGACCTCGCCCACTGGACCCCTGCCTAGCAGTACGGCTCGACCAGGGCCACGGCGTGGCGCTCCCCCACCCGGGCACGGAGGCCGACCGGCGTGAAGCCCATGGCCGTGGCCGAGTCGTCACCGAACAGGAACGCCACCATCGACGAGAGCGTGGTGTCGTCGGCCAGCACCTCGTAGACGGCGGCGGCCTCGTCGTTCAACTTGCCACCCATGCCCGCCATCACCAGGGCCAGGCCCTCCTGGGCCACGGCGTCGCGCACGGTGGCCGGGATGCCGTAGCGGGCGGCCCACACGGCCCTGACCGTGTCGGCCGCGGCCGCCGCCCGCACCGCGTCGATGCCCACGTCGTCGCCCTGCCAGACCACGACCTCGTTGCGACCTCGCCCGGCCAGGCGGTGCTCGACCTCGGTGCCCAGGCGGTCGGTCCACAGGCCGGGTGTGGCCACCACCACGGCGAGGGCCACGACGGCGTCGTCGGACCCCAAGCGCTTGAGGGTGGCCGCTGCGGTCTCGGCCACGACCGCCTCGGCGTCGATCGCCAGCAGGCGCTCGATGGTGCCGAGCGCGTCCTTCGAGGTCATGGGGTTGTAGCCGGAGACCGGCAGGCCCTCTTGCCCGAGCTCGACATAGGTGGCGAATCGGGGCGAGTCGCGGCCGCCCACCGGCGAACGACGGTAGACCTCGGCCATGGCCGCCAAGGTGGGTACGACGTGGACGGCCATCAGGTCAGGGGAACGTACCCGGGGACGGCCTCTGGCGGCGTGGTCAGGTTGAGCTTGGCCTCGACGGCGCTGAACCGACCGTGGCTCCAGCGAACCTCGATCTCACCCTCCACCCCAACGTCGTGGCCAGCGGCGCGGTCTTCCACGACAGCCCGCCAGCGGACCAGGGGCTGGCCGGCGGCCGCCGCCGTGATGTCGAGCGAACGCAGGCGGTAGGCCTGCCGCCAGTCCCACGGCGTGGCCACCCGGTAACGCACGTGGGCCCCGGTCTTCTTGGTGCCGAGGACGAAGTACGGCGAGGTCTCGAGGCGGAGCAATCGCCACAGCTGCAGCTCCCGCTTGGCCAAGGTGTCCAGGTTCGCCTGCCAACGGTGCGCCGTCGCCGTGGCCACCTCGGCGGAGAACGCGCGCCATGGCTCCACCAGCCCTACCGGCCACGTGCGCTTGCACGCCAGGCGGATCCGTTCGATGTCGACCGCCGCCAGAGCGCCGGGCCCGGGCGGGAGGTCGTCGATCACGGTTCGCACCTCGGCGTAGAACGCGGCGTAGGCGACGGGCGCGACGTCCTCGTACCACGGCTCGCTCCGGCTCGTCCGCTCGGAGAGGAGACGGTCGAACAGGTTGGAGGGCGAGCAGTTGGTGGAGATGTCGGATCCGTACTTGCAGGAGACCAGGAACACGTGGTCCACACGCAGGTCGGCAGGCAGCGAGTCATAGCCCGGCGGCTTGTGGGGGCCCTTCCACTCGACCAGCAGGGGCGACCGGCCTCGCAGGCCGTCGGACGCTTCGAGGAACGCCCGGCCGTTGCGCCAGGCCGCCTCGAAGAGGGCGCCGTGCCGGCCCTCGAGGTGGGCGGCCGTGACCGTGGACCACGTCGGGCCGGCAGCACCCCGCGTCGATGAGGGCCGAGCGGCGAGCGCGCTCTCCAACGACGAGGCGCCGGTCATGCCGAGGCCGGTCACGATCTCGGTGACCGAGGTCCGCTCGTCCGCCAACCGCCTACTCCGCGAACAGCGGGGTGAACTCGAGCTCCGGACCGGCGGTGTCGGCCGACAGTTCGGCGGTGGTCCACAGCGGCAGGTCGTCGTAGACGTCGACGGCGATGCCGGTGATGTCGATCCACTCGGCGACGGCGTCGCCCCAACGCTCCTCGACCAGGGCCAGGCGCAGCGAATCGGCCTGGACCGGCGACACCTCGGCGGCCCGGGTCTGCGCCACGAGTTTGATGGCGAGCACCCAGTGCAGGACGTCGAGGTCCTCGGCCACGAACACCGTTGGGGGGTCGTTGCGGACGATGGCGTAGGCGAGAAGCTGCGCCATCACGCTCGCCGGAGGTCGGCCTCGTTCCAGAAGCCCTCCAGCGGGAGGCTGTGACCGCCTTCGGCGTACCGCTCCAGCCGCGACATCCCGGCACCGGAGAGCATCTCGATGGCGTCGAAGAAGGCGTCAGGGCCCGCCGCCTTCAGCGCCTGATATCCCTCGCTGCCCGGCTTCGGCAGGTGCGAGGTGAGAAAGACGATGCGCTCGACATTGTTGCGCCGGAGGACGTTCGCCCGGCCGAGCGTCTTCCAGACGGTGTCGGTCCGGAGGAGACCGCCGCGGGTCGTGGTGAACGCCCCGGAGACGTCGAAGTACCAGGTGTCGTTGTTGTCGTCTTGCGCGGTGAAGTTCACCGTCACGCCGAGCGGCTTGACCCTCTGGTTCTTGAGGATGTTCTGGAACCCGGCTTCGCGAAGGCGAGCTTCGGCCAGGGCCTGGGCCGCCTTTCCCTCCCGGCTGGCGCGGCTCTGGAAGTCCTCGTCCACCGGCGCCGACGCCGGAGCTGTCACTCGCCGCCCACGCTTCGGTCGCTCGACCACCAGGGCCGCGCCGTCAACGAGCGCGAGCTCCTCCTGGACCCGAGCGCGGGCGATGGCCACGTAGTCGGGGTCCATGTCGTACCCGGCCCCTCGGCGCGAGGTTCGGGCGGCGGCCACCAGCGTGGAGCCCGACCCGAGGAACGGGTCGAGGACCAGATCGTCCTTGTACGTGTAGAGCTTGATGAGACGCTCAGGGAGCTCGACCGGGAACGGCGCCGGGTGGTTCACCCGCTTCGCACTCTCGGGCGGGATGTCCCACACGTCGAGCGTGGCCTCCATGAACTCGTCGCTGGTCAGTAGGTGGGGCTCGTGCGGGTACCCGCCAAGGCGTCGTGTCTCCGGCGTCTTGGCCCGGTCGAAGCGGCCCTTGCTGGCGATGATCACCCGCTCGGTCAAGTCGCGGAGCACCGGGTTCGAGGGGCTGCGGAACGACCCCCAGGCGCAGTTGCCGCCCGCGCCGTCGGCCTTGCGCCAGATGACCTCGCCCCGCAGGAGCAGGCCGAGCTCCATCAGGATCTCGGTGACGTCGGCCGACAGGCTGCGGTAGGGCTTGCGCCCGAGGTTGGCGACATTGACGGCGATGCGGCCCCCCGGCTCGAGCTTTCGCACGCACGTGGCGAACACGTCGTAGAGGAGCTGGAGGTACTCCTCGTAGGAGGCCGGGATGTGCCCCTCGCCCAGCGCCTCCTCGTAGGCCTTGCCGGCGAAGTACGGCGGCGAGGTGACGACCAGGGCCACCGAGCCGTCCTTCACCCGGTCGTCCATGAGGCGGGCGTCGCCGACGAAGCAGCCATCGTCGGCCAGGTCGTAGCGGTCGACCAGCTGGTCGTCGCTGGACAGCACCGGCAGCGGGAACCGGCGGTAGAAGCCCGACGCGTCGTGCCCTTCGCGCCGGCCCACACCGAAGTTCGAGGTCGAGGTCGACGTGCCGCTCCGGCGAGGCGTGCTCACGGGCGCAGCTTACCGGTGACCGAACACTCGTTCGTGCTCACCCGGTGGCGACGCGCTCGCTGACGACGCGCGACGAGCCGCCCGGCTGCATGGTCACCCCGTAGAGCGTGTCAGCGCACTCCATCGTCCGCTTCTGGTGACTGACGATGACGAGCTGCGCTTCCTGGCGGAACTCGTCGACCAGGTCGAGGAAGCGCCGCAGGTTCACGTCGTCGAGCGCGGCCTCGACCTCGTCCATCAGGTAGAAGGGCGACGGCCGGCTGCGGAAGACGGCGAACAAGAAGGCCATGGCGGTGAGCGACCGCTCGCCACCCGAGAGCAGCGACAGCTTGCGAACGTTCTTGCCCGACGGGCGGGCCTCGACCTCGATGCCCGTCTCGAGCGGGTTGTCGGGATCGGTGAGGCGCAGGCGAGCCTGGCCACCGGGGAAGAGCATCTCGAACAGCTGGGTGAAGTGGCCGCTCACGTCGGCGAAGGCGCCCACGAAGACCTGCACGATCTCCTGGTCGATGGCCTTGATGACCCGCGACAGCTCCCGCCGGCTGGCCTTCACGTCCTCGAGCTGAGCCTCGATGAAGGCGTGGCGCTCCTGGAGGGCGTTGAACTCCTCGAGGGCCAGCGGGTTGATCGGACCGAGCAGCCGCAGCTCTCGCTCCAACTCGCGCAGCCGGGCCGGCGCGGTGGTGCCCTCGGGGAGCGGTGGGCACTCGGTGGTCATGGCCACCTCGGGCTCGCACTCGAGGTCGCGCCGCAGGGTCTCGGTGGCGGCTTCGACCCGGAGGTTGAGCTCCTGGGCCTCGAGCTCGGCCCGCTGGGTCCGCTCCCGCAGCTCCGACAGCCGGCGCTCGGCGTCAGTGCGCTGGCGACGGGAGGCGTCGAGCCGTTCCTGGGTGGCACGGGCCGATTCCGACTGGCGCCGGCGGCGCTCCCGCAGGTCGGCCAGGTGCCCTTCGACCCACGCCAGGCGGTCGTTGACCAGGGCGGCCAGGCGATCGGTCACCACCAGCTTGCGGTCGAGCTCGACCCGGCGGGACTCGGCCTGCTCGCGCTCGACCACGTTGCGGGACAGGCGCTCGTCGACCTCGGTCAGCCGACGCTGGAGGTAGGTGCGGCGCTCCTCGAGCCCGGTGGCCCGGATCTCGAGGTCGGTGCGCAGGGCGCCGACCGCGGCCGACCGCTCCTCCAGCCGGTTGCGGGCGGCCTGCATCTCGCGGGCGGCCTGCGCGGCTGACTGCTCCTCGGCCTCGAGGCCCGGCAGCTGGGCCTGGAGCTCGGAGCGGCGGGCCCGCTCCTGCTCGACCCGCTCGGCCAGCTCGCCGAGGTGGGCCCGGATGGCGTCGGCCTCGGCGCCGGCGTCGGCCGCCTCGTTCTCCACCCGGACGAGCGTGTCGGTGCCCTTGGTCAGCTTGGCGGTGGTGTCGGCCAGCTGCCGGGTGCGCTCGGCCTCGCGACGGCGAACGTCGGCCAGCGCCTGGCGCGCCACCTGCACCGCGGCCTC
>JAOBWJ010000075.1 GCA_025463335.1 Acidimicrobiales bacterium
CACCCGACTGGTCAGTCACGACCAGCGTTCGCTGGGCGATCTCGGCCGCGGTGACGGGCTCACTGGAGGGATTGGCGAAAGACCAAAGACGCGCCCAGGAGGCTGGCGGCCCGAACGTCGGCTCGGGGATGCGCCCAGGCCTGGCGGCGGCGAGTGGCCTGGGTTCTGAGGCGGTCCCGCGGGACCGTCCAAAGCCGGGCGCTTCGGTGGTTCTGTGTCGCGTTGACGGTGTCCCGCACGGCAAACGCGACACAGAACGGGCGTCGCAGGGACCCCGCGCCAAACGGGTTGCTCGGCCTCTCGAATGTGCGGTCTCGCCCGGCGTGATCACCGCGGATGAGACCGCACATTCGAGAGGCAACCCACGCTGGGCCGCACGAACGTTCGCATGACGCGGCCGGCCCTAGGTGCGTTCTTTGCTTTCGGCGCCCCACGATAAAGGGGTGTTCTACGCCGGTTCCGCCCAGAGGTCGCCCGCGTCCTCCTTGCGGCGGTCGAGCGCCAGGCCGGCCGCCGCGGCACTGAGGATGTGCCATCCCGCGTGTGCTTGGAGGACCGAGCCAGGGTCGCAGAGCACACCGTTGGTGCGGCCGAGCGCGTAGAGCACGATACCGACGACGAGCGCGACGACGGCGCCCGTAGGCGCGGGGAGGCCGCGCTTCCGTCGCCGCCACTCGAGGACGACGACGGCGACGGCCAGCGATGCGTGCACCACGGGTACCGAGGACGGTGCCGCAGCGATGACGACGGTGGCGAGGGCGAGGGCGGCACCCGCAAGGGCGAGGCCGGCCGACGTGCGTGCCTCGAGGAAGACGTACACGACGAGCAGCGCGGTGATGCTCCCGTCGTGGAGCGTGTCCGCCCATGACGGCTGCGGCCCGTGGAACGCGAAGCTGCCGACCGCCACCAGCACCAGCGCCAGGACACCCGACACGAGCATCGGCGATCGCAGCACGTCCCGCCGTCCGGACACCACCACGCCCACCGCAGCGACGAGGTACGCAGCGCTCGACACTGCGTTGACCGGTTGAGCGAGCCAACTACCCCTCAGCAGCTCGCAGTCCGAGGCGCCCACTGAGCGTTGGACCCTAGGGCGCAGCGGAACGGGCAGCACACCGTCGCCCTAGGTTCAGGGCCTACCCTGCGCTCGTGGGATGGCTGGTCCGGCGTTCAGGGACCCGGCTGTTCTTGGCGTCAG
Source organism: Acidimicrobiales bacterium (assembly GCA_025463335.1). Lineage (GTDB taxonomy): Bacteria > Actinomycetota > Acidimicrobiia > Acidimicrobiales > CADCSY01 > RYN-34. The sequence goes on from JAOBWJ010000075.1 coordinate 1,199, forward strand.
GTTCTAGTCGAACTTGAGCTCGTCGGCTTCCACCGGGCCGCCGAGCAGGAAGCCTTGCGCCTGGCGGCACCCGAGGCGGCGGAGCACCTGGAGCTGGAGGCCGGTCTCGATGCCCTCGGCGATGACGTCGAGGTTCAGGGCTTCCGCCATGGCCAGGATGGCCCGCACCACGGCCTCGTCGCGGTCGCCCGTACCCAACCGCTCGACGAACGAGCGGTCGATCTTCACCCCGTCGACCGGGAACCGGTGGAGGTAGCCGAGCGACGAATAGCCGGTGCCGAAGTCGTCGACCACCAACCGCACGCCCATCTCCCGAAGCGCACCCAGCGTGGACAGCACGCCATGGTCGTCGTCGAGCAGCACCCGTTCGGTGAGCTCGAGGATGAGGCGGTCGGGCGGCCAGCCCGTCCGGTTCAGCGCCTGGCGCACCCGCGACACGTAGTCGGGGTCGGCCACGTGCACGGCCGAGGCGTTGATGGCCAGGTCGATGTCGTTCACCCGCCATTGGACGGCGTCGGCCAGTGCCCGCTCGAGGACCTCTTCCTCCATGGGGATGACGAGCCCGGTCTCCTCGGCCAGCTCCAGGAACTCGAGCGGCAGGAGGAGGTCTCGGGTCGGGTGGCGCCAGCGGGCCAGAGCCTCGACGGCCACGATGCGGTCGGCGCGGATGTCGATGATCGGCTGGTAGTGCACGACCAGCTCGCCCCGGGCCAGACCCTGGCGGAACTCCCCCTCCAGCTGCAACCGGTCCACGGCCCGGGCCCGCATGGCGGCATCGAACACGGCCACCCGGCCGCGCCCCTCTTCCTTGGCCCGGTACATGGCGGCGTCGGCGTCCCGGAGCAAGGTGTCGGCGTCCTCGGTGGCCGAGCTGGCCAGGGCGATGCCGACGCTCCCGGTCACGACCACGTCGCCGCCCTCGATCCGGAACGGCTCGTCGAAGGCCGCCTCGAGGCGCTTGGCCAGGGTGCGGACGTGGACGATGTCGACCACCTCCTCGCACACGACCACGAACTCGTCGCCCCCGAAGCGGGCCACCGTGTCGCCGGGTCGCGCGGCGAGCTGGAGTCGACCGGCCAGGGCGACGAGCAGTTCGTCGCCGGCGCCGTGACCCAGGCTGTCGTTCACCACCTTGAACCGGTCGATGTCGAGGAACAGCACGGCCACCGATTGCTGATGCCGGCCCATGCGCCGAAGCGCGAGGTTCAGTCGGTCTCGCAGCAGCGTGCGGTTGGGCAGGGCGGTCAGGGGGTCGTGGAGGGCCAGCTGGGCCAGACCCTCCTCGGCGCGCACCCGTTCGAGGGCGATGGCGGCCAGGTGCCCCGCCGTGTCGAGGACCGAGACCTCCTCGTCGCGCGGCAGCCGTTCATCGTCGACCGTCACCCGAAGCACACCCAGGCGCACGGCGTTGCTGACGCCCACGAGGCAGCGCGCCCACGGGTCGATGTCCGCCGCTGCCGCTTCGGCGTGGGGCCGGTCGAGCTCGATCGCGCACGTCGCGCCGGCCACCAGATCTTCCACCAGCTGCTTGACCTGGCCGAGCGTGTCGTCGAGGGTCGAGCCGGTGGCGATGGCGTCGAGGATCCCCGCCTGGGAGCGCAGGAACAGCTCGGACCGCCGTTGGGTGGTGATGCTCCGGCTGGTGAGGACGATGCCCTCGATCAGCGGGTCGTCGAGCCGGTTCACAGCCGTGCCCTCGCAGAAGGCGTAGCCGCCGTCCGCCGTGCGCACCCGGTACTCGGTCCGGATCTCGCCGCCGGGAACGGTGAGCAGCTCGGCCAGCTTGACGGCCATCGTCAGCCGGTCGTCGGGATGGATCTGGGCCAGCGCGTCCTGGCCCAGCCCGTCCTGGTCGTCGGGGCCGAGGGTGGAAGCGCTGCCGCAGCTCAGCCACACGACCGTCCCCTCGGCGTCGAACACGGTGATGGTGTCGGACACGTGCCGGAGCAGCGCGCTCAGGCGTTCCTCGCCAAGGGGCGGAAGCGACATCGCCTCTCTAATCGGCCGATCAGCCTTTGGCTTGAGGCGGCAACGTGCGAATGCCGAGGTCGGCGAGGATGCGGTCCCCCACCGGCTTGGGTGCGTCGGTGAGCGGGTCGAGACCCGACTGGGTCTTCGGGTAGGCGATGACCTCCCGGATGTTGTCCTCGCCGGCCAGGATGGCGACCAGGCGGTCGAGGCCGACTGCGAAGCCGCCGTGGGGCGGGGCGCCGTACTTGAAGGCGTTCAGCAGGAAGCCGAAGCGCCCGGCGGCCTCCTCCTCGGAGATGCCGAGGGCGGCGAACATCCGGGCCTGGATGTCGGATCGATGGATTCGGATCGAACCCGACCCGAGCTCCCAGCCGTTCAGCACCAGGTCGTAGGACTGGCTCCGCACCGACAACGGCTCGGACTCCAGCTTCTCCAGGTCGTCGGGGTGGGGCATGGTGAACGGGTGGTGGGCGCTGACCGGGTTGCCGGCGTCGTCGAGCCCCTCGAAGAGCGGGAACTCGGTGATCCAGGCGTAGCGGTACGGGCCCTGGGAGACGGGCGGGCGGGCCAGGTCGTTGCGCAGCGTGCCGAGCACCGTCCGCACGAGGTGGCGGTCGTCGTCGGCCACGATCAGCAGCAGGTCGCCGGCCTCGGCCTCGAGCGTGGTGCGCAGCCCGGCGACCTCGTCGTCGGAGAGGAACTTCGCGACCGGCGAGTCCAACCCGTCGTCGGTGACCTTCAGCCACACCAGGCCCTTGGCCCCGAGCGCCTTGGCCCGGTCGGTGAGGCCGTCGAGCTTGTTGCGACCGAAGTCGCCAGCCGCCCCGGGGACCCGGATGCCCTTGATGCACCCGGCCTTGAAGGCGTTGAACTCCGTGGTCACGAACACCGGCGTGAGCTCGGCCAGTTCCAGGCCGAAGCGCAGGTCGGGCTTGTCGCTGCCGTAACGCTCCTGGGCCTCTTCCCACGTGATGTGCGGGATGGGGTCGGGCCGCTCGCCGGTCACCAGCTCGGCGGCGTCCAGCACGGCCTCGGACACGAAGCCGAGGACATCGTCCTGGCTCACGAAGCTGGCCTCGATGTCGAGCTGCATGAACTCGAACTGCCGGTCGGCCCGCAGGTCCTCGTCCCGAAGGCAGCGAGCGATCTGGTAGTAGCGATCGGTGCCACCGACCATCAGCAGTTGCTTGGCGATCTGCGGGCTCTGGGGCAGCACGTAGAAGCTTCCGTGCTGCAGGCGCGACGGCACCACGAACTCCCGGGCCCCCTCGGGGGTGGGCGTCCACAGCATGGGCGTCTCGACCTCGGTGAAGCCCTGGCGCTCCATGGCGCCCCGCAGGGCCTTGTTCACCGCGGCCCGGACCCGGAGGTTGCGCTGCATGCGCTCGCGACGGAGGTCGACGTAGCGGTACTTCAGCCGCACGATCTCATCGGTCTCGACCCGGTCGTTGAGCGGGAAGGGCGGCGGCTCGGCCACGTTGAGGATCTCGACCTCGCAATCGCCCAGCTCCACCTCGCCGGTGGCCAGGTCGGAGTTGGTGGTCCCCTCGGGCCGATTGCGGAGGGTGCCGGTGACCCGCACCACGTACTCGGACCGCACGTCGACCGAACCGTCGACGACGCACTGGATGATGCCGCTGTAGTCGCGCAGGTCGAGGAAGGCGAGGTGCTCGCCATGCTCCCGGCGCCGCCCCACCCACCCGCAGACGGTGACCGTGCGGCCCACGTCGGAGGCCCGCAGGGTCCCGCACAGGTCGGTGCGCATGGCCGTCGCGAACTCACTCATTGATAAGGCTCCTCACCCGGTCGATCACATTGGGCCGCTCGACCCGCTCCTGCTCGGCATCGCCCCGCAGGTGGCGGATGGTGACCGAGTCGGCGGCGACCTCGTCCTCCCCCACCAGCAG
>JAOBWJ010000080.1 GCA_025463335.1 Acidimicrobiales bacterium
ACCTCGTCCATCTCGGCCACGATCCGGCGGACCTCGGCCTGGCCGATCTCGTGGATCTCCTCCACCGAGAGGTCGGTGGTGGTGTGGTAGCGGACCCGCTCGGCGTACCACTCCCGCCCGTCGGGGAGGTCGCTGAGCGCCGTCGTCTCACGGCAGGCGGGCAGGTAGGTGCCGGTGACCATCTCCTGGAGGCGGCGGTAGGCGGGCACGCAGCGCTCGGCCACGATCGTTGTCGCCTCGGCCCGCACCTCCTCGGGGGTGTCGGCGAAGGCGAGTAGCAGGGGGTTGGTGCCGGGGTCGTCGCTGAGCAGCAGCTCGATCTGGGCCGGCACCTCTCGCAGGCAGATCGCCGGCTGGGTGATCCCGAGCTCGATGCCGCGGTGCAGCACTCCGATCGTCTGGTCGACGAGATCGGGGATGCCCCGGAGGCGGACGAGGAGGTCGCCCAGCTCCTTGGGAGAGTCCTTGCCCATCACGCCCAGGTAGAAGGACGGGTCGAGGTGCGGCCCCTCCATCTGATGGAGGGCCAGGTAGGCGTCGGGGAAGGCGGCGGCGTCGACGGCGGCCCGCTCGACGGCCACGAACATCTCCAGGCTGCGCCGGTCGACCTCGTCGAGCCCGGCCGGGTCGAGCTGCTCGGCCTCGGCCAGCCACTGGCCCACCTCCCGCCGGCGGCGCTCGACCGCCTCGACCGACATGTCGGTCCACCGGTCGTGACCCTCGGGCCAGCCGGTCATGGTGGCCAGCTCGGGGTGCTCGGCCATGAGGTGGCGCCAGTGGCGGTCGAACAGGTCGTGCAACCGCGTTGCGGTGTCAGTCATCGCCGTGTCAGTCATGCCGGTGGACCTTTCCGGGCCCCGCCTGGTCGCGGGGCATGAGGAGGAGGGTGTCGATGTTCACGTGACTGGGTCGGGTCACGACGAAGGCGATGCAGTCGGCCACGTCGTCCGCGGTGAGGGGCGTGGTCCCTTCGTAGACGGCCGCAGCTCGCTCCTGGTCGCCCCCGAAGCGCACGACGCTGAAGTCGGTCTCCACCATCCCGGGGTCGATCTCGCTCACCCGGATCGGGTGGCCGAGCAGCTCCTCGCGCAGGACCCGGGTCATGGCCCGCAGTCCGAACTTGGCGACGTTGTAGCCGGCGCCGCCGGCGTACGGCTCCCACGCCGCGACCGACCCCATCATCACGACGTGGCCGTCGCCGCTGGCCTCCAGCTTCGGCAGGAAGGCCTTGGTCATCCGCAGGGTGCCGAGCACGTTGGAGTCGTACATCTGGCGCCACTGCTCCTCGTCCGAGGTGGCCACCGGGTCGAGTCCGAAGGCTCCGCCGGCGTTGTTCACCAGCACCCGGCAGTCGCCGACCTCGGCGGCGAACGCCTGCACCGACGCCGGGTCGGTGACGTCGAGCGGCAGGGCCCGGGCGCCGATGGGCTCGGCCACCTCCCGCAACCGGTCGAGTCGCCGAGCGCCGATGACCACCTCGAAGCCCTCGGCCGCCAGCCGCCGCGCCGTGGCGGCGCCGATGCCGCTGCTGGCCCCGGTGACCACCGCCGTCCCACGGTCAGCCATCGCCGGGCGTCGACTCCTCAGCTTCGGCCGACAGCTCCTCGGCCAGCTCGTCCGGCGTCTCGATGTTGCCCTTGCGGAAGACCTGGATGGCCACGAGTACGAACGAGATGCCGACGAGCCACAGCTGGTAGCGCTGCACCCACTCGAGCACCGTCTCCAGTTGCGAGCGGAACGCCTCCCCGGCCAGGCGGAACAACACGAGCCGGCCGATGGTGCCGATCACGTTGAGGGTGATGAAGACCCGGGGCTTCATGCGGGACGCCCCGGCCAGCACGCACCAGTAGAAGCTCGGGGCGATGAGGATGACGAGCGGGGCGGCCTTGCCGAACCAGTGTTCGACCTTCTTGATCATCCCGCCGTCGTCGCCCATCTTCTTCTCGGCCCAGCGGATGGCCGTGTCGCCGTACTGCCAGCCCAGGACGTAGGCGATGGGGTCGGTGAGCACCAAGCGGATGAAGCCGACCACGAAGAACGGGGCCGCCGCGATCTGGGGTGACGCCAGCAGCAACCACCGGTTCCGCGGATTGATGAAGATCTGCACCAGCGGGTGGTCGACGATGAGCTTGGGGCCGATGATGTCGCCGACGTAGCCGGCCACCACCATCACTGCGTACGGCGCGAGCAGCCACGCCAGCGGGATGCGGCGCACCTCCCGCTCGTCCATGAGCGGAGCCTACAGTCGGGTCCAGCCGGCTACGGGGGGTCCGATGCAGGGATTGATGCAGGTCTCGGCGCTGACGCTGGATCACTTCTTCCGGCGAGGCGAGCGCTTGTTCGCCAACAAGGAGATCGTCACCGCCGTGCCCGGCGGCGTGCAGCGGCGGACCTATGCCGAATGGGCCGATCGCAGCCGGCGGATGGGTGGGGTCCTCGACCAGCTCGGCGTGTCGGCCTCGGGTCGGGTCGGCTCGTTCGCGTGGAACACCGGCGACCACCTCGATCTCTGGTACTCGGTGCCGTGCTCCGGGCGCGTCCTGCACACGCTGAACATCCGGCTGTTCCCCGATCAGCTGACCTACATCGTCAACCACGCCGAGGACGAGGTCATCTTCGTGAACCGGTCATTGGCGGCGCTGCTGTTCCCGCTGGTGCCGACGTTCACCACGGTGCGCCACATCGTGGTGATGGACGACGGCCGGGGCGACGTGCCTGCCCTCGAAGGGGTCGAGGTCCACGACTACGAGGCCCTGCTGGCCGGGGCTGAACCAGCCGGGCTCGACGTGGTCAAGGACGAGAACCGGGCCGCGGCCATGTGCTACACGAGCGGCACCACCGGCAACCCGAAGGGCGTCGTCTACAGCCACCGCTCGATCTGGCTGCACACCATGGCGGCGATGACCTCGGCCGGCCTGGGGCTGGGGGAGGACGACGTGGCCCTCGCCATCGTCCCGATGTTCCATGCCAACGCCTGGGGCATCGCCCACGCCGGTCCGGCCGCCGGAGCCTCGCTGATCATGCCGGGGGCAGACCTGGCCCCGGCCTCGCTCGCCCGGCTCATCGAGGAGCACAGGGTCACGGTGGCCGCCGGCGTTCCCACCATCTGGATGGGCATGCTTCCCGAGCTGGCCCAGCGCGACTTCTCCAAGCTGCGGTGCGCGATGTCGGGCGGCTCGGCCCTGCCCGTGTCGGTCGCCGACGCCTTCGAGGCCGCCACCGGCGTCCCGCTCCGCCAGGGCTGGGGCATGACCGAGACCAGCCCGGTGTGTTCGATCTACCGGCCCAAGTCGACGTTGGCCGACGGCGGCAAGGAGGAACGCATGAGCGTCGGCTACGTGCTGCCGGGCGTCGACTTCCGTGTGGTGGACCCGTCGACCGGCGCCGAGCAGCCGTGGGACGGGGAGGAGACCGGCGAGCTCCAGGTGTCGGGCCCGTGGATCGCCCGGTCGTACTACGACGACCCGAGGGCCGGCGAGTCGTTCACCGACGACAGCTGGCTGCGCACCGGTGACGTGGCCCGGGTCGATCCCGAGGGCTACGTGTACCTGGTCGACCGCACGAAGGACCTGGTGAAGTCGGGCGGGGAATGGATCAGCTCGGCCGAGCTCGAGAACGAGATCATGGCCCACCCCAAGGTGGCCGAGGCCGCCGTCATCGGCGTCGCCCACCCCAAGTGGACCGAGCGGCCCCTGGCCTGCGTGGTGGTCGTGCCGGGCGAGACGGTGACCAAGGATGAGATCCTCGCCTTCCTCGACGGCCGGGTGGCCAAGTGGTGGCTGCCCGACGACGTGGTGTTCGTGGACGAGATCCCGAAGACGTCGGTCGGCAAGTTCTCCAAGAAGACGTTGCGCGAGAAGTTCCAGGACTACGTGCTGCCGACCTGATGGGCCCCCGGGAGCGACTACTCCCGTGAGCGAGCTTGCGAGCGAACCATCAGCACAGTGACGTCCGAGCGAAGCGAGGGGTTTGCTTTGCCGACGAGACGCAGTAGGACGGGTGCCGTGAACGACGCCCGGGAGCGACTACTGGACGCGACCTACGCGTGCATCGCGCGGAGCGGGCTCGAGCGCACGACGGTCGAGGACGCCGCCCGGGAGGCGGGTGTCTCGCGGGCCACCGTCTATCGGTGGTTTCCGGGCGGGCGTGAGCAGCTCCTGAACGAGACCATCGCCCGGCAGACCGACGAGTTCTTCGTCCGGCTGGCGGCCGAGGTGGCCGATGCCGAGACGTTCCGCGAGGTCGTGACCCGGGCGCTCCTTTCGGCCCACCGGTGGGTGGCCGACCACGAGGTGCTCCAGCGGTTGCTCGACACCGAGGCCGGTCGCCTGCTGCCGGCGATCGTGGCCGAGATGGGCAAGCTCGTCCCCGCCATCGGCCGCTTCGTGGAGCCCTACCTCGTGCAGGAGGGCGTGGCCGAGCCGGCCGCGGCGGGGGAGTACGTCGCCCGCCTGGTCGTGTCGCTCATCGGCTCACCCGGACGGTGGGACCTCGATGACCCCGAGCAGGTCGACCTCCTCGTGCGCACCGAGGTGCTGGCCGGCCTCGTCCCTTGACGGTGAGACGAAAAGTGGCTTACTGTCTCATGTGATGGCGGTCACACCTCTCGCATTCCGGGACACGACCGATGGCCCGAGGACGACGACAGCCGCCCCCTCGGCCCGCGTCCTCGGCGCCACCATCACCTGCCTCGGCCGCTGGGGTCTGGGCAAGACCACGCTCGACGACATCGCCCGCGAGGCGGGCCTGAGCCGAGCCACCGTCTACCGGCTGTTCCCCGGTGGCAAGGACACGGTCGTCCGGGCCGCCGTGGACGCCGAGCTGGCCGCCTTCGAGCACGGGCTGGCCGCCCGACTCACCGGTGTCGGCAGCCTCGAGGAGGTGCTGGTCACCACCCTCACCTACGCCACTCGGTCAATGCGCGACCACGAAGCCCTCCAGTTCCTGCTGGCCCACGAGCCCGACCAGGTGCTGCCCCACCTCGCGTTCGGCAACTTCGACCAGGTCCTCGCCGGCGCCGCCCTCATCGGCGGACCGTGGCTCCAGCCTCACCTCGGCGCCGAGCCCGCCGCCCGGGCCGCCGAGTGGGTCGCCCGCATCGTCTTGTCCTACGCCCTGTCCCCGAGCGAGTTCTTCGATCTCGGCGACGACGGCGACGCCCGCACGTTCACCCGCACCTTCCTGCTCCCTGGCTTGGGAAAGGCAACTGACCATGGCTGACCTGCTGCCCCGCTCCGACCAAGAGATCCTCGGACGTGCCTCCGTCGACGATCTCGACGCCGTGCTGGCCATCACCACCGTCGATGACGGCAGTGGCGGCATGGACGTCCACAGCGACTACGACGCCCACTTCACGTGGGACTACGAGAAGGGCGCGCGGGCGAAGCTCAGCCGCCTGTACGAGAAGGCCAAGACCAGCCAGTGGAACGGCCAGACCGACCTGCCCTGGGACACCGATGTCGACCAGGAGAAGGTCGTTGCCGACAACGCCGCCGCCGGCAACGGCATCGACGGCAGCATCGACTGGTCCGGCACGCAGATGGAGCGTTGGCGGGAGAAGGAGTGGCTCCACTTCGGCATGGAGAGCCAGAACTGGACGCTCTCGCAGTTCATGCACGGCGAGCAGGGCGCCCTGATCTGCACGGCCCGCATCGTCGAGACGGTGCCGTGGATCGACGCCAAGTACTACGCCGCCACCCAGGTGATGGACGAGGCCCGCCACGTCGAGGTCTTCGCCAAGTACCTCGACGAGAAGCTCTCGGGCCACTACCCGCTCAACGCCCACCTGCGGATGCTGCTCGACGACATCATCGCCGACAGCCGCTGGGACATGACCTACCTCGGCATGCAGATCATGGTCGAGGGCCTGGCCCTGGCTGCCTTCGGCTTCATGCACCAGCTCAGCACCGAGCCGCTGCTCAAGCAGCTCCTCCGCTACGTGATGAGCGACGAGGCCCGCCACGT
>JAOBWJ010000092.1 GCA_025463335.1 Acidimicrobiales bacterium
GGTACGCCAGCGGCAGCCCGCCCCGGTCCTTGGGATTTTGGACGTAGCCGACGTAGCGGGTCAGGTCATCGAGCTGCTGGTGCGTGAGGGCGGCGGCGCCGAACTCCGGCATCTGGCCCGGACCGACCCGGATGGCTTCCGCAACCTGTACCGGGGTGGATTCCTTCAGGGGCGGGGCCTCACGGTGCAACAGGGCGCCACCCTCGCCGGACCACGAGTGGCAGGCGGCGCAGTTCTCCCGGAAGAGGTTGCCGCCGTCGGCGATGTTCCCCGGACCGACCACGGGGATCGGCGGCCCCCCATCGGCGACCAGTTGCCCGACATAGGCCACCAGCGTCCGGATCGTGGCGGCGTCGTAGGCCGGGGCCTGGCGGGTCACGACCCGATCCGGCTCGATCGGCTGGGTGCCCGGCAGCGGCTGCCGGGGCCGGCCCGGCCGAACGCCCCGCCCGGGTATCACCAGCGGCATGCGACCGGTGGTCAGCACGTAGTCGACCGACGCCCGGCCCCTCCGCGCGAGGGACGGGCCGAACTGCGTGCCCGTCCCGTCGGCCCCGTGGCAGACGGCGCAGTCGGCCAGCCAGATGCGCTCCGCCTCGGACTCCGGCTGGGCCTGGGCTGCGGGCGCAGGGCGAGCGAGGGTGACTACTGCCAGCACCGCCGCCGGAAGGACGGCGAAGGGCACGAGGGCGTACAGCCTCCTGGTCGTGCAGGAGAGCTAACCGCCCAGCGCCGTAGACAAACCCCCCAATACGCGGGTGCTCTCGGATGTGCGAACATGTGTTCGTGTCCGGTCAGGCGACCATCCTCCACGCCGACCTCGACGCGTTCTACGCATCGGTGGAGCAGCGGGACGACCCGCGCCTGCGCGGTCGTCCCGTGATCGTCGGCGGCGGGGTGGTGCTGGCGGCCAGCTACGAGGCCCGCGCCCTGGGCGTGCGCACCGCCATGGGCGGGGCCCAGGCCCGGCGGCTCTGTCCGCGGGCGGTCGTGGTCGAGCCGCGGATGGCGGCCTACACCGAGGCCAGCCGGGCGGTGTTCGAGGTGTTCGAGCAGACGACGCCGCTGGTCGAGGGACTGTCGATCGACGAGGCGTTCCTCGACGTGGGCGGCCTCCGGCGAGTCTCGGGCACGCCGATCGAGATCGCCGTCCGGCTGCGGCACGACGTCCTCGAGCGGGTCGGTCTGGCCATCACCGTCGGCGTGGCCCGCACCAAGTTCCTGGCCAAGGTGGCCAGCGGCGTGGCCAAACCCGACGGCCTGCTGGTCGTGCCACCCGAGGGCGAGCTCGCCTTCCTCCACCCGCTCCCGGTCGAACGGCTGTGGGGCGTCGGGCCGGTCACGGCCGAGAAGCTCCGCCGGCGTTGCATCACGACGGTCGGCGAGGTCGCCGCGCTGCCCGAGGCGGCCCTCGTGTCGATGCTCGGGCCGGGCTCCGGGCGCCACCTCCACGCACTCGCCCACAACCGGGATCCCCGCCCGGTGCAGGTAGGGCGCCGACGGCGGTCGATCGGCTCGCAGCGAGCGCTTGGTCGTGCACCACGTTCGCCGGATGCCGTCGATGCCACGGTCGTCGCCCTCGTCGACCGCGTCACCCGCCGGATGCGGGCCGCCGGTCGGGTCGGTCGCACCGTCGTGCTCCGGCTGCGGTTCGACGACTTCTCCCGGGCCACCCGCTCCCACACCCTCCCCAGGCCGACAGCCGGGACCGAGACCATCCTCACCACGCTCCGGGCCCTGGTGGCGACGGCCGGGCCGATGATCGAGCGCCAGGGCCTCACCCTCATCGGCATCGCCGTGAGCAACCTCGACAACGACGACGCCGTCCAGCTCGCCCTGCCCTTCGATGGCCACGGCAGCGCCCTGGACGCCACGCTCGACGAGGTCCGCGACCGGTTCGGCGCTTCGGCCGTCACCCGGGCTGTGCTGCTCGGCCGGGACGAGGGCTTCTCCGTGCCGATGCTCCCCGACTGACCCGGTGGAGGGCGACACACCCGGTTGCTCGAACCGAACTCGCTGGTTGACTGAGTGACATGTCGCCGACGGCGATTCGGACCGAGGCGACTCGGTGACGCTCAGCCGGCGGGCATTCGTCGGTGGTGCCGCCGGTCTCGTTGCCGCCAGTGCCGCGGGCGCGCTCGGCCTGGGCGAGCTGCTCGACTCACCCGGCGCCACGACAAGCCTCACGACCAGGGTTGCGAATCCACCGGGCGCCGTGCCCCAGGACACCATCCTGAGCCGGCCGGCCTCCGAGAGCCCCGTCGACACCGTCCTCGTGGTGATGATGGAGAACCGATCGTTCGACCACTACCTCGGTTGGCTGGCCGACGACGCCACCTACCTCAACGCTGGTCGCCGGCGCTATGGGTCAAGGTTCAGCGTCGACGGCCGGGTGCACCAGATCTACGCCGACGGTCGGGGCGCAGAGCTGTCGACTCGACCGGCGTCGTCGTACGGGACGGAGCGGGTCGAGACACGCGGTTGCGACTTCCGCGAACCGGGCCACAGCTGGAGCGAGGCCCGCATCCAGCGCGATCAGGGCTTCGTGGCTCCGCGGAGCGGCAACGACCAGTTCGCCCTCACCTATTACACCGCCGGCGATCTACCCGTCTACGCGGCCATGGCGCGCCGATTCACGGTGTTCGACCAGTGGCACTCCTCGTTGCTCGGCCCCACCTTTCCGAACCGCCAGTACCTCCTCTCGGCCCAGTCGGAGGGGAGGAAGCGCAACCCCAGCCTCGCCGGCAACGTGCAGCGATTCGGCCCGGGCATCTACTCGGCGGAGACGATCCTCGAGCGACTGGCGCAAGCAGGCGTGTCGGCGAGCTACTACTACACGCGCATCCCCCTGGTGGCGCTGTGGGGCACCGACCGCATGGGGCCCTTCATCCAGTCCCTCGATCGGTACTTCGAAGACGCCGCCGCCGGCCGTCTGCCGAGCGTCGCGTTCATCGAGCCCAACTTCGGGGGAAGCGACGCCTACCGCACCGACGACCACCCCCGCGGCGACATCGGTCTCGGCCAGCGATGGGTCCGCGAGATCTTCCGTGCCTTCACCGAGTCACCGCAGTGGAAGTCCGGCGCGTTCATCCTCACGTACGACGAGGGGGGCGGGTTCTTCGACCACGTGCTGCCGCCCCTCTTCGCCGACCAACGGGCCAGTTCCAACGACCTCGACAACTTCGGCCAAGGGGGCTTCCGCGTCCCGGCGCTGCTGGCGTCACCCTTCGCCGCGCCGGGCTGGGTCGACCATCGTCGCTATGACCACACGTCGATCCTGCGCTTCCTCGAATGGCGTTTCCTCGGCGCGCCACCGGAAGGTGCCGGCGGTGGGAACTGGTCGCTCACGCAGCGCGATCGCAACGCGCTGAACATGGGTGCCGCGCTCTGCACGTCGACGCCGGACGAGGTGCTCGGCTACGACGTGAACGCGTCGATTCCCCGGCCGGTGAGGAACTGCACGCCGATCCAGCTCGCCGTCAACCCCCCGAGGCCAGACGCCGACCCGTTCGCCCACCCGGATGTGGACAGCTACTTCACGTCAACCTTCCCGCCGGCTGCCCGCGAGCCCTGGTTGGCCGACGTGCCCGACAACCTGGACTGACCGGACCGCGGCGTCCGACGACCCGCCCACCGTCTGTCTAACATTCCCGTCAGTTCCATTGGGGGGAGAGAGAGTTGTGAAGGAGCAGCTGCGCGCCGTCGTCGTCGGCGCGTCGAGCGGGTTGGGGCGTTCCATCGGCATGGGGCTGGCGCGGAACGGCTGCCGGGTAGCGTTCCTCGCCCGGCGGGCCGAGCGCGTCAGCGAGGCAGCCGAGGTGGCGGGCGGCGGTGCTATCGCCCTCGCGTGCGACGTCCTCGACGAGATGTCATGCGGATCCGCTGTGGCCACGGCGGCCACCGAGCTCGGGGGCATCGACGCGCTCATCTACTGCGCTGGTGTCGGCCCGCTGTTGCCCCTGGCCGAGACGGACGCCGCCACATGGCGCCGGGTTCTCGAGACCAACGTGGTCGGCGCCGCTCTAGTCACGGCGGCGGCCCTCCCCCACCTCACCGCCAGCGCCGGGTCGGCGGCATACCTCTCGTCCGTCAGCGCGTCGCTCACGCCCCCGTGGCCCGGCCTCGGTGCCTATGCCGTCAGCAAGGCGGCACTCGACAAGCTGGTCGAGGCTTGGCGAGCCGAGCACCCGGCCGTCGGTTTCACCCGTGTCGTCGTCGGCGACACCGCTGGTGGGGACGGCCACAGCGCGACCGAGTTCGCAAGTGACTGGGACCAGGCGCGGGCCGGGGACCACTTCCCCGTCTGGCTCCAGCGCGGCTACCTGAACGGTGGGCTCGTGGACATCGACGAGCTCGTCGCAGTGGTCGAGGCGGTCGTGCGCAGCAAGGCGTCGATCCCGAGCGTCACCGTCACGCCCCGACCCCCCGCGAACCGATGAGCACGCCCGCGCTCGTCGATCATGTGTCGAGCCGCGCGAACGACATCGTCGCGGAGGCCACCGGACGGCGGTCGTCACCGACGTCGACGACGTCGACCTGCACGACGATGCTGCGCCGCCCCGGCTTCAGCACGCGGGCGAGGGCGCGCGCCGGTCCGACCCGGACCGTGGCCAGGAAGCGGATGTGCACGTCGGCGCCGGCGAGCGCCTCGGAGCCGGTGACCCGAGCGGCGGCGCCCGCCGCCGCGCAGTCGATCAGCCCGGCCAGCACCGACGCGTGCGGGCTGCCGTGGGGGTTGCACAGCGACTCGTCGAGGTCGACCTCGAGCGCCGGCCCGGCCTCCGGGTCCTCGACCTCCCACAGGCGCATGCGGGCGAGGATGTGGTCGGGTCTGTCCTCGTACACCCTCCTGCCGCTTCGGCGCCCCGTCATGCGTTGCCGATGACGTGCTCCAGCTGGGCCGCCAGGTTCTCCCGGGCCGCGGCCCGCTGGCCGGGGAGATGGGCGGTGGGCCACGCCCCCGGTGCCGGCTTGTAGCCCTTGAGCACCTCTCTCGCCACGGTGATGCGGTGGACCTCGGTGGGGCCGTCGACGATGCCCATGACGGGAGCCATCATCCACATGCCGCCGAAGGGCATCTCGTTGGAGACGCCGAGGGCGCCGTGCGCGTGCATCGAGCGGAGCACGGCGTCGTGGATCACCTTGGGCGTGAGCACCTTGATGGCGGCGATGTTCTTGCGGCTCCGGTGGTAGTCCTTGTGCTGGTCGATCTCCCACGCGGTGTAGAGCACGAGCAGGCGGAACTGCTGGAGCTCGGCGTAGGAGTCGGCGATGTCACCCTGGATGAACTGCTTGCGGGCCAGCACCTCGCCCTGGGTCTCCCGGCTCAGCACCCGCTCGCAGAGCAGGTCGAGCGCCTTCTGGCAGGTGGCCACGGCCCGCATGGCGTGGTGCACCCGACCGCCCCCGAGCCGGGTCTGGGCGATGGCGAAGGCCTGACCCTCGCCACCGAGGAGGTTGTCGAGCGGCACCCGCACGTCGTCGTAGTGGATGAGGGCGTGCATGCCCTCGTCCTCGTCCTCGCCCATGAGCCCGATGTTGCGCTCGATCACGATGCCGGGCGTCTCGGCCGGGACGAGGAACATCGACATGCCCTGGTAGGCGCTCACGTCGGGGTCGGTCACGGCCATCACGATGAAGAACGAGGCGGTGCGGGCGTTCGACGAGAAGAACTTGCGCCCTTGGATGACCCACTGGTCGCCGTCTCGGGTGGCCCGGGTGGTGAACATCTTCGGGTCGGACCCGGCGTGGGGCTCGGTCATCGAGTAGCAGGAGAAGCACTCGCCGTCGAGGAGCGGCTGCAGGTAACGGGCCTTCTGCTCGTCGGTGCCGTACTGGGCGATGATCTCGGCGTTGCCCGTGTCGGGCGCCTGCGTGCCGAAGATGATCGGCGCCCACCCTGACGTGCCGAGGATCTCGTTCATCAGGGCGAGCTTCAGTTGGCCGTACCCCTGGCCGCCGAGCTCGGGGCCGAGGTGGCAGGCCCACAGGCCTCGGTCCCGCACCTCCTGCTTCATGGCGTCGACGAGCAGCCGCAGGTCGCCGGTCGGCGGGTGGAACGCCTCGCCCGGGTGCACGAGGTCGAGCGGCTCGACCCGGTCGCGGACGAAGTCACGCGTCCAGTCGAGCAGCGCTTGGAACCCTGGTTCGGTCGAGAAGTCCCACACGCAGCGGACCCTAGTCCGACACCTGACGTCGGTGTCAGAACTTTGCTACGTTCCGCGTCCGGAGGGGGACGCAGATGGGGACAAGGGACGGCAAGGTCGCGCTGGTCACCGGCGCCAGTCGTGGCGTGGGGGCGGCGACCGCCCTGGCCCTGGCCCGGGCCGGGTTCGCCGTGGCGTGCGCCGCCCGGTCCACCGCCGCCCAGCCCCAGCGCACACCCGGCACCCTCGACGACGTGGTCGGCCGCATCACCGACGAGGGCGGCACGGCCGTCGCCGTGCCCACCGACCTGTCCGACGCCGACCAGGTCCTGGCCATGGTCGACACCACCGTCGCCGAGCTCGGACGGCTCGACGTGCTCGTGAACAACGCCGCCGTCACGTTCGTGGGCGACCTCGACATCCCGCTCCACCGCCACGACCTGGTGATGGCCATCAACCTGCAGGCCCCCCTGCTGGCGTCACGGCAGGCGGTCCCCCACCTGCGGGCGGCCGGGGGCGGGCGGATCCTCAACGTGTCGTCCCTCGCCGCCCTCGAGCCGTTCCCCGGGCTGATGTCCTACGGCGTCTCCAAGATGGCCCTGGAGCGGCTCACCGTCGACCTGGCCCGCCAGCTCGTGGCCGACGAGATCGCCGTGAACTGCTTCCGGATCGACGTGCCCGTCGCGTCGGAGGGCTTCCTCGCCAACGCGCCGACGGCCGACCACTCGGGCTGGGAGCCGCCGGCGGTGGCGGCCGAGGGCATCCTCTGGATGCTCGACCAGCCGGCCGCCTACTCCGGCCGGCGGGAGAGCATGGCCGGGCTGCGCCGCCGCGAGGGGATCATGGCCTCGCAGGTGGCCGAGCCGTTCACAGGGGAACCGACCACCGCGCTGCGCGACGGCCTGCTGGACGCCGCCGAGTCGGTGTTCGTGGAGCCCCACCAGTGAAGTTCGGGCTGCCCCTCGGCACGTTGAACCCCAACCTGTGGGTCGCGGTCACCGAGGAGGCCGATCGGCTCGGGTTCGACTCGGTGTGGATGCCCGAGCACCTGATCCTCCCGGCCTCGATGGAGGGCAGCCCGTTCGCCGAGTCCGACCACCCGCCGATCCCGCCCGACGTGCCGGTGTTCGACGCCCTCGCCTACCTGTGTCACCTCGCTGCCCGCACCACGCAGATCCGGCTGGCCACGCACGTCTACAACATCGGCCTCCGCCACCCGTTCGTCACCGCCCGGGCGGCGGCCACGGTCGACGTCCTCTCGGGGGGGCGACTCGACCTCGGCATCGGGGCCAGCTGGCTGCGGGCCGAGTGGGACGCCGTCGGGCTCGACTTCGACACCCGCGGCGCCCGCGTCGACGAGGCCATCGAGGTGTGCCGGCGACTGTGGAGCGAGGACGTGGTCGAGCACCACGGGCGGTTCTTCGACTTCGGGCCGGTGGCCTTCGAGCCCAAGCCGGTGCAGCGCCCCGGCCCCGCCCTCCACATCGGGGGTGACGGCGCCGCTGCCCTGCGGCGAGCGGCCACGGTCGGCGCCGGGTGGATCCCCATGAACCACACGTTCGACGACCTGCCCAAGGCCCGGGCCCGGCTGGCCGACCTCACCGACCGGCACGTCGAGATCACGTTCTCCGGCTCGGTGACCGGGCCGGCCGACGTCGAGCGTTACGCCGAGGCCGGCGTCGACCGGCTGCTGGTCAAGCCGTGGCCCCGGTCCCGGGACGCCATCGATTCGCTCCGCCGCTTCGCCGAGGAGGTCCTGCCATGACGATGGTCGAGTTCGACCCGTTCTCCGACAAGTACTTCAACGACCCCACCGACGTGTACCGACGGCTCCGCGACGAGGCGCCGGTGTTCCACAGCGAGCGGTACGGCTTCTACGCCCTCTCCCGCTACGCCGACGTGGTCGCCGCCCACAAGGACTGGGCCGGATTCTCCAGCGCCCACGGCGTCGACTTGTCGACGCTGTCGAGGGACCCGGAGATGATCCGGAGCTTCCGCAGCATCATCATGATGGACCCGCCGGAGCACGACCGGCTGCGGAGCCTGGTGAGCCGGGTGTTCACGCCCCGGGCCGTCACCGCCCTGGAGCCAATGGTGCGGGAGGTCATCTGCGACTTCCTCGAGCCGCTGGAGGGACACACCGAGCTCGACGCGGTCGCCGACTTCAGCGCCCCGTTCCCGGTCGAGATCATCTCGCGGATGCTCGGCGTCCCGGCCGAGGACCGCCAGCAGATCCGTCACTGGCTGGATGCCACGCTCCACCGCGAGCCCGGGAGCATGGAGCCCACCGAGGAGGGCCAGCAGGCCATGCTCGAGTCGGGCGCCTACTACTACGCGCTGGTGGCCGAGAAGCGGGCCGACCCTGGCGACGACATGCTCTCCCGCCTCACCCAGGTCACCGTCGAGCGGGAGGACGGCACCGAGACCACCCTCGACGACGTCGAGATCGCCGGGTTCGCCAGCCTCCTCGGCGGCGCCGGTGCCGAGACCGTCACCAAGCTCGTCGGCAACGCCGTCGTGCTGTTCGGCCGCCACCCCGACCAGTGGCAGAAGGTGCTCGACGACCCCGCCAAGGTGCCGTCGGCCGTCGAGGAGATCCTCCGCTACCTGCCGCCCTCGCAGTACCAGGGCCGGTTCTCGGTCGAGGACCGCGAGTTCGACGGCGTCACCCTGCCGGCCGGCCATCCCGTGCTCCTGGTCACCGGCGCCGCCACTCGCGACCCCCGGGCCTATGACCGGCCCGACGAGTTCGACGTCGAGCGCACGCCCAGCGTCGCCATCGCCCTCGGCCACGGCGTGCACAGCTGCCTCGGCGCCGCCCTGGCCCGCATGGAAAGTCGCGTCGCCATCGAGGAGATGGCCCGGCGGTGGCCCCGGTTCGAGGTCGACGAGGCCGGCCTCCAGCGGGTCCACATGTCCAACGTCGCCGGCTACTCGAACGTGCCAGTAAGCATCAAGCCGTAGTTCCGAAGGCTCGGCGAAGCCGTCCGAGCCTTTGGCAACCGTGCGGGTGGCCTACGCCAGGGCGGTGGAGCGGGCGAGCTCGGCGGCGCGGCTGGCCATGTCGAGGACGACGGCGCCGAACGCCTCCATCTTCGGGTTGTCGGCCTTGCCCTGCATGACCCGGGCGTAGCCGACCTCCAGCACGGTGGCCATCTTGAACCGGGCCAGGATCACGTAGTAGTCGAGCTCGCTCACGTCGCGGCCGGACACGTTCGAGTAGTGGTCGAGCAGCTCCGCCAGCTTGGGCATGCCCCGGTAGTCGACGTAGCCGTTGGGCTCGGGGTCGTCGGCGTCGGGCCAGCCCATGGCCACCCAGCCGAGGTCGAGCAGCGGGTCGCCGACGGTGGCCATCTCCCAGTCGACGATGGCGGCCAGCCGGGCCGGGGCGCCGTGGCGGAACATCACGTTGGCGAACTGGTAGTCGCCGTGGAGCAGGCCGGGCTCGTAGCTCCGGGGCTTGTGGCTGCGGAGCCACTCGGCCGCCTCATCGAGCCCCGGGATGTCCCGGAACCGGTGGGGCGCCAGATGGGCCAGCCAGCGGTCGACCTGGCGCTCGTGGAAGCCGTCGGGCCTGCCGAAGCCCTCCAGGCCCCGCGCCCGCCAGTCGACGCGGGCCAGGCGGGCGATGCCCTCGACCAGCTCGAACGCCAGCCCCCGCCGAGCGTCGAAGTCGGTGTCGAACGGCGCCGGCCAGGCCCCGCCGTCCAGCTGCATGGGCGACCAGCCGTCGACCAGCTCCATCACGTAGAACGAGCACCCAGCCACGTCGTGGTCGTCGCAGGCGGCCAGCACGCGGGGGTGGGGCACGTCGGTGTCGGCCAG
>JAOBWJ010000070.1 GCA_025463335.1 Acidimicrobiales bacterium
TTCACCGTCAAACGTGATGCCACCCCAACCTCCCTCGGTCAGCCAACGAACCTCGTTGACCATCCGAGAGATTGCGCGGACCCCTTGAACCCGCCGGGCCATGTCGCCAACAACCGTCCAGAACTCAGCGTCGGTGGGCCGCACCGACGTGAGTCATGTGACCCTCGCCCCCGTGGTTGCGTCTTTGTCTTTGAAAGGGCGCTCTCCTGGGCTCGCTCGGCTCTCCGCTCGGCGGCCGAGGCGGGTCAGCGCGACGTGAGCAGGATGTTGCGGAAGCCGTCGATGGTGGCGGTGCGGTTCGGAGGGACGACCACCGTCGTGTCGTCCGCCTCCAGCAACGTTGGGCCGACGATGGTGGTGCCCGGCACCAGGTCGGGCCACGAGTACACGGGGGTCGACACGAACCCGCCCTCGAACCAGGCCTGACGCTCGCCCACCGGCGTGGCGGTGGCGCTCGGGTCGACGGGCAACGGCGCGGCGGTGGGCTTGTCGGCCCGGCGGGTGGCTCGCACCCGGAGGTTGACGAGCTGCACCGGCGCGTCGAGGTCGATGCCGTAGGCCCGGTGGTGCTCGGCCCGGAAGGCGCTGGGCACGTCGGCGAGGCCGCCGGGGACCACCACCGACAGTTGATGGGCCTGGCCCCGGAACCGGGCATCGGCGGCCCGGGTGAGCTCGAGATGGCCGTCGCCCAGCTCGGCCCGGCACTCGGCCTCCAGCTCCAGGTACAGCGCCTCGATGGCGTCGGCGTCGGCGTCGCCGACGTCGGTGATCCGGGTGCGCACCCGTTCGGTCCCGAGGTCGGACGTCACCAGCCCGACGGCCGACGCCACGCCGGCCGCCCACGGCACGACCACGGTGTCGATGCCGAACGTGTCGGCCAGCCCGGCCACGTGCATGGGTCCGGCCCCGCCGAACCCGACGAGGGCGAAGTCCCTCGGGTCGACGCCCCGTTGCACGGTCACCACCCGGATGGCGGCGGCCATGGTGGCGTTGATGATCTCGTGGATGGCCCGGGCCGCGCCGGGGACGTCGACGGCCAGGGGCTTGGCCACGTCCCGCTCGATGACCTGCTCGGCCAGCTCCCGCGACAGGCGCACGCCGCCGGCCAACCCGGCCGGGTTGACGTAGCCGAGGACGAGGTCGGCGTCGGTCACGGTGGCGGCGTCGCCGCCCCGGCCGTAGCACGCCGGCCCCGGCACCGAGCCGGCCGAGCGGGGTCCGACCCGCAGGGAGCCGACCTCGTCGACCCAGGCGATGCTGCCACCCCCGGCCCCGACCTCGGCCATGTCGACCACCGGCACCTTGATGGGGAAGCCCGTCCCCGGTCGGGTGCCGCCGAAGCTGCCCTTGCCCCCGACCTGGAAGTCGTGGACCACCGCCGGGGTTCCGTTCCGGACGATGGCCGCCTTGGCCGTGGTGCCACCCATGTCGAACGAGATGACGTCACCGACCCCGATGGCCCGACCGACGGCGCCGGCCGCCGTCACGCCCGCCGCCCCACCCGACTCGACGGTGTAGATCGGCCGGCGAGCGGCCAGCGCGGCGGGCATCACACCGCCGCTCGACTCCATGATCTCGATCGGGCACCGCACGCCGAGCTCGGCCAACCGGGTCCCGAGCCCGGCCAGGTAGCTCCCCATGACCGGGCCCACGTAGGCGCACATCACCGTGGTCATGGCCCGCTCGTATTCGCGCAGCTCGGGCCACACCTCGCTGGAGGTGACCACGAAGCGGTCGCCCAGCTCGGCCCGCAACGCTTCGGCCATCAGCGCTTCGTGCGTTGGATCTGCGTAGGAGTGGAGGAAGCACACGGCCACCGCGACGGGGTTGGACGCCGCCACCCGCTTCGCCACCTCCCGGGCGTGCTCAGGCGTCAGCGCCACCAGCACCTCACCCCGGGCCGTGACCCGCTCGATGGCCTCGAACGTGGCCGTGTGCTCGACCGGCGGCCTGGGTGTGGTGAAGAACAGGTCGAACCGGTCCTCTTCCACCCGCGCCTCGCGACCGAGCCGCAGCAGATCGCCGAAGCCGTCGGTGGTGACGAACGCGATCGGACCGCCCCGCCGCTCGAGGATGACGTTGGTGGCCAACGTGGTGCCGTGCACCACCCGGGCCACCTCGGACGGCGCCGCCCCGGCGCCCTCCAGCCCCAGCAGGAGACCCTCGGCCACCGCCACCCTCGGGTCGTCGTGCGTGGTCAGCAGCTTCCGGACGATCGTGCGCCCGTCCCCGGTGGCGATCACCACGTCGGTGAACGTGCCCCCGACGTCGATGCCGGCAAAGACCTTCATGCCGACACCTTCCCGTCGCGCACGTCGGCTTCGACGAGCACCGGGTCCCGGTCCTCGGGACGACCGAGGCCGCCTCCCCCGCTCGTGCGCACGATGAACGTCTCCCCCTTGGCGATCGGCACGTCGGCCTTCCGGACGGGAAGCTCCTCGAGCTCGCCGTCCAAGTGGCGGATGAACCAGGAGCCGGCTTGGCCCGTCTCCCCGCCGTTGGACCCGGGCGGCGGCAGATCCATGCGGGCGCCCCGCACGGTGACGATGGCGTCCTCGAGCAGCTCGATCTCCGTCTCCATGCCCAACCCTCCCCGCCACTGGCCTCGACCACCGGAGTCGGGCAGCAGCTTCGAACGCCGGACCACGAACGGGTACTGCGCCTCCATGGGCTCGATCTGCGGGATCACCGACCGGCCGCCAAGGAAGAAGCACCCGGTGGCGTCGGGCCCGTCGCTCCCGGCCCGGCCGCCGATGCCGCCGAACTCGTAGAAGAGGTTGAGCCAGCCCTTGCCGCTCAGGCTCCAGACGTGGATGAGGCCGCTGGCCGCCACCGCCCGGTCGGGCCGGCAGTCGGACAGGGCCCGCAGCATGGCGTCGGTCGCCGCCGCCACCGTCACGATGCGCCCGCCACACGCCGCTGGCGGCGCCGGGTTCACCAGCGTGCCGAGCGGGAAGATGGCCCGCAGCGGCCGGAAGCAGCCTTCGTTCATCGGCAGCGTCGGGTCGACCAGGCACCGCATGGCGAACACCACGCCCGACAGCGTCTGCGAGTACGACGCGTTGATGGCCCCGCCCGACTGGGGCGACGTGCCCGCGAAGTCGGCGGTCAGCTCGCCATCGGCAAGGGTGACCGCGACCTCGACGTGGTACTGCCGGTCGGTCAGGCCGTCGCCGTCGATGTCGAACGCGCCGGTGTAGGTGCTGTCGGGGAGCTCCCGCAGGCCGGCGCGGGTGCGGGCCTCGGTGGCGTCGAGGTGCTCGTTCACCACCCGGTCGAGGTGGTCGGCCCCGTAGCGCTCGATGAGCTCGTCGAGGCGGCGGGCCATGGTGTTCACCCCGGCAACCAGGGCCTGCACGTCGCCGACCACCTTGTCCGGCGCCCGGCTGTTGCGGCGCAGGATGGCGAACACGTCGCGCTGGGCCTCGCCCGCGATGTAGAGGCGGATGGGCGGCAGCAGCAACCCCTCGCTGAAGCAGTCGGTGGCCAGGGCGGCGAGCCCGCCCACCGCCGAGCCACCGACGTCGGCCACGTGGATGAGCGTGCCGGCGAACCACCGGGGCCGGCCGTCGGCGAACACGGGGCGGAACACCACGATGTCGTTGGCGTGGATGCCGCCCCGGTACGGGTCGTTCATGGCGAAGACGTCGCCCGGCGCCATGGTCTCGAGCGGGTGATCCTCGAGCAGGGCCGGCAGCGAGCACCGCAGGCTGGCCCCGTGCATGAGGCTGGTCGCAGTCGACTGCGACACCAGTTGGCCGGCGGCGTCGAGGATGGCGCTGCACGCGTCGGCGCCCTCCTGGATGAACGTGGAGTGCGACGACCGCACCACCACGATGCTGGCTTCCTCGGCCGCAACGGCGAGGGCGTTGCGCACGACCTCGGCAGTGACGGCGTCACGTACGTCTGTCATCGGGAGCACGGTGTAGCACGGGCCATGCCATCGTGGGCGGGTGAGCGACGAAGCCCTCTACCTCCCCGACGGCGACGGGTACGTCGGCACGATCCTGACCCAGGGCGGCTGGCATCCCGACCATCAGCACGGTGGGCCGGTGCAGGGGCTGCTGGCCCGCCGCGTCGAGGACGTGCCCACGCTCGCCGCCATGCAGTTCACCCGCCTGACGTACGACATGGTGCGTCCGGTGCCGATCGGCCCCCGTCTCGACATCGCCACCCGCGTGCTCCGCGAGGGCAAGAAGATCCAGCTCGTCGAGGCCGTCCTCCGCGTGGGCGACGTCGAGCACGCCCGGTGCCTGGCGTTGCGGCTGCGCGTCGAGGACGTGCGCGGTGGCCGCGGTCTGCCGGCAGCGTCGACCACCACCGACGCACCGCTGCCGGGCCCCGAGACCTTCGAGCCCGTCTACCGCGACCTCCCCCACTCGCCCGGCTTCCTCCGGGCCATGGACATGGTGCGGTTCCCCGTGCCTGGCGCACCCGAGGGGGTGTTCGGCTACTGGATCCACCTCCAGCTGCCGCTCGTCGCCGGGGAGGAGACGTCGGCGCTGTCACGGCTGACGGTGGCCGGCGACTTCACCAACACGATCGGCGTGCTCGTCGACCACCTCGCGTTCACGACCATCAACGCCGACGTGAACGTGCAGGTGCTGCGGCCGCCGGTCGGCGAGTGGGTCGCCGTGGTGGGCGACACCCGCTTCTCGCACACCACGGGCCTCGGCATCTCGGTCGCCGAGCTCCACG
>JAOBWJ010000071.1 GCA_025463335.1 Acidimicrobiales bacterium
TGGCGAGACGATGTGACGCGGCTGGGCAACCGGGCCGCAGTGGGATTCACGAGCGGCATGCTCGTCGGATTCGTGGTCGGTGGGATCGGCGGCCGGCTCGTCATGTTGGTCCTGCGCCTGACGTCGAGCGATCGGCTCCGAGGGATCGAGACCGACGACGGCTTCGAGATCGGCTCGTTCACGGCAGGTACGGGCTTCCTCCTCGCCGCCACGACCATCCTCGGCGGCCTCGGCGGTCTCGCCTACATGGGCCTGCGGCGGTTCGCTCCCGCCCCATGGCGATGGGTGGCGGCCGCGCTCCTCGCTGGTGCGATCGGCGGTGCCGCCGTGCTGGACGAAGAGGGCATCGATTTCAACCTGCTGAGCCCGCTCTGGTTCGCGGTCGTCTCGTTCATCGCCTTGCCGTTCGCCTTCGGCGCACTCACCAGCCTGCACATCGAGCGTCGCCTGGACCGTCGGGCCACGACAACTCGCTCATCGCTCTGGCTCGTACCCCTCTTCCTCGGGCTGCTCCTGACAGGGACCTTTGGCGCGATCCTCGTCGTGCTCGTCCTGGTCTCGGTACCGGTGCTGCAGCGCGTCCCGCGCCTGCGAGCGGCACTTCGCTCGAGCCAGGCTCTATGGGTGGGCCGAGCCCTGATCACCGCGGTGTTCGCCTTCGCAGCCGCGGCGCTGGTCCGCGACGTCACCACCATCCTGTGATCGCCCAGAAAACCGAACTGGCGACGGATCGTCTACAGATCTGTAGACGATCCGTCGCCGGTTCGGAATCGGGCCCGTCGGCCCGTCGTCAGACCAGGGCCTTGGCGAGACGCTCGAGCGCCTCTTCCTCCGGGGTGTCCCAGGCGATCGACAGCTCGGAGGCCAGGATGACGCGGGCCCGCTCGAGCATGGACTTCTCGCCGGCGGACAGGCCGCGGGCCTGCTCGCGGAGGGCCAGGTTCCGCACGACTTCGGCGACCTGGTAGACGTCGCCCGACTTCAGCTTCTCCTGGTGGTTCTTGAACCGCCGGCTCCAGTTGGAGGGCTCCCGCACGTCGCGCTTGGCCAGCAGGCGCAGGACGTCCTCGACGTCCTCCTCGCTGATGGGCGGGCGCATGCCGACCTCTTCCGCCTTGTCGACGGGCACCGACAGGGTCAGGTCGCCATGAGCCATGTGAAGGACGAAGTAGTCGACCTTCTCACCGGAGACCTCGCGGGACTCCTTCTTCTTGATGACAGCAGCGCCGTGATGCGGGTACACGACGCGATCGCCGACCTTGAAGGCCATGGTGCTCCTGAACGCTGGCAGCAGTTGGGGACAACCAGTGTGCCAGCTTTCGGCCCGAGATCCCCACCCAGAGGCCCGCTCAGTAGCCAGGCGGGTCGGCCAGCCCGAGCCTGGCCTCGAGGGCGGCGATGGTCCGCAGCACGACTTGATCGCCGTGCTGGGGGCCCACGACCTGCAACCCGACCGGCAGGCCGTCGGGCGCCACGCCGGCGCACACCGTCCCGGCCGGCGAGCGGGTGAGGTTGAACGGATAGGTGTACTGCACCCAGTTGTCCTGCCCCTGGCCGGACAGCGGGGCGGTGGTGGAGGTGGTCGGTGTCAGCAGCACCCGATGGTCGGAGAACAGCCGGATGAGCCGGCGGTTGAGCTCGTAGCAGGCGTCGATGGCCGCCACCAGGCTGGCCGCCCCCAGCGTGCGACCGATCTCCAGGTAGACGGCCAACGACGGCTCCTCGGCGTCTGCCGTTGCCCCGCAGACTTCGACGGTGC
Source organism: Acidimicrobiales bacterium (assembly GCA_025463335.1). Lineage (GTDB taxonomy): Bacteria > Actinomycetota > Acidimicrobiia > Acidimicrobiales > CADCSY01 > RYN-34. Next base: position 1,760 of record JAOBWJ010000071.1, read on the forward strand.
GGACCAGGTAGGCGGCCACCATCGTCACCCACGTCATCAACGGGTCCTCGGCGAAGACGTCGTCGACCCGCACCACCTCGGCGCCGGCATCCTCCAGGGCGAGCACGGCCCGTTCGCAGACGGCCAGCACGTCGGGCGAGGGCGTGCCGTACCCCAGGGTCGGCGACCACGCCACCCGGAGGGGGACCTGTGGATCGGCCACCGCGCCGGTCCAGGACGCCTCGGGCATGGGCAGCGAGCGGAGGTCGGACGGGTCGGGTCCGATCACGGCGTCGAGGGCGAGGGCGACGTCGCTGATGCGGCGCGCCATCGGGCCCGAGGTCGAGAGGTCGTGCCACGCGTTGTCGCCCGGGACCCGACCGAGCGACGGCTTCATGCCCGACAGGCCGCACACCGCCGAGGGGATCCGGATGGAGCCGCCCCCGTCGGACCCGGTGGCCAACGGGACCATGCCGGCGGCAATGGCTGCAGCCGACCCGCCCGAGGAGCCACCCGGCGAGCGGCGCACGTCCCACGGGTTGCGGGTGGCCGGGAACACCAGGTTGGCGGTGTCGGGCTTGTGCCCGAACGCCGGCGTGTTGGTCTTGCCGATGACGACGCACCCGGCCGCCCGCAGCCGGGCCACCAGCTCGCTGTCGACGTTGGCCGGGCTCCCGCCGGCGAGCGCCGTGGAGCCCTGGCTGGTGACGAAGCCGATGGCGCTCTCGAGGTCCTTCACGCCGAGCGGGATGCCGGCCAGCGGGCCGGGGTCCTCGCCGGCGGCGACCCGCTCGTCGATGGCCGCGGCCTCGGCCAGCGCGGCCTCGGCGTCGACGGCGACGAAGGCGTGGATGTCGTCGTCGACCTGCTCGATGCGGTCGAGCGCCATGTGGACCAGCTCTCGGGCGGCCACCTCCCCCGCTCGGACCTGCTCGGCCAGGGCGCTCACCGACACGTCGCGGAAATCCACGGCGCGAAGGCTACGCAGCCACGACGTCGCCTGTCCGTCTAGAGATACTTCATGGGGTCGACCGGCGTGCCGCTCACCCGCACCTCGAAGTGCACGTGCGGTCCGGTCGAGTTGCCGGTCGAGCCGGCGGCGGCGATGCGCTGGCCTCGCTTCACGGTGTCGCCCACCGACACGGCGAGGGCGCTGTTGTGGCCATAGAGGGTGGCGATCGACCCGCCGTGGTCGATGATCACGGCGTTCCCGTAGCCGCTCATCCATCCGGCGAAGGCCACGGTGCCGGCCCCGGCGGCGAGCACGGTCGTGCCGGTCGACGCCCGGAAGTCGACGCCGGCGTGCAGCCGCCGGTCGCCGTAGATCGGGTGGATGCGGTAGCCGAAGGGTGAGGTGATCACGGCGCTGACCGTCGGGAACCCGAGGACGCCGTGGCCGCTCGGTGTGACCTTCTGGCCCTTCTGGCGGGCCCGAAGCTGGGCGGCGATGGTCGCCGACTCCTTCTCCAGCTGCTTGATCTGCTTGAGGTAGTCGCCCTTCTTGGCCTGGACCTGGGCGAGGAGGCGCTGCTCGTTGGCCGTCTCGGCGGCCACGTCGGCCCGGGCCGCCGCCTGCTCGGCGCGGGCCGCCTCCAGCGCCGCCGTGCGCTTGGTCGCCTCGTCCTGGCGAACGGCCACGGCCGCCTTGGCGTCGGCCGCCCTTGCCTTCAGGAGTGTGGTGTCCTCCTGGAGGCGCCGGTGGCGATCGACCACGTCGGTCTGGCGCTGGGCCACGGCGTCCACGAGGGCAGCAGCGCGCGTGGCGGCGTTGACGTCCTTGAGCTCGACCACGACGTCGTCCACCGAGGGTGTGTTGCCGAAGTGCATGAACGCCTCGACGGCCTGGTCGCGCAGGAGCGTCGTGGCCCCGTCGAGCTCGCGTACGGCGGCGGCCACGGCCTCCGCGGCGGCCTGCTCGGCGGCGATCGCGGCGGCCAGTTCGGCATCGACCTGGGCCAGGTCGACCTGGGCGGTGGCGATGGCGGCGTCGAGGCTGGCGACCTTGGCGTCGAGCTCCTGGCGGAGTCGGCGGCTGACGGCGAGCTCGGCCAGGACCTCGGTCTCCTGGTCGGCGGTGTCGCCCAACTCCCGGCGGAGGCGCTCGACCTCGGACTGGATGTCCTTGCTGCGTTGCTCGGGCGAAGGCGCGGCAGCCTCGGCCGGCGACGACAGTCCCGCGAGCACGCCGAGGACGGCGAGCCACGCGCCCGCACGTTTCACACGGGCAACTCTAAGCACGGTGGCAACACGGGGTCACGCATGCTTGATCGGCGTGACCGCCGCTGGCCTTGACGTCAGACGTCGAGGAAGCGGGTGACGGCCACGCCGGCGCTGGCCGCGCCGATGGCCGAGCCCACGAGGACCACGATGAAGCCCACGGCGGCCACCTCGCCGGGGTGGACGATGAAACCGTCGAACTGTTGGAACGTGTCCTTGATCCAGTGGGTGAGCGGACCCTGCAGGAAGTAGATGGTGGCGAACGCCCCGAGGGCACCGACGACGCCCTGCACCAGCCCCTCGAACATGAACGGCACCCGGATGAACCAGTTGGTGGCCCCGACCAGCTTCATGACCTCGATCTCTCGCCGTCGGGCGAAGATGGCCATGCGGATGGTGTTGAAGATCAGCAGCGCGGAGGCGAGGAAGAGCACGATGGCGATGACGAACATCGCCAGCTGCATGCCCCGGGAGGTGCGCAGGGCGCGGTCGACCTGATCGCCGGCGAACTCCACCTGTTTGACCCCAGGTTCCTTCTGGACCCGGTCGGCCATGGACCGGATGACGGCCGCGTCCTTCACCCGGGGCGCGACGCGATACGACTCGGGCAGGTCGTCGGGCCGGACGTTCTCGAGGTACGACGGCTGGTCGTGGAAGTAGTCGCGGAAGAGCTTGTACTGCTCGACCCGACCGACGAAGCGCACCTTCTCGATGTCGGGGTTCTGGGTCAGCTCCCGGTCGATCCGCGCCTTCTGCTCGGGGGAGGCGTTCGGGTTCATGAAGACCTCGAACTCGATGCCGTTCTTCCACCGCTGCGTGGCGTTGTCGACGCCGTAGCGGAGCAGGAAGGCCACACCGACCATCGACAGCGAGACGGCAACCGTGACCATCGACGCCGTGGTCAGGAGCACGTTGCGCTTGAGGTTGATGAGCGTCTCGCGGGAGACGTAGTCGAGCTTGAGGGCCATCAGGCGTAGACCCCGCGGGACTGGTCACGGACGATCGTGCCGCGGTCGAGCTCGATGACCCGGCGCCGCATGGTGTCGACGATGCCGCGGTCGTGGGTGGCCATGACCACCGTCGTGCCGGTGCGGTTGATGCGGTCGAGCAGGCGCATGATCCCGACGCTGGTGGTGGGGTCGAGGTTGCCGGTGGGCTCGTCGGCCAGGAGGATCAGCGGCCGGTTCACGAAGGCCCGGGCGATCGACACCCGCTGCTGCTCACCGCCGGAGAGCTCGGTCGGCAGGTTGTCCATCTTCTTGGCCAGGCCGACCAGCTCGAGGATGGCCGGCACCTGCGACGACACCACGTGGCGAGGGCGACCGATCACCTCGAGGGCGAAGGCCACGTTCTCGTAGACCGACTTGCTGGGCAGAAGCTTGAAGTCCTGGAAGATGCAGCCGATGTTGCGGCGCAGGTAGGGCACCTTCCACTTGGTGAGCTGGCCGATGTCCTTGCCAGCCACCCAGATGCGCCCACCGTCGGGCTGCTCCTCCTTGTTCAGGAGGCGGATGAAGGTCGACTTGCCGGAGCCCGAGGGGCCCACGAGGAAGACGAACTCGCCCTTCTGGATGTCGGCCGACGCGTCGCGCAGGGCCACCACATCGCCCTTGTACTGCTTGGTGACGTTCTCCAGCTTGATCACGGACGCGCCACTCCGAAGGGGTTGGGGGCTTGACGAGAGTACCCGGGCCTCCCCAGCGACCAGTGGCACCCCCCTTCTCGTCACGCTCAGCCCGGCAGAGCCGGGCTCAAGGTGACGAGAACGGTACGGGCCACCAGATCCGGCTGCTTCACGACCTGGCGCCAGGTGAAGCGGAGGATCGTCCAGCCGAGGAGGACGAGCCGGTTCTGGCGTTCGAGGTCACGGGCCATGGCCTCCGGAGTCCCGTGCGCCTCGTGGCCGTCCACCTCGATGGCGATCATCCGCGCCGGATAGGCGAAGTCGACCCGGATGTCCTTGGTGACCGAGTGCTGGAACACGGGCATCGGGATGTTGCGCTTGCGGAGGAGCCTGGCCATGCGGGGTTCGAGCAGGCCGTCAGGGATGCCCCGTCCCAGTGCCCGGTTGTCGAGGACCCGCCTGAACACGCCCACGCCGGTCCGGCCCTTGCAGCCGAGGTCGTCGAGCACGGCATCAGCTGCGGCGATACCGAACAGCCGGATGGTGAGGCCGCGCTCGAGGGCGTCGGGCACCGACCAGGGGGCAACCGCACCCAGGTCGACCAGTGTCCGGAGGGGCTTGGTGATCGGCAGGCCATGTCGGACGGTGACGTGGTCGGGGCGCAGATCGGTCGACCGGTGCACGATCACGCCGGGCAGCCGGGGCCACTGGGCTCGAGGCGTGACGATCTCCACCACGTCGGCGAACTCGGCCAGGCTCCACTCGTGGGCCGCCGACCGGTGGGAGATGGCGCTGCCGGGTCCGGCGGCCAGGCAGGGCGCCAGCAGCCGCTGCTCCCGGGTGGTCGGCGCTCCCGCCACCCGGTACACGCCCGGAAAGACGCGGATGAAGCGGCCCGTCGCGACTCGATGGCCGACCGACTTGTCGTCGAAGCCGAGTTGGACGGCCTGGTTCCACTCGAACAAGCCGTGCTGGCGTGACGCCAGCACGAGGAGGGCGTGCTCTCGCACCGCTTCCCCCTTCCCGTCACGCTCAGCCCGGCTCTGCCGGGCTGGCGGTGACTAGAACGGATTGAGGGGGAAGCGGGGTAGGGCGAGCTTAGGAGGCCCGCTCCCAGCGGAGGAAGGCCTCCATGAAGTCGTCGAGGTCGCCGTTCTCGATGACCTGCTCGACGTTGCCGGTCTCGTGGTTGGTGCGGAGGTCTTTGACCAGCTGGTAG
>JAOBWJ010000068.1 GCA_025463335.1 Acidimicrobiales bacterium
ACGGCCAGCATGGCGAGGCGCTGGGCTTGCACGGCCCGCATCAACCCGCCCAGGTCGCGCCACGCCGAGGCCAGGTCCTCCGTCGCCATCGCCCGGTACCGGTCGACCAACTCGGTCATACCGGACATCGTACGAAGGGGGTGTGACAGCGAAACGAGCGACCGGCGAAACTGGCGGGCGCCATGTGGATCGCCTGGAACACCGCCACCCTCTGGGCCCTCGCCCTCTTGGTCTTCGTGTTCCTGGCGCGTCGTTCGATCCGACCGCGGGTCATCGCCGCGTCGACCGGGGCTCGGGAGCTGGCGCTGGTGCTCGGCCTCTATGCCGTGTGGCGGTTCGTGCACGAGCTGACCGTCCGGCAGGTGAGCGGCGCCGAGCAGCACGGGCGCTGGGTCTGGCACCTCCAGCGGTGGATGCACCTCCCCAGCGAAGCGTCACTCCAGCGGCTCGTGCTCCCGCACGGGTGGCTGGTGCAGTTCTTCAACGCCTACTACGCCATCGCCCACGGGCCGGCGTTGATCATCGCCCTGGTGTGGCTGTTCGCCCTCCATCGCGAGGACTACCCGGCGATCCGCAACAGCGTGGCCATCGTCACCGGCCTGTGCCTCGTCATCCGCCTCTTCCCCGTAGCACCCCCTCGACTGCTCCCCGACCTGGGCTTCGTCGACACCGGCCTCCTCTACAAGCAGTCGGTGTACGGGGCCGGCACGGGCGGGATGAGCAACCAGCTGGCGGCCATGCCCTCGATCCACGTGGCGTGGGCCCTCATCGTGACCGTCGCCGTCATCACGGCCAGCCGCAGCCGGTGGCGCTGGCTGGTGCTGGGCCACCTGGTCCTGACGGTGCTGGCCGTGACCGTGACCGCCAACCACTGGTGGCTGGACGGCATCGTGGCCGCCGGCTTGTTCTGGTTCGCGATGGTGGTGCAGCGCCGTGCTGCCAACGAGGAGGAGCCGGCCCTCGCCGCTGCGCAGTTGGCGCCGCAGGTCAGTCCTGGTAGCGGCAACGTGTGAGCTGATATCGGGCGTACTGCGGGGGCTGCGCAAAGACCAAAGACGCGCCCAGGGGCGGGGTGGCCGAAGGTCGTCGCGGGGTCTTCAGCCATTCCGGGGCCCAGATCCGACCATCCTCGGCCTTCCTCGGGCCCCAGAACGGATCGGCGGGCGGCACCGACGTGAGTCATGTGACCCTCGCCCCCGTGGTTGCGTCCTTGTCTTTGCAGGGGCGGAACCCGGGGTCCATCGTCTCCGCTGCCGGGAATGCGCTCGACGGCTCGGCCGTTGGCGTGTAGAACGAGACGAGACAGTCTCGTTCCACGCAGCTCGACCGAAGGATCTTCATGTACGCGACGTACGAACGCCGGTGGTGGACGCTCAGCATCCTCTGCCTCAGCCTGGTGCTGATCATCCTTGGCAACACGGTCCTGAACGTGGCCCTGCCCACCCTGCAGCGCGACCTCGACGCCAGCGCCACCCAGCTCCAATGGATGGTCGACGCCTATTCGCTCGTGTTCGCCGGGCTGCTGCTCACCGCCGGCGCCCTCGGCGACCGCTTCGGCCGCAAGGGCTTCCTCTCCCTCGGGCTCACCATCTTCGGCCTGGCCGCCCTCGGCGCCACCCAGGCCACCTCCCCGGCCCACATCATCGCCGCCCGCGCCGTCATGGGCATCGGTGCCGCCTTCGTGATGCCCGCCACCCTGTCGATCCTCACCAACGTGTTCCCGCCGCACGAGCGGGCCAAGGCCATCGGGATCTGGGCCGGCCTGGCCGGCGGCGGCGCCGCCATCGGGCCCATCGCCGGCGGCTACCTCGTCGAGCACTTCTCGTGGAGCGCGGTGTTCTACCTGAACATCCCCGTCGTGCTCATCGGCCTGATCGGCGGCGCCCTGCTGGTGCCGACCTCGAAGGACCCCGACGGCCACCCGCTCGATCCGATCGGCGCCCTGCTGTCGATCGCCGGCCTGACCGCGTTGATCTACGCCGTCATCGAGGGCCCCAACCACGGCTGGCTCGGGAGCGAGACGCTGCTGACGTTCGCCCTGTCAGCGGTCCTGCTCGCCGCCTTCGGCACGTGGGAATACCGCTCGGCCAACCCCATGCTCGACCTGAGGTTCTTCCGCAACCCGCGCTTCAGTGCTGCGAGCGGGGCGATCATGGTCCAGTTCATGACCATGATGGGCATGTTCTTCCTGCTCACCCAGTACCTGCAGTTCGGTCGGAACTACTCGGCGCTGGCCGCCGGCGTCCACAGCCTCCCGATGCCGATCGCCATGATGACGTTCGCCTCGACCAGCCCGAAGCTCGTCGAGCGGTTCGGTCCCCGAAAGGTCGTCACCTTCGGCATGGGGATCACGGCTGTCGCCGTGCTCGGGCTCTCGACGCTCGACGTCACCTCGCCGTACGTCTTCCTCGGTATCGCCCTCCTGGTGATGGGGGCGGGGGCCGGCATGGTCATGCCGCCGGCGACCACCTCGATCATGTCGACGCTGCCCCTCGGCAAGGCCGGCGTGGGATCGGCCGTCAACGACACCACCCGGGAGATCGGCGCCGCCCTCGGCGTCGGCATCCTCGGCTCGGTGCTGACCTCGCAGTACACGGCGTCGTTGAAGGACGCCATCGCTCCGTTGCCGGCGGATCTCCGGGCGGTTGCCAACACCGGCGTGGGGCAGGCCCTCCAGGTCGCGGCCGGCATCGGTGGGGACGCCGGTGCCCGGCTGGCCCAGGCGGCTCGTGTCGCCTTCATCGACGGCATGCAGGTGTCGTTGTGGGTTGCCGCAGGCCTGCTGGTCGCCGGCGCCATCGCCGTCAACCGCGCCTTCCCCGACCACGTCGAACCGCACCCGCAGCCGCCGGTCATCCCGGTCGAGGCCGATGTCGACGGTCCCGAGGAGCTCCTTCCGGAGCCGGTGGAGGCACAACGATGACGAAGCCGTGCCGCTCGGAGGACGTCATCCTCCGAGCGGCGTTCGACCTGATGGCCGAGCACGGCGTCTCCGGGTTGACCGTCGACGCGGTGGCGGCTCGAGCCGGCGTGGGGAAGCAGACGATCTATCGGCACTGGGGTTCGCGTGCACGCCTCATCCACGCCGCCATCTCGTGCTTGGGCGCCGACGACGAGCTGCCCGACACCGGCTCGCTGCACGGCGACCTGACGGTGTTGCTCGGCCAGCTGGTCCGGTTCCTCGGGCAATCGGACACCGGCCGGGTGCTGCCCTCGCTCATCGACGCCGCCGAGCGAGACCCCGAGCTGGCCGACCTGCGCCAGGTGCACATCGCCCAGCGCCGGGCCATGTTCGAACACGTCCTGCGCAAGGCCATCGACCGGGGCGAGCTGGATGCCGACGTCGACCTCGACGCGGTCACCGACCTCTTGAACGGACCCTTCTTCTACCGCCGGCTCGTCGGCCGCCGGGAGCTAGCGTCAAGCGACATCGATCCGGTGCTTGATCTGGTCCTGCGAGCGGTGGGAGTGGCGCACGGTGTTGACGCCTGATCAACGGAGCGATTGGGAGCGCGACGGCTTCCTCGTGCTGCCCGGGTTCGCCGATGCCGCGGCGTGCGACGAGCTGCGGGCCCACGCTCAAGAGCTGATCGCCGGGTTCGATCCCGAGGAGAACCGCTCGGTCTTCTCGACCCATGAGCAGACCCGCACGTCGGACGAGTGGTTCCTCACGTCCGGCGACCAGGTCCGCTTCTTCGTGGAAGAGGAGGACCACCGGGTCGTCAACAAGATCGGTCACGCCATGCACGACCTCGACCCCGTGTTCGACCGCTTCTCCCGGAACCCCGACCTGGAGGCGGTGGCCCACGACGTCGGGCTGGCCGAGCCGCTGCTCCTCCAGTCGATGTACATCCTCAAGGCACCCCATGTCGGCGGCGAGGTCACCCTCCACACCGACCACACGTTCCTCTGGACCGAGCCACAATCCGCCACCGGCTTCTGGTTCGCCCTCGAGGACGCCACCCTGGAGAACGGCTGCATGTGGGCCCTCCCCGGTGGCCACCGCCTGCCCGCCCGCAAGCGCTTCCGTCGCGACGATGCCGGGGGCACCACGTTCGACGTGCTCGATCCCGAGCCGTACCCGACGGTGGGCGAGGTTCCGCTGGAGGCACCCAAGGGCACGCTGATCGTGCTCCATGGCCTGCTGCCCCATCGCAGCAACGCCAACCGGTCGTCGCGGAGCCGGGCCGCCTACACCCTCCATTGCATCGACGCCGCGGCCGAGTACCCGGAGGACAACTGGCTGCAGCGGTCGCCCGACCTGCCGCTACGCGGCTTCGGGCGAGAAGTCCGGACCTCGCCAGCGTAGGAGCGCGACCAGAAGGGCGGCCTCCTGGTCGTCGCTGAACTCGACATCGTCGTAGTCGTCGTCCATCACCTGAGAGACGTTCGGGCCCACGATTTCGTTCCCTCAGTCCCCGAGCCAGCTGTCGATGCCGGCCAGGGCGTCCCGTTTCGTACCCTCCGGGGCGCCGCTCGCCTCGATCGACGTCCGAGCGATGGCCGCCACGGCCTGGTCGTCGAGGGCGAACGCCCGACGCACGGCCTCGTACTCGTCGAGCAGGCCGGCGCCGAAGAGCAGCGGGTCGTCGGTGTTGAGGGTGACCGGCACGCCGGCCTCGAGGAGCTGGCCCACCGGGTGCTCCTTGATCGAGGGGTAGAGCCCGAGCACGACGTTCGACGTGGGGCACACGTCGCAGACGATCCCCTCGTCGGCGAGCCGGGCGACCAGGTCGCGGTCCTCGACGGCCCGCACGCCGTGACCCAGCCGGTCGGCGCCCAGCACGTCGATGGCTGCCCGCACCGACTCGGGGCCTCCCAGCTCGCCGGCATGGGGCGCCGAGAGGAGGCCGCCGTCGCGGGCGACGCGGAACGCCTCGGCGAACGGCTCGGGCGGGTTGCCCGTCTCGTCGTTGGCCAGGCCGAACGTGGTGACGCCGGCGTCGCGCCGGGCGACGCCCATGCGAGCCATGCGCACGGCCTCGCCCGCGTCGTGGGTGCGGTCGGCGGCCAGCACGAGCCCGAGCCCGACGCCGGTGGCGGCGGTGGCCTCCCCGGCCGCCTCGAGGGTGAGGTCGAGGGCATCCTCGTCGGACCCGAAGCGCCCGAACCACAGCGGGGGGTACACGTGCAGCTCGACCCACGCGGCGCCGTCGGCTGCCCCGTCCTCGGCCACCTCCCGCAGCAGGCGGCGGAGGTCGTCGGGTCGGCGGAGCGACTCGGTGGCCGCCTGGTACACGGCGATGAAGTCGGCGAACGTCGAGAACCCGGTCAGCTCGGGCACGGTGATGCCGTGTTCGTCGGCCAGCTCGTGCAGCGTCGAGGGCCGCATGGCCGCTTCGAGGTGGAGGTGAAGGTGGGCCTTCGGCAGCTCGGCCAACGCCCGGCCCGTCACCGGGCGGCTCGCCACATCGCGGTCATGAACACGTCTTCCGAGGTGTCGATGTGGATGCGCCCGGTCACTTCGAAGCCGTGGCGTTCGTACAGCGAGATGTTCCGGGGGTTGCTCGACTCGAGGTAGGCGGGATGGTGGGTGGCGTCCACCGTGTCGAGCGAGGCGCCCAGCAAGGCTGAGCCCAGTCCCTGGCCCCGGCGATCGGGGAGGGTGGCCAGGACGCCGAGGTACCAATGGGGCTCAACGGGATGGGCGGCCTCGACCGCCTGGCCCATGACGGCCAGCCGCTGGAAGTCCTCGCCCGTCGTGGCGGCCCCGGTCATGGCCGTGAAGAACCGGTCGAGGTGGGCGTCGCCTCGCTCGGGGGTGCCCGGCGGCCGCCACGCGGCGCCGGCTGCGTCGGTCATCCACGTGGTCCCGGGCGGTACGAAGTCGTCCTCGAGGAGGAACGTGAACATGGCGGTGAGCTTGGTCAGTCGGCCCGGGTCGCGGAACACCCACGACAAGACCGGGTCGTCTTCGAAGCCGAGGCCGAACACCTGGCCCACCGTGCTGACGTCGCCGGCCGCGGCCAGCCGGATCTCGGTCACCGCCACAGTCTGGTGGGTCAGACGAGCGGGGCGGGTGACTCCCGGGGGGCGAGCCCGACCTCGAACCAGATCGTGGTGATCATGCCGTCGGCCGACGGGTCGATGCCCCACGAGCTGCTGAGGTCCTCGAACAGGGCGTCGCGGAGGCGGTCGAGCTCCGAATCGCTGTCCGGCAGGCCCTCGTAGCGGACCGCCACCCGGACGAGCTGGTCGTCCATGTTGACCTGCAGGCGCCACTGCCGGGTGGTGGTCCGCAGGGCTGAGGTCACCGCTTCGTTGGCCAGCAGCACGACCGTTTCGACCACCGGGTCGGGCACGTCGGTGACCAGGGCCATCGCCAGCGCGTGCCGCGCCAGTGGAACCGCCAGAGGTTCGGCCGGGAGCCGATCCTCCACGAATGTCATCACTGTGCAGGTCCGCCGCCGCGCATGCCAAAGCGTAGCGGGACCCTGGACGATTTGTCCCTCGCGGTTCAAGGGTTCGCCCGGTCAGCGTCCAGGTCGCCTTCGGTCAGGAGCCGACGGGGTGCCAGACGGTCTTGTGCTCCATGAAGCGGAGGATGTCGTGGGGCGACTGGTCGAGGGGACCTTGCTCGGGTCGGACCACCCGCTTGACGTTGGCCGCCGCCTCCCGCTCGACATCGGCGAGGAGGTCGTCGGGCACGCCGGTGACGTCGATCGAGTCGACGTCGAAGTGGCCGGCCAGCCACGGCAGCAGCTCGGCCTTGTGGCCGGTGATGATGTTGACCACGCCGCCGGGCACATCGGATGTGGCCAGCACCTCGGCCAGATCGACCGCCGGCAGGGGCGAGGCCTCGCTGGCCAGGACCACGACGGTGTTGCCGCCCACGAGGGCGGGGGCCAACCGGGACACCAGCCCGAGCAGCGACGGCGACTCGGGGGCAGCGATGCCGACCACGCCGACCGCCTCGGGGGCGGTGACGTTCCAGTAGGGGCCGGCGACGGGGTTCAGCGAACCCGAGACCTGTTGGATCTTGTCGGTCCACCCGGCGTACCAGACCCACCGGTCGATGGCCCCCTGCACCTCACCGGCCGGGAACTGCGACCGACGGCCCTCGAGCACCTCGGCCACCCGGTAGAGGATCTGGCCCCGGTTGTAGGCCGTCTTGGCCGCCCATCCGGGCTGGGCCGAGCGGGCTGCCCTGACGGCGTCGCGCACGTCCTTGCGCGAGCCCTCGGCCACCCGCACGACGGTGCCGTCGGGCGCCGTCACCGGGTACGACCGGCCCGACTCCGACCGCGGGAACTGACCGCCGATGTAGAGCTTGTACGTCTTGCGGACCGGCAGATGCTCCGTCACTTGATGGGCTCCAGCTCGACGTAGGGCTCCAGGCCGTGGATGCCGCCCTCGCGGCCGAAGCCGCTCTCCTTGAACCCGCCGAACGGACTGGAGGGGTCGAACTGGTTGAACGTGTTCGACCACACCACGCCGGCCTTGAGTTGGTTGGCGACCATCAGCATCTTGGAGCCCTTCTCCGTCCACACGCCGGCCGACAGCCCGTAGGCGGTGTTGTTGGCCTTGGCGATGGCCTCCTCGGGCGTGCGGAAGGTGAGCACCGAGAGCACCGGCCCGAAGATCTCCTCCCGCACCACGCGGTGGGACTGGGCCACGTTGGAGATCAGCGTGGGGAGGAACCAGAAGCCCTTGTCGGGCACCGGGCAGGTGGGTTGCCACACCTCGCCGCCCTCGGCCGTGCCGGCGTCGACCAGCTCGCTGATGCGGTCGAGCTGGGCCGCCGAGTTGATGGCGCCGACATCGGTGTTCTTGTCGAGCGGGTCGCCGACCCGGAGCGTCTCCATGCGGCGCCGCAGCTTGTCGAGCACGAGGTCCTGCACGGACTCCTGCACGAGCAGGCGCGAGCCGGCGCAGCACACGTGGCCCTGGTTGAAGAAGATCCCGTTGATGATCCCTTCGACGGCCTGGTCGATGGCGGCGTCCTCGAACACGATGTTGGCGGCCTTGCCCCCGAGCTCGAGGGTGAGCCGCTTGCCGGTGCCGGCCAGGGCCACCTGGATGGCTCGGCCCACGCCGGTGGACCCGGTGAAGGCGACCTTGTCGACACCGGGGTGCGAAACCAGGGCCGAGCCGGTGGCGCCGGCGCCGGTGACGATGTTGACGACGCCCGGCGGGACCTCCGCCTCCTGCAGCACCTCGGCCAGCAGGAGGGCGGTGAGCGGCGTGGTCTCGGCCGGCTTGAGCACGACGGTGTTGCCGGTGGCCAGGGCGGGGGCCAGCTTCCACGCCGCCATCAGCAGCGGGAAGTTCCAGGGGATGACCTGGCCGACCACGCCGATGGCTCGGGGCCGCCGGTTGGCGAAGGCCCACTCGAGCTTGTCGGCCCAACCGGCGTAATAGAAGAAGTGGGCGGCAGCCAGAGGCACGTCGACGTCGCGCGACTCCTTGATGGGCTTGCCGCCGTCGAGCGTCTCCAGCACGGCGAACTCGCGCGCCCGCTCCTGGAGGAGCCGGGCGATCCGGTAGACGACCTTGGCCCGCTCGCTCGCCGGCAGCCCGCTCCACTTCGGGAACGCCTTGCGGGCCGCCTTGACGGCGCGGTCGACATCCTCGGGGCCGGCCTCGGCCACCTCTGCCAGCGGCTCCTCTGTGGCCGGGTTGATGGTCGTGAACCGCGTGCCCGACTTGGGTTCGACGAACTTGCCGCCGATGAACAGGTCGTAGCGCGGCTTGATCGAGACGATGGCCGTCGACTCTCGCGACGGCGCGTACTCGAGTGCCTTGCCGAACGTTTCGACATCAGCCATCAGTCCACGCTCACGTGCTCGGGTCGGGCATAGTGACCCGAACGCTGGAACTGCAGCTGCATCAACACATCGTTGAGCATGCTCGACGCGCCGATGCGGAACCTCGACGGCGTCAGCCACTCCGGCCCGAGGGTCTCCTGCATCAGCACCAGGTACTGCCACCCCTGCTTCGCCGTCTTCACGCCGCCGGCCGCCTTGAA
>JAOBWJ010000072.1 GCA_025463335.1 Acidimicrobiales bacterium
CTGGCTCACCGGCGGAGCCGTCGCTCGTACTCCTCGACGGCGTCGTCGTCGATCTCGACCTCGCGGTCGGCCCAGTACAGCGCCTTCAGGTCCCACTGGATGCCGGACACGAAGAACAGCTCGCCGGTGGCCTTGTCGCGGTGGGTGCCGGGCCCGCCCGAGGCCTCCTCGAGGGTGCGGCCCCGGTAGAAGATCGTGCGCCCGGTCTTGGAGAACCGGACCCGCCCGATCCACGCCGGGCCCTGTTCGTCCCCGTCCTCGTGCTTCTGTTCGAGGTACATGACCCGGTCCTTCATGGGGCCCAGGCTGACACAATCGCCTGTCCTTCCAAGCAGCAGGAGCGCCCGATGACCTCGACCAGCCACGCCGCCACCGTCCTGGACCGGGCCCGCACGATGGCCAAGGTCGTGCGCGCCGAAGCCGCCGCCGCCGAGCAGCTGCGCACGATGACGCCGAGGATCGTCGAGGCCATGTGGGACACCGGCCTCATGGCGTCGATGAACCCGGCCGAGGCCGGCGGCATCGAGCCGACCTTCCGGGACATGATCGAGACCTGGATCGAGATGGCGTGGCAGGACGGCTCGTTCGGCTGGATCGGCATCGCCAACCTGCCGTCGTCGGCCGCCGCCGCTGCCTACCTGCCCGACGCCGGGTTCGACGAGGTGTTCACTTCAAACGGCAACCGGGTCACGATGGGTGGCCAGTTCTTCCCCAACGGCCAGGGTCACACCGTCGAGGGGGGCTACCGGCTCACCGGGGCGTGGAACTTCGGCTCGGGCACCGGGCACTCGGAGTACGTGGCGGCCGGGTTCCTGCCCATGGTCGACGGCGAGATCCAGTGGGTGTCGGAGGGCGTGCCCGACCTGTACGCCGCCATCCTCCCGAGGGCCGACATCAACTTCACGGACGGCTGGTTCGTCCAGGGCCTCAAGGGCACCGGGTCCTACGACTACAACGTGCAGGACGTGTTCGTGCCGTCGTACCGCACCTTCCCGCTGTTCACCCGGGAGCCCTACCGGGGCAGCTCGGCCACGTTCCGCATGGGCCTCATGCCGATCACCGCCGCCGGTCACGCCGGCTGGGCGCTGGGTGTGGCCAAGAGCATGCTCGACGACGTCGAGGAGCTCGCCGCCAGCAAGGTGCGGATGGGTGACATGGCGCTGCTGGCCGGCCGGCTCAGCTTCCAGAAGGGTCTGGCCCACCACGTGGCCATGTGGCGGGCGGCCCGCCTGCTGGTGCTCGACACCTTCGAGGCGGCGGAGGCGGCGGTGGCCGGCGGTGGGGAGCTGACGCCCCGGATGCGGGCCGACATGCGCGTCGCCGCCGTCTACGCCACCGACGCGTCGCGGGAGTGCGCGCAGTGGGCCCACCTGGCTGCCGGCACTACGGCCATCCGCGAGGGCAGCCGGCTCGAGCGAGCGTTCCGCGACCTCTACACCGGCACCCAACACGCCTTCATCGGCGAGAAGGTGGCCACCGATGCTGCGCAGGTGTGGCTCGGCCTGGTGGAGGACCAGCGCGGCCTTTAGCCCTTGGCGTCTTCGGGCTCGCAGATCACCCGGTGGATCTCCGCCGTGAGGGTGTGGATGGTGTTCGTGAGCTCGGTGTTCTTCTTGAGCTCCTGCTCCTGCTCCTGGAAGTCGTGGTTGGCCTTGTCCTGGGCGAAGTCGGACTGGCGGTTCTGGCCGATCATCACGAACGTGGAGAGGAAGATGGCCTCGAGCGAGACGATCAGCGTCAGCGTGGGCCAGGGGGAGTGCTCGAGCACGAGCATCCACACGGCGAACGCGGCCACGTGGATGTAGACGAACTTCATCGACCCAGCGAAGGCGGTGATGGCGTCAGCCAGGCGAAGCTGCAGATCCTTCGCACGCTTGGCTCGATGGGCGACGATGGCGGGATGCAGGATGTCGGTCACCGCGCCATCATCACGCGAGGCGGGCGGCCGTTCTAGGCGGTCCGTTCGTTCGGTTGCTGGGCGGTCGATGGTGTAGCTGACGCATCCGGGTGGTTTACGTAACCGTCTGAGCTGGTCGTTTTGACGTTCGATCCACGTCAGTCCGTAGACCGTCTGTCACTCTCTGCGTCCTCGGGGCCGACGATGTCGGTCTCCACGATCCAGGAGTGGGCATGCGAGCTTTCATTCGAGGGAGGACGCGTCGCGTCCTGTTGGCGGTGCTGGCGATGGTCCTGTCGCTGGGTGCCCTACCGATGCTGGCCTCGCCCGCGACAGCCGACGAGGCGATGACGCTCCGCTCCGTCTGGTTCGAGACGCGCCAGTGGAACGGGGCGGTGCCGTCGAGCGCGTCGAGTGCCGTCGCCATCTTCAACGGTCTGACCACCAGTTCGAGCGGCTACTGCGCCAAGCAGGTCGCCGCGTTACCCGGAGCGTCCAACCAGGGCGTCTGCCAGGGCGGGAACAGCGCCATCGGGTACCACGCGTCGATGACGTTCGACGTTGCGGTCTCCGGGCTGTGGAGCTTCCGCCTCGGCCCCGACTTCGGTAATGGCGGTGCCCTCCTCGTCGACGGCGTGCCCATCGACTTCCATGCCTATGACACCTGGTGGGGTCAGGTCTGGACCGACCCGGCCCAGATCTTCCAGGGGAGCATCAACCTCGGCGTCGGCACTCACGTCTTCGAGCTCTACGGCTTCGACGGCTGCTGCGACGGACCGTGGGGCGCCCAGCTCCAGCCGCCGGGCGGCGCGTGGACCGACATCGCAGGCGTGTCCACTACCCCGACGCTACGGCCGCAGACCGTCGTGTTCGGCTCCAACCCGCCGCTCTCCTCCCATGTCGGCGACACCTACAACGTGGTCACCACGGGCGGGGCGTCGGGCAACCCCGTGGTCCTCTCGCTCGGCGCCGGCGCCGGAACCGTGTGCACGCTGTCCGGATCGACGATGACGAGGCTCCGGGCCGGCACCTGCACCATCCTCGCCAACCAGGCCGGCGTGACGGACATCTACTCGCCCGCCGCCGAAGCCTCCCAGTCCTGGGTGGCGCCTGACTACGCACCGGCGGTCGCGGTCATGGGCGTCGGCAACGGCGCGACCTACGAGATCCATGCCGTGCCGGCCGCCAGTTGTGCCGTCTCCGACACCGAGGACGGCGTGGTGTCGGTGACACCCCTGACTTCGGCGGTGAACGGGCCCAAGGCAGCCTTCGGCATCGGGGCCCAGACGGCTACCTGCACGTACACCGACCAGGGCAACAACACGGTGACGACGACGGCGACCTACGCGATCGTCGACACGATCCGTCCCACCCTCGTGGGCGCACCCACGTCGGCCCCGAACGGCGGCGGTTGGTACAACGGTCCGGTCGGCATCCACTGGACGGCAGCCGATGCCGGCACTGGCGTCCCGGCCCTACCGGCCGACTCAGTGATCGATGCCGAAGGCGCCGCGCTGGTGGCCTCGGCGACGGTCGCCGACAACGCCGGCAATCCGACCACCGCCTCGTCGCCGCCGGTCGCCGTCGACCGCACGGCGCCGAGCACCGGCATCATCGCCCCGGTCGACTGGCAGCGCGCCTCGGTGAGCGTGACGTTGCAGCCCAGCGACAACTTGTCGGGCGTGGCCAAGACGGTCCACCGCACCGACGGCGGCGCCGATCAGGTCGGTACGTCCTTCACGGTCTCCGGCGAGGGCGACCACGTCGTCGAGTTCTCGAGCGTCGACGTGGCCGGCAACGTCGAAGCGGTGCGGGTCGTCCAGATCCGCATCGACCTGACGCCGCCGACGATCACCCACAACCTCAGCCTGCTGCCAAACGGCGCCGGCTGGCACCGCACGCCCGTCACCGTGACGTTCGTGTGCGGTGACGGCCTCTCGGGTGTTCGCTCCTGCACGGAGCCCGTCACGGTGTCCGCCAACGGGAGCAGCACGGTCCACGGCGAAGCGATCGACAACGCCGGCAACAGCTCGACCGACGACGCCGTCGTCAACGTCGACAAGGAGCTGCCGTCGATCACCGGCGTCGTGCCCCAGCCGAACGAGGCGGGTTGGTACAACAGCCCCATCACGGTGGCATGGGACTGCGGCGACACCGGCGGCTCGGGCGTGGCGTCGTGCCAGGCACCGACGGTCGTCGGTGACGGCACCGACCAGACGGTGAGCGGTGGCGTCGGCGATCTCGCCGACAACACGGCGGCCGCGTCGGTGGGCGGCCTCAACGTCGACACCGTGCGCCCCACCATCACCGGTGTGGCCACCACGGCGGTCAACGCCAACGGGTGGTACTCGGGCGACGTGGTGATCCACTGGACGTGCACCGACGACCGCTCCGGCGTCGTCGCCTGCCCGGCGGACAGCACGATCACCGGCGAGGGCACCGACCTCGGCGCCTCGGCCGTTGTCGTCGACAGTGCCGGCAACGTCGCGGTTGGCGTCGTCGCCGGCATCCGGATCGACCGGACGGCGCCCACCACGTCGACCTCGACGGGCGACGCCGACTTCAACGCCCTCGGTTGGTCGAACGATGACGTGACCGTGACGCTCACGGGCAACGACGGCTTGTCCGGCGTCGGGGTGACGCTGGTCTCCCTCGACGGCGGCCCGTTCGCCACGTACACGGCGCCGATCGTCCTCGGCGACGGCATCCACTCGGTCGCGTTCCGTTCCGTGGACGCCGCCGGGAACCAGGAAAGCGCCGGGAGCATCGGCGTCAAGGTCGACACGACCGATCCATTGGTCACCTACACCGGGGCGACGTCGTACACGGTCGACCAGACCGTCTCGATCCACTGCACGGCGAGCGACATCCTCTCGGGGTTGGCGTCGGCCGACTGCGTCGACGTGCAGGGGTCGGCGACGGGGTTCAACCCCGGCGACAACACCCGGTCAGCCACGGCGACGGACAACGCCGGCAACGTCCGTTCGAAGTCCGTGACCTTCCGAGTCACGGCGACCTTCGACTCGCTGTGCACGCTGTCGGTGCGCTACGCCGACGGTGCCCTGGGCAACTCCCTGTGCGCCAAGCTGAACGCCGCGGAATCGTCGGCAGCTCGGGGCAACACCAAGGCCAAGGGCAACCAGCTCGATGCCTACCGCAACGAGGTGAGGGCCCAGTCGGGCAAGAAGCTGACGGTCGTCGAGGCGGCCACGCTGATCCGCCTGAGCAACCTGCTGTAACACCGCCTCTGGGAACGAAGCCGTGACCGTGAGGTCACGGCTTCGTCCTCAGAGCCGTTCGGCTCGCCGACGAGTCGTGACCCGGGAGACCGTGGAGCCTCAGCGCTGCAGGAGCGGGGCGAGACGTTCGAGCGTGGCCTGCCAATGGGCTCGCTGGCGTCCCCGCTCGTCGGCGTCGGCGAGGTGATCCTGGTGGATCCGCACGCTCGTCTTGGTGTCGTCGCCCCTGATGACCACCTGGACGATGGTCGGCGAGAGGCGCCCGGCCGGTTGCCAGGTGAGGCGAACGCGATCGAGGGGACGCAGGCTGCGGAGCTCACCGGTCGCGCCGTCCGCCGTCTCGTAGCCCTCGCCCACCTCGGTCGGAAGTCGGCTGCCCGGTCCGAGCCAGACGGCAACGCCCTCGTCGCTGGTGAGCACGGCCCAGGCTCGATCGCGGCGGACGGGGAACGTCCGCGACACGCCGATCTCCCAGCCGGCGTCCTTGGTCAGCCCGGTGGGCGTCACCGGATCGCCGTGACCTCGTTGATGATGGCCGCCAGTTCCTTCGGCTTGGACACCATCACCGAGTGGCCGGCGTCGATGGTGCGGCGGTCGACGCCCGGTCCGAGGTTGGCCACCACCTCGTCGGCGAGAGCCGGCGGCACCGGGACGTCCTGCGTCATCCCGACGTAGGTGATCGGGATGCCGGTCGGGTAGCCGGTGACCCGGGCGTTCATGATCCCGACGGCGTCGGGGACGATGCCTTTGGCGTGCTCGGCCCATTGGGTGTCGTCGAGGTCGTTGCCGAACATGGCCCGCGCCGCCTCGTCGTCCATCGGCCAGAGCACGCCGTCGGGCACGTCCATGTCCTCGCCGAGGAGCGTCGACGCCGCGCTGGCGCCGGGGGCCGGGACGAGCGCGCCGACATAGACCAGCGCGGCCACGCGGTCAGGGTGGCGGAAGCCGGTCTCGGTGAGCGTCACCCCGCCGAGCGAGTGGCCCACCAGCACGAAGCGCTCGAAGCCGGCGGCATCGGCATCCTCCAGCACGGCGGCGACGCAGTCGTCGAGCGTCACCGAGGCCAGGTCGGCCGGCCGGCCCCGCCGACCAGGGAGGTCGACGGTGACGGCCGGGAGGTCGAGCAGCGGCAGCAGGTCGTGCCAACAGTCGGAGCAGTGCACGCCGCCGTGAACGAGGACGATGCCGTCCACTACGCGACCGGCGGGTACTCGTCCGCCATCTCGCGGAGCCGGTTCTTGAGGATCTTGTCGAGCGTGCCGGTCGGGAAGGCATCGACGAAGTAGACGGCGCGCGGCACCTTGAACGTGGCCAGGTTCTGCTTGCAGGTTGCGAGGATCTCCTCGGCGGCGGCGGCCTCGTCGTGATCGCCCGGCGCCTTGATCACGAAGGCCACGGCCACCTCGCCGAGGAACTCGTGCTCCTTGCCGACGACGGCCACCTGCTGCACGGCGGGGTGGGCGACGACGAGGTCCTCGACCTCCTTGGCCGAGACGTTCTCGCCGCCGACCTTGAGCAGGTCCTTGTCGCGCTCCTGGTAGACGACGTTGCCACCCGCGGTCATCTGCACCATGTCGCCGGTCTTGAACCAACCGTCCTCGAACGCCTTGGCGTTGGCCTCGTCGTTGTCGTAGTACTCGAGGAAGAGCTGGATGCCCCGGGTGCCGCGCAGCCACAGCTCGCCGGTGACGCCCTCGCCGCACAGCTCGCCGGTGTCCTTGTCGACCACGGCGACCTCGTAGCCCGGCGTCACGTGCCCCATCGACTTGTCGGGGAGCTGCTCCGACGGCTTGCCGGTGACGGCGTGCGTGACCGTCTCGGTCATGCCGTAGGCGCCGTAGACGTCGACCCCGAACATGTCGCCGAACTGCTTGCTCACGAAGCCGAAGACGCCGGCGCGGAGCTTGTGGTCGGTGGGCTTGTCGGGGCTCATCAGCGCGCCCATGACGAACGGCATGAGCGAGATGTGGGTCACGCCGTGCTCGACGACGTTGGGCCAGAAGCCGCTCTGCGACCACTTCGGCATCAGCACGGCGGTGGCCCCCATGCCGAGGACGGAGAAGAACGACCAGCTCTGCGCGTTCACGTGGAAGAACGGCAGGTAGATCAGGTACGTGTCGTCGGTCCCGAGGTCGATGTTGCGGGGGCCGATCTTGCTGGCCCAGATGGCGTTGGCGTGGGTGTGGACCACGGCCTTCGGCCTGCTCGTGGTGCCGGAGGTGAACATGATCCCGAACGGGAGCATGGGCTCGGGGGTGCGCCCGGCGAACGGCTCGCCGTAGAGGGAGGCAAAGGCGTCGAAGCCGTGGGCCAGCTGCTCGGCCGTGGCCACATCGCCGCTGTTGTCCTCGGTCACCGCGATCCACTTCAGAGCCGGGGCGGCCTCGGCGACCATGGTGGCGAACTGGGGCTGGGTGATGGCGGCGACGGCGCCGGTGTGCTCGGCGAAGTACGTCATCTCGGCGCCGACCGACTTGGTGTTGGTTGTGACGCCGACGGCGCCGACGGTGGCGCACGCCAGCCAGGAGAGGACCATCTCGGGGGAGTTCTCCGAGTGGATGAGCACCTTGTCGCCCGTGGCGATGCCCTTGGCCTGGAGACCGCCGGCCAGCCGGTCCACGTCGGCCTTCAGCTGGGCGTAGGTCCACCGACGGCCGTTGCCGTCCTTGGGCGACCACACCAGGGCGGCGTGGTCGGGCTTGCGGTCCGCCCAGTGGGCGAGGAGCCAGGGAATGTCCTGGCCGTACATCTGGAACTGCTCGATCTCCTGGGCGTCCACGCGCCTCTCCCCTCGATGACAACGCGTTCTCGTTTCCCCATCTTGTCGCGGCCGGCAAGCCGGTGACGATGCGACGCCATCGGGGTTGACCGTGTCGGGCGCGGCGAACGCCACACAGAGCCGGCATTGCAGGGATCGGAACGCCCAGGGGACCGGGCGTACTGCGGGGGTTCGCAAAGACAAAGACGCACCCAGGGGACAGCCCGGGGTGCCTCACGTGGTGCTGCCCCGCACGCCGACTCGCTGAGGCCTTCCTGCTTCTAGTCACGCTGAGCCCGGCTCTGACGGGCTGAGCGTGACCAGAACGGG
>JAOBWJ010000135.1 GCA_025463335.1 Acidimicrobiales bacterium
AAGCCGCGACCGTCGGAGCCAGTGCCGAGCACGTCGTCGACGAAGCCGAGCGCCCCGAACGCCAGCGTGATCAGCACGTAGACGTGGTGCACGCCCCGGCTGTCGACCAGGGCCCAGACCCCCTCCACCGCCAGGACGGCCACGACGGCGACCAGCCCGCCCGCGGTCGGCAGCCGGTGCTTCCGGTAGTTCTCGCGCTGGAGCACCGGGTGGGCCAGCACGGGACGGAGGAACACGAGCAGGACGCACCCGGCCAGCAGACCGGCCAGCAGTCCGACCAACACCCTCATTGGTGTTCGCTGCTCCGGGTCACGGGTCCGCCGTGCGCACGACCAGGTAGGTGACGTAGGGCAACACGACGGCCAGCATCATGGCCGGCACGGCCACGCCCGAGTCGTTGAGGGCGAAACCCAGGAAGCCGGCGACCAGGGCCCCGATCAGGCACGCCCGGAGGCCGGGTAGCCGCTCCTCCAAGGCCCGGAGCAGGCCGGTGCGGCGCCACACGAGGAAGCCGAAGAACGCGATGGCCACCGGGATGATCCACGTCCAGATCGACGACGTGAGGATCGAGATGTTGGCGTTGAGCTTGCGGGCCAGCACGGTCGCCAGTCCGCCGCCATCGGCGTTGAGGACCTTGCTGGCGATCCGCCCGAGATGCGTCCGGGACTCCTTGGGCCGGGACAGATCGACAGCGGCGAAGGCGCTCAGGATCGCGATGGTTCCCACCCCGATCACGACGAGCCGCTTGAGGTCGACCTTGCGGCCTGACAACAGGAGCACGACCACGGCAGCGGCCGGGGCCAGGGCCAGCACGCCACCGACGTCCGACCCGAGCGAGGGCAATCCGTCGGCCACGATCACCACGGCGAGGAGGACGGCCGCCAGCACCGTGCGCGCTCGGCGGCCCTCGAGCACCGCCAGACCCCAGGTGCCGGTGGCGAGCACGATCGAGGTGGCGGCGACGAGGGCGAAGGCCAGGTTGCCCCAGCCGGCGAAGCGACCGGCGATCGTCGGTGAGTAGCCGAACACGGTGTTGATCTGCAGCGGGCTGCCGAGCACCACGTCGACGAGGAGCACGGCCAGCGTGAGTCCCACCAGCAGGAGCGGGGCGACCATGGGCGCGGCCGCGCCCAGTCGTCGGCCCACGACCCGGCCCACCGCTTCTGCTCCCGCGGCCAGCACGGCACCGAGGGCGAAGAACGTGAGCAGGTAGCCCACCACCGTGAGGTTCTGGTACGGCACGAGGACGGACAGGAACGCCAGCGACGGCTGCGCGAGGGTGATGAGGGCGAAGAAGGCAACCCACGGTCGCAGACGACGCCATCGGGTGAGGGCCAATGCCGCCAAGCCGTAGGTCACCACCTGGAAGATCACGAACGTGGCGCTGATCGGACCGGTGGCCCGGTCACGGAACTGGGCCACCACGTTGTCGTGCTGGAGGGCGGCGAACGTCGAGTCCGTGGGGGTCCCGCCCCCGGCGGAGGTGATCGCCGTGCCGGCCATGCTGTTCGGCACGTCGATGCCAAAGGCGTTGAGGACGGTCGGCGCCACGTCGGGCAGGGTCACGAACCCGGGCCGCCGGGTGGTGGCCGAGCGGGCCAGTCCGGGTTCGACGCCCTTCCCGACGAGCCCGGTGATCGAGAGCTGGGCGCCACCCCGAGGCCCGGTCGGGCCGACGACCAGCACCAGGTCCTTCGTCAGGTCGACATCCTTGAGCACCCGGGCCAGCAGGTCATCGGCCCGCTTCATGGCCTTGGCCCGCTCGGCTCCGATGGCCGTGTCGCTGGCCACCGCGGCGTACGACTCGACCCGGGCCAGGTCGCTCATCTCCAACAGGACGACGTCGGCGTGGTTCCAGGCCGCCCGCACGGCATCGGCCGTGGCCTTCTCGTCGGTGCGCACGCCGAAGGGCGCGGTGGGGTCCTTCACGACCAGCTGCGGCCCCACCGACCCGAAGGGCACGCGGCCCTCGTGGTCGACCATGGCGAGCGCCGCTTCGCGGTGCACGCCGTCACCAACCGTGCCGAACTGCTCATCAGCGTTGGCCACCACCGCGGTTCGGTGCCCGGCCTGCCGAAGGGCATCCGCCAGCGCGCCCGGCACGGCCCCGTAGAGGTAGCGATCGTTGAGGTTGTTGACCCGGGGCATACCGACCTGCAGCACGGTGGCGCCCTCGGAACTGCACCCGCAGCGGCGCTCGAACACCTGCACGGCGGCGTCGCCCTCGTAGGCGGCCGGCGGCGGTAGGGCCAGCCCGGCGATGCCGTCCTCCACGCCGGCCCGATTGCCGGCACCCATGCTCACGTAGGCCTCACCAGCGCTGGTCGTGGGCCCGATGGTCCGCAAGCTGGTCGACGCCACCGCGCCCTTTTGGAGCAACCCGATCAGCGTCGGCGGGGCCGTCGCCCGCACCCGCTCCCACGTGGTGGCCGGGTAGCTGACGATCAACACCCGCCGGACCCCGCTCTCGGCGGCGTCGGCCCGCGGCATGCCGGACAGCGCGACGAGGACGAACACCACGAGAGCCGCGGCGCGCTTGGCAGTGGTCACGCCAGCACCTCGCGGTAGACGGCCTCGGTGGCGGCGGCCATGGCGGCGGTTCCGTGGTGCGCGTCGACGGCGCGACGGCCAGCCTCGCCCATCGCGTGCGCCGCGACCGGGTCGGCCAGCACGTCGGCGACGGCGTCGGCGAAGGCGGCCGGGTCGCCCACCGGCACGAGGCGACCGGTGACGCCGTCGGTCACCACGTCGGGCGCGGCACCCACCGCCGTGGTCACCACCGGGCGGCCGAGCTGGAGCGCCTCGAACAGCACGAGCGGACCCGACTCCCATCGCGACGAGATGACCACCACGTCGGCCGCCGCCAGCTCGTCGGCCGCTGACGCCACCGGTCCGGCGAAGGTGACCGTGGCCTCCAGGCCCAGTTCGGCGGAACGGGCGCGGAGGGCCGCATCCTCGGGCCCCTCGCCCACGACCAGCAGGCGGACGCGGGGCAGACGCGAACGCAAGCGGTCGACGGCGTCGAGGAGCATGGGGAGGTCCTTCTGGGGATGCAGGCGGGCGGCGGCGACGAGCAGCTGCTCGTCGGGTCCGACACCGTAGGCGGCACGTACCTCGGCGACCGGTCGCCCAGGACGGGGCGGCTCGGCCGCGGGCGGGATGGTGACCACCCCGCGGGCGCCGGCGAACCGGTGGGCCACCTCCGAGGACAGAGCGATCGTCTGGTTGCTCACCGACGGCAGCCGGCCCTCGAGGAGGCGGAGGAACGGCGCACTGACGCCGGCGGCCTCGTCGAGCACCAGGTTGTGCACGCTGACGACCAGTCGGGGCCGGGGCCGCAGCGACGCCGCCAGCCAACCTGGCTTGAGCCCGTGGGCGTGCACCAGGTCGACGCCATCGACCAGCGAGGCCAGTGATCGGCGGGCGGCGCGCAGGCCTGACGGGGACAACCCGGCCGGCACCGGGACGACCGCGTCCTGGTCGAGCAACCCGGCGAGGACGCCCTCGGGTCCGGCGGTGGTCACATCCCAGCCCCGCCCTCGCAGCTCGGTCGTCAGGGCGGCCACCACACGGCGGATCCCACCCGTCGACGGACCGAGGAGCTGGAGGACGCGACCCTCAGCCATGCTGGCCCCGGAGCAGGGCCGGCACCGTCCGGGGTCGGGGTCCGCCGAGCAGGGCGGTACCGGCGACGTAGACGACCAGGCCCACGGCGCCGGCGACCACCAGCTCCAGGAGGGAATGGACCTTCCCCCGGCCGTCGATCGCCTCGCCGATCGCCCACATGCACGCGCCGGCCAGAGCGGCGGCCGCGGCGGATGCCAACAGTGAACGACCCAAGTCGCCGGTACCGCCGGCCGCCGACGACCGCGACCGCAGGATCAGGAAGAGCACGGCACTGCCAACCAGATAGCCACCGGAGTGGGACGCCGCCAGCACGGCGATCCGGGCGTGGCCATGGACGAACGGGAAGGCGACGATCATGGCCACCGAGGCCCCGACCACCACGCCGAGGTTCACCAGGGCCGGCGTGCGCGTGTCGCCGCGGGCGTACAACGCCCGGGCCAGGAACAGGAACGTGCCATAGCCCACCAGGCCAGGGCCGAAGGCGGCCACGGCGGCGGCCACGGCCCCGATCGAACCGGGGTGGAACTTCCCGAACTGGAGGATGCGGGCCATGG
Organism: Acidimicrobiales bacterium; assembly: GCA_025463335.1. Classification (GTDB taxonomy): domain Bacteria; phylum Actinomycetota; class Acidimicrobiia; order Acidimicrobiales; family CADCSY01; genus RYN-34. The sequence goes on from JAOBWJ010000135.1 coordinate 4,182, forward strand.
CGATCGACAGGGCGAGCATGGCGGCGCTGGCCGGGAGCTCGAGGTACGCAATGGCTCGCACGCCGGAGGACACGGTGCGCTGGTAGGCGACCTCGTCCCCGGTGGCCGCCTGGCGCGCCATGGTCGGGAACAGCGCCGTCAGCACCGGTAGGGCCACGAGGGCGTGGGGCAGCACGAAGATGGTGAACCCCAGGTTCCAGGCCACCACCCCGCCCTCCACGTCGTTGGCCAGCACGAGCACCACGACCAGCAGGATCTGGGTGGCGGCGAGGAAGGCGGCCGCCCAACCGCCCAGCCGGGCGATGCGGCGCACCGCCGGGTGGCGCCAGTCGAACCGCGGCCGTAGTGAGGTGCCGCTCCGGACGGCCGCGATGACGGGCGCGCCGCAGAAGGCGATGACGCCGAGCGTGGTGCCCAAGCCGAGCACGGCGATCTCGCCCCCGGTGAGGTCGAGGCTCGGCTTCTGGCCGTTTCGCATCCAGGCGAACACGCCGTAGGAGGCCACCACCACGACGTTGTTCAGCAGCGGGGCGAACACGGGGATCGAGAAGTGGCCCTTGGCGTTGAGCACGCCCGTGGCGACCGTGTTCGAGGCGTAGAGCACGACCTGGGGCAGGAAGAACCACAGCAGGATCGTCCCGAGCCGCACCTCGTCGGCCCGCACCTGGGGGTCGGCCACGCGTGACATGAGCAGGCGCATCACGAACGGTGCCAGCAGGAAGCCCAGCCCAGCCAGCACGGCCAGCGCGGCGGCCGCCAGCCCGAGCACCGACCGAGCCACGTGCTCGGCCTCGTCGTCGCGTCCCGCGGCCGCCAGCTCCACGAGGGTGGGGATGAGCACCGCCTGCAACACGCCGGCGGCGATCAGCTCGAACAGCAGGTTCGGGACCGTGTTGGCCGTCTCGTAGGTGTTGCCGAGGAACGTGACCCCGAGCACGCCGACGACCACCACGTTGCGCACGAACCCGGTCAGGCGCGACAGCAGGGTCAGCACCGTCATCGTCGCCGTCGACCGGGCCAGGTCGGGCTCGGCCCGGGGCGAGGTGATCATGCGGCCGGCGCCGGCAGCAGGCGTTGGGCGCCCTCGCCCCGGCCGTACTGGCCGAAGCGACCGGCGCCGAGGTCGCCGAGGGCTAGCACGGCGGCCATCTGCCCGGAGAACTGGTCGAGATCGTCGACCGTCGACAACCGATCGGCCAGCTCCCGGTCCTTCCGGATGGGACCGATGAACGTGTCCTCCGCCGGGGTGGCGGGCAGGCTGGCCACGGCCAGCACGGGCACCGGACCCCGATCGGGCCGGGTCGTCACCAAGGTCCGCACGAACGGCAGCATCAGTTGGCCATCGGGTACGACGGCGTCGGTCCCGGAGGCGACGACGATCCTCGTCCCGGCCGCGAGCGTCGGGAAGACCGCTGGGTCGACGCCTTCTGGGGCCGAGTAGTCGAGGAAGCCCTTGTCCCGCAGCGCGGTGACCACGTCGCCTCCCGCGTTGGGCAGGGGCGTCCCGATCGCCGGGCGGAGGGCCAGAGCCAGCCGGGTCACGGCGGCCGACCGAAGCGTGCCCACCGAGGCGTCGGACCGGAACCCGAGGACCTCGGCCAGGTCGCTGACCTCGCTCTGGTTGTCCAGGGTGAATCGGTCGGTGAGCCACAGCGTCCCGCGGTAGTCGGCCTTCGCCCGCCCGAGGAGCGTCACCAGGCTGTCGAGCCCATTGGTGTCGATGCCGCGGGCACCGACCAGGAGCACGGGCACACCCGGCAGCGCGCCGTCGAGCAGCACCTGGCTGCCCTGGTCGGCCAGCTCCCGCGCCGCGTCGCGCTCGGCCTTGAGGTCGGCCCGGAGGCGGTTGTTCTCGGCCTTCACCTCGTCGACGTTCTTGTTCAGCGTCGATTGCTGGCTCTCGAGTCGGTCGACCACGGCCCGGTCGATGACCGACGTGCCCATGATGATGCCGATCCCGAGCGCCAGGAAGACGGCGACGACGGAGACGACGTGGTAGCGGAAGTTGATCATTGCCTCATCGATGCAGCTGGAAGGCGTTCCAGAGGTTGTCGAGGAACAGCCGGGCGGGCTGGCTCACGGCGGTGACGACCAGCAGGGCGAAGAGCGCGGATGCCACGAGCAGCACCATGTCGAGCTTCCGGACGTGCGGCTGGTAGAGCCGGCTCACGCCCTTGGCGTCGACGAGGATGTTCCCGACCTTCATGCGCACGAGGAAGGTCGAGGCCATGCCCGGTCGACCCTTGTCGAGGAACTCGGCCATCGAGTTGTGGGTGCCGACGGCCACGATCAGCTCCGCTCCCCGCTCGTAGGCGAGCAGCATGGCGATGTCCTCGGACGTGCCCGGGGCCTCGTAGAGGATGTGGTCCAGGCCAAGGTCGCGGAGGCGCTCGGCCCCGGGCGCCTTGCCCCCGACAAAGGCATGGACGACGAGCACGGCGCCCGACCGCAGCGCCTTCTCCGACACCGAGTCCATGTCGCCGATGATGATGTCGGGCTTCTTGCCCAGCTCGAGCAGGGCGTCGGCCGCCCCGTCGACGGCGATGACGACCGGGCGCAGCTCCTTGAGGTAGCCCGAGTGGCGCAGGGCCGACAGGTCCTCGCGGTAGTCGGGGCCGCGCACCGCCACCAGCACGTGGCGACCCTTCATGTCGACCGGCACGTCGGGCACGTCGGGCTCGTCGAGCACCAGGTGACGCTCCCGCCGCAGGTACTCGAGGGTGTTCTCGGCGAAGCGCTGGAGCTCCTCGCCCATCGACGCCTTGGCGCTGGCGATGGTGTCCTCCAGCGAGGCCATCGTCTGGCGGGTGCCGACAGCCGACCACTCGCCGGCCGTCACCCGGTCGCCGTCGATCACGACCTCGGTGCCATCGGCGATGATCTCCATGACGTGGTCGCCCACGCCGTCGACCAGGGGGATGCCGGCGGCGGCCAGCAGCAGCGGGCCCACGTTGGGGTAGCGACCGGACACCGAGGC
>JAOBWJ010000078.1 GCA_025463335.1 Acidimicrobiales bacterium
GCCGTCGAGCACCGACTCGCCCTGGTCGATCACGCCACCCGGAGGTGTCCAGTCGACCGCACCGTCGCGGCGGCGGTTGGCGACCAGCAGCAGGCCGTCATCCGATTCGATGAGCGCGCTGCCGACCAGCCACTGGCGCATCGCACCAGTCTGCCCGCAGCCAGGACCACGCGAGTGCGGGATGCGCCTGCTCGAACGGGGCGCGACGGTGCCGGCATGACAGTCGAGATCGTCGCCGTTCGCTACGTCGATGGAAGGGCGGTGCCCCCTGCCGGCGTCTGGCGGATCGACCCGTCCCATTCCGAGGTCGAGTTCGAGGTCCGCCACATGATGATCGCCAAGGTGCGCGGCCGGTTCAACGTGTTCGAGGGCATCGTCGCCATCGCCGAGATCCCTGAGGACTCCTACGTCGAGGTGCTGGTGGACGCCGCGAGCATCGACACCGGGGACGAGCAGCGGGACGGCCATCTCCGCTCGGCCGACTTCCTGGATGTCGAGCGCTACCCCACCCTCCGGTACCGCAGCACCGAGGTGCGCCCAGGTTCGGACGACGGGTGGGCAGTCACCGGCGACCTGACCATCAAGGACGTGACCCGGCCCCTCACCCTCGAGGTGTCGTTCAACGGCGCGGCCACCGACCCGTGGGGCAACCTGCGCACCGCGTTCAGCGCCACCGGCGAAGCGGACCGCGAGGAGTTCGGCATCTCCTGGAACCAGGCCCTCGAAGCCGGTGGCTTCCTGGTGGGCAAGGTGGTGAAGATGCGCTTCGAGGTGGAGGCGGTACTCGTCACCGATCCGACCGTCTGAGCTGTCGAGAATCGGATCGCAGCTTCGTCATCCGGGTGAGCGGCGCCATCCGGGCGCCGTTTGACCAGGAAGGATGGCGCGATGCGCTTCATGTTGCTGCAGAACTACGCCCAGCCGGTTTCCGGCTGCCCGCCCATGACCGAGTGGACGCCGGAGGACGTGCGGGCCCACATCGAGTTCCAGCACGTGCTGAACCAGGAGCTGCTCGAGAGCGGTGAGCTGGTCGACGCCCAGGGCCTCGCCGGGCCCGACGTGGCCAAGTTCGTCGTGTGGGACGGGGCCGGCGCCCCGGTGATCACCGACGGCCCGTACCCCGAGTCCAAGGAGCTGCTCGCCGGCTACCGGCTCATCGACGTCGAGTCGATCGACCGCGCCATCGAGATCGCCGCCAAGGCCTCGGCGGCACCCGGTCTGAACGGCAAGCCGATCCAGGACTCCATCGAAGTGCGCCAGGTGATGGGCGCGCCCGACCCCGAGGTGTGACGACCGGGGCGAACACCGAGGACCTGCTGCGCCAACTCGCGCCGCAGGTTCTCGGTGCGGTCGTTCGCCGCTACGGCGATTTCGCCGGCGCCGAGGACGCCGTGCAGGAGGCGCTGCTCATCGCCGCCACCACCTGGCCCGCTGAGGGCCTGCCGGACAACCCGACTGGCTGGCTGACGCGCGCCGCGTCCCGCCGGCTGGTCGATCAGTACCGCCGCGACGATGCCCGTCGCCGGCGGGAGGACCTGGCGGCGTCGTGGTCGATGACCCCCCACGAGCCCGCGCCGGGGGGCGACGAGACGTTGATCCTCATGTTCATGTGCTGCCACCCGTCGCTGACGCCGGGCGCGGCGATACCGCTCACGCTGCGGGCCGTCGGCGGTCTCACCACCCGCGAGATCGCCGCCGCGTTCCTCGTGCCCGAGGCGACCATGGCTCAGCGGATCAGCCGGGCCAAGGCCAAGATCAAGGCGTCGGACGAGCCGTTCACGCTCCCGTCGCCCGAGGAGCGGGCCGAACGCCTGCGATCGGTGCTGCACGTCCTGTACCTCCTCTTCAACGAGGGCTACGCCAGCAGCAGCGGCTCCGACCTGGCCCGAAAGGATCTGTCCGGTGAGGCCATCCGCCTGACCCGGGGCGTGCGAGATGCGCTGCCCGACGAGCCCGAGGTGGCCGGCCTGCTCGCACTCATGCTGCTCACGGACGCCCGACGCCCCGCCCGCACCCGCGCCGACGGCGAGCTCGTCCCCCTCGCCGAGCAGGACCGCAGCCTCTGGGACCGGGCGCTCATCGCCGAGGGCGTGGCCCTGATCACCGCGGCCCTGCGAGGCGGGCAGGTGGGCGAGTACCAGGTGCAGGCCGCCATCGCCGCCGTCCACGACCAGGCGGCCCGCTACACCGACACCAACTGGTCAGAGATCCTGGCCCTCTATGGCCTGCTGGAACGGATGACCGGCAATCCGATGGTGACCCTCAACCGGGCCGTCGCCGCGGCCATGGCTTCCGGGCCGAGCACCGGCCTCGCGCTGCTCGACGGACTCAGCGAACGGCTCGGCGATCACCACCGCCTCCACTCCGTCCGCGCCCACCTCCTCGAGCTGGCCGGCGACACCAAGGCGGCCCTCGAGGAGTTCCAAGCCGCTGCCGCCCGCACCACCAACCTCCGCGAACAGCACTACCTCACCACCAAGGCCGCCCGCCTCTCGACCGAGCTGGCCGATGACTAGCTGACGCGCCGTCGATCGAGCTCTGGCTCGTCGTCAAGGTCGAGGCCGCTCGCGCCCTTGTCACTGCCGCCGCGGCCACAGCCGCCGAGTACCAGCGCGGGTACCACGGCCGCGTCGGTGAGGAAGGTGACAGTGGATCGCGTGCGACCATGCTTGCTCCTCGGCTTTTCGGGCGCATCCGACTCCAGTTGGTGAGCCGCTCCCACGTTCGAGCGTGTCAACTTGACGGACGTGGGACCTCCCGTGTGCGAGTAGTCGACGTCGTTCAGGCGCAATGAGCCGACCGCCTAGCGTGCGCGGGTGACCGACCTCGCCGTGCTCGTCCAACCCTCGGCCAACCGGGTGTACGCCCAGTCGGGCCCGGCGTTGCTCGCCGCCGAGCTGGCCGCCCTCGACCACCTGGCCCTCGGTGACCGGCTCCGGGACATCGCCGTCACCGAGCTGGGCGGCGTGCCCTACGTGACGTGCTCAGGCGAGCTCGACGACGAGGTGCGGGCCGTGGTGTCGAACCTGTCGGCCACGTACGCCATGTTCGAACGTGACGGTGACCGGCTCCTGCCGCTCACACCCGTCCGGCTCGACCGGTGGGACGACGACCTCGTGAGCATCCAGCGCTACCCGGGCCGGACCAACGAGCAGCTCACCCGGCTCGTCCTCAACCTGACCCTGGCCGCCGCCGGCGGCGCCCGCCCGTTCACTGGCGCGCGGTTGCGCGTCCTCGACCCCCTGTGCGGCCGGGGCACCACCCTGAACGTGGCCGTGCAGCTCGGCCTCGACGCGGCGGGCATCGACGTCGACCGCAAGGACGTCGACGCCTACCTCCACTTCTTCACGAGCTGGCTCAAGGACAAGCGGGCCAAGCACGCCAGCTCCCGCCACGGGGGACGCACCACCATCACCTTCGCCGCCGACAAGGAGGCCCAGAAGGCCGGTCAAGGGCAGGAGGTCGTCGTGGTCTCGGCCGACACCACCACGGCGGTCGAGCACCTCGGCAAGTCGTCGGTCGACGTCGTGGTCACCGACCTCCCCTATGGCGTGCAGCACGGCAGCTCGTCGGGCGATGCCCTGCGCCGGAGCCCGGCCGACCTGCTCACCGCCGCCCTTCCGGTCTGGCGGTCGGTCCTCCGCCCCGACGGCGCCGTCGGGCTGGCGTGGAACGCCAAGGTCCTCCCCCGGGCCGACGTCCTCACCGCCCTCGACGCCGCCGGCTTCCACCCGCTGACCGGCGAGGCGTTCGAGGGGTTCGGCCACCGCGTCGACCAGGCCATCGACCGCGACGTCGTGGTCGCCCGTCGGCGCTAGACGCCTGGTGCGACCGGTGCCGTTCGCCGGCGCCGACCCGGCAACCGGTCGCGCAGTCCCCAGAGGGTCACGAGCACGAGTGCCTCGCCGACGATCTTCCACGACATCTTCGAGTCGCCTTCGACTCGGTCGGTGAACGTGATCGGCACCTCCACGATGGAGCCGCCGAGCCGCGCCACCCGGTACACCATCTCCACCTGGAAGCCGTAGCCATCGGCCCGGATGGCGGGCAGGTCGAGACGTCGCAGCATGTCGGCCCGGTAGGCCCGGAAGCCGGCCGTGGCGTCCTTGACGTCGAGCCGCAGCACGGCCGACGCGTAGCGGTTGCCGGCGATGGAGATGAGGCGTCGGATCCTCGGCCAGTCGGGGATCGAGCCACCGGGCACGTAGCGCGACCCGATGGCCAGGTCGGCACCGTCCGCCACGGCGGCCAGCAAGGTGGGCAGGGCACCCGGATCGTGTGAGCCGTCGGCGTCGATCTCGACCATGACCTCGAAGCCGAGGTCGAGGCCCTGGGCGAAGCCGGCCCGGTAGGCGCTGCCCAGCCCGTCCTTGCCCGGCCGGCGGAGCACCTCGATGTTGCCGAGCTCCCGCCCGGCGGCCTCGGCCAGATCGGCGGTGCCGTCGGGGCTGGCATCGTCGACGACCAGGATGGTGGCGTCGGGCACGGCGGCGCGCAGGCGGCCAAGGACGGTCGCCACGTTGGCAGCCTCCTGGTACGTCGGCAGGACGACGAGCGTGCGCACGCGGGAACCTTAGGCAGTTCGGTGAAGAAGGCCGTGGTCCCTACAGTGGGCGGCCGTGTCGGAAACCGCTCGCCCCTACACCCCGACGGCTCTCCCGTCGGTCGCCGCCCGACTCCTGGCCTTCCTGGCCATCCTGGTGGGCGGGCTCTGCGGCGGGCTGATCGGTTGGTCGGTCACCGATCTTCAGTGCGGCGGCGGCGACGCCAAGGTCGTCATCGGCGCCACCACCTCGACCACGGCGCCGGTGACCACGACCACCACCACCCCCCAGAAGAACGCCGACAGCGGATGCACGACATGGAACGCCGGCGGCGGGTTCGTGGGCGCCCTGGTCGGCGCCGGCGGCACCGCCATCGTGTCGGTGTTGGTGCTGCGGGCCATGGCCGAGTGGCGCCGCGACCTTGACGTCGACGAGGCGCCCGACTCTGGCAGAGGTAGCAAGTCGTAGCTTTCCCGAAGGCCCGGCGAAGCCGTCCGAGCCCTTTCAGGCTGAGCGGATAGGCGAGCGACCCCAACAGATCGGGCGCTACCAGGGGGCTCCTCCGTCGAACCCGCGACGGAAAGTCAACGGAACTGTTGACCATTCGTCGCGGGTTCGGCCAAGGAGGGGGCGATCCCCTGGTTAGCGGACCAGGCGGAGGCGGCGGAAGCCCTCGGCCAGGGCCACCCCGGCCCGCCGGCCCTCCTCCTCGCCGCGCGACCGGACGAAGTCGGCCAGCCAATCGTCGGCGTCCTCGGCCAACTGGCTGGTGTGGCAGAACAGGGCTCGCACCTTGGCGTCCAGGCCGTCGGCGATGTCGACCCAGACGTCGGGCTCCAGCGACCCCGACAGCAGCACCGTGGCCACGGCATGGGCCGAGCCCCGCTCGGGGTGGTAGAGCGGAGAGGCGGCGGCGGGCGTCACGGCGTCGAGCACGGCCCACCCGATCGTCCGGTGATCGACGTGGTTCACGTAGCCGTCGCCGAAGAACACGGCGGTGGGGTCGGGCGCCACGACAACATCAGGCCGGATCCGCCGAACGGTGCCCACCAGCTGCTCGCGCAGGTCGGTCACCCGGTCGAGCTCGCCGTCGGAGTGGGCCCACAGCTCGACGTCGGCCACGCCCAGCGCGTGGGCCGCGGCCCGCACCTCGCCGGCCCGGCGCTCGGCCAGCACCTCGGGGTCGGTGGCCGGGTCCGCCGATCCCTTTTCTCCGGCGCACGCCACCACCACGTACACCTCGCTGCCGGCCGCCGACCATCGGGCCAGCGCGCCGCCGCAGGACACCTCGGGGTCGTCGGGGTGTGCGTACACGGCAAGCACCCGCTTGGGAACGTCGTCGAGCAGCTCGGCCATCAGGGCGCCTCGGCCAGCGCGGCGCAGGCCCGGTCGATGCCGGCGTCGTCGACGTCCAGGTGGGTGACGAGCCGGACCAGTCCGGGGCCCACGGTCCCGGCCAGCACGCCCCGCTCGGCAAGATGGAGGAACAGCTCCTCGGGCCGGTCGTGGGGGAACCGGACGATGTTGGTCCGAACGGTCGATGGTTCGAGGGCGCCGGGCCACCGGCTCGCCACCGCCTCGGCCAGGCGCCGGGCCCGAGCGTGGTCGTCGGCCAACCGGTCGACGTTCTCGCCCAGGGCGACCAACCCGGCCGCGGCCAGGATGCCGGCCTGGCGGAGCTGACCGCCGAGTCGCTGCCGTTGCACCCGCGCCTCCTCGATGACCTCGCCGGGACCGGCCAGCACCGAGCCGACCGGCGCACCGAGGCCCTTGGTCAAGGCCGTCCACACGGTGACGCACGGGCGCGCGTACTCCGCGGCGCTGGTGCCGGTCGCGACCACGGCGTTGAACAGGCGGGCACCGTCCATGTGGACGGGAAGCCCGTGGTCCGCCACCGCCGCGATCCGAGCCGGATCGAGGGGGACCCCGCCCGCGAACATCGCTGTGTTCTCCACGCACACCAGCGACGGCTCGGCCCAGTGGTGGGCCACCGCCTGGGCGTGCCAGGCCACGTCGGTCGGTGCGATGCAACCGTCGCCATCTTCGAGGGTGACGATCTGGGCGCCGCTGTTCACGCCGGCGGCGCCGCCCTCGAAGGACGCCACGTGCGACGACCGCCCGCACAACACGGTGGTCCCGGGCCGGGCGAGGACCCGCAAGGCCAGCTGGTTCGCCATCGTCCCCGACGGCATGAACAGCCCGGCCTCCTTGCCCACCATCTCGGCGTACGTGCGCTCGAGCGCCTCGACCGTGGGGTCTTCGCGGTAGGCGTCGTCGCCGACCTCGGCATCGGCCATGGCCCGGCGCATGGCGGCCGACGGTCGGGTCACGGTGTCGGACCGCAGGTCGACGGTGCTGGCGGACATCGGCGGCAGCCTAGGGTGACGACGGTGGCCGACCCGTTGGAGCTGCTGGCGCTGGCCGAGTCACTTGCCGCCGAGGCCGCCGAGCTCCTGCGCGAAGGGGTCGACCACGTGCACGACGTCGACACCAAGTCGTCGCTCACCGACATGGTCACCGCGTCCGACCGGGCGTCGGAACGCCTGATCGTCGAGGGCATCCGCGCCGCTCGCCCCAAGGACGGCATCCTCGGCGAGGAAGGCACCGCCGATCCCGGCTCGACCGGCGTGCGCTGGGTCGTCGATCCCCTCGACGGCACCACCAACTTCCTCTACGGCTTCCCCGCCTTCGCCGTCTCGATCGCCATCGAGATCGACGGCGTCACCGAGGTGGCGGTGGTGGCCGACGCCGCCCGCCGCGAGACGTTCACGGCCATACGGGGTGGAGGCGCCCACCTCGACGGGCGACCGCTCCGCTGTACCGACGCCACCCATCTGGCCACCGCCCTGGTGGGCACCGGCTTCTCCTACGACGCCGCCCGACGGGCCCGCCAAGGGGCAGTGGTGGCCCAGGTCCTGCCCGTCGTGCGCGACATCCGCCGGGTAGGTGCCGCCGCCATCGACCTGTGCTGGGTGGCGGCGGGCCGGCTCGACGCCTACTACGAGCGCGGCCTGGCGCCCTGGGACCTCGGTGCCGGAGCCCTGGTCGCGGCCGAGGCCGGTGCCGCCGTGGGCGACCTGGACGGAGGTCCGGCCTCCGGTGCGTTCACGCTGGCCACCGCCCCGGCCATCTTCGAGCCGCTCCGGGACCTGCTCACCTCGGCAGGGGCGGGCACCGCCTGAACGGGTGACAAACGTCACCGTCAGGTGTAGCGGTCGTCACACGATCGCAACGGCGAGGTCACGACGTTGTCGGTTCGGTGAACCAACCTCTCCCGATGCCCGTGATCCGCATGGAGTCCGAGCACACCGCTGATGTCGAGGCTCAAGACACCGGGGTCGTGCTCACGATCCGTGGTTGCCTGGACCAGGCCGCGGGCGAGGTGCTCGTCCAGGCCGCCGCTCGCGTGGTCTTCGAGCAGGCCTCTCGCCTCGAGATCGACCTGTGCTCGCTCACCGGGTTCACCACGGACGGCGCGTGTGCCCTGGTGGCCTGCAAGGAACTGTGCGCCGGACTGCCCGAGGGGTTGCACTACCGCACCGGTCAGGGACCCGGACGGGACGCCCTCCTGGCCGCCTACGCCGACTGCTGAGGCAGGTGCCGCGGCATACGCCGCTGGATCGGGCATCCTTCCCCTGTGGGAACCCGCATCCTGACCGTCGAGGACGACGAGCGCATTCGTACCGCCGTGCGCATGGCGCTCGAGGACGAGGGTTGGGAGGTGCTCGAAGCCGAGAGCGGCGAGGCTGCCGTCGAGGTCTGGGCCAACGGGCCGGCTGACGTCGTGCTGATCGACCTCATGCTCCCGGGCATGGACGGCTTCGAGCTGTGCCGCAACATCCGCAAGACGAGCGACGTGCCGATCGTGATGGTCACCGCTCGGGCCGACACCCACGACGTGGTCGCCGGCCTGGAGGCCGGCGCCGACGACTATGTGACCAAGCCGTTCCAGCCCAAGGAGCTGTCGGCCCGCATCCGCGCCCTCCTGCGCCGCGCCCGCCCGGCCGAACCGGGCCGGGCCCATCTGCGCTTCGGTGACCTCGAGGTCGTGCCCGACGAGGGCGTGGTGCGCCGCGATGGGGAAGAGGTCCACCTGACCAAGACCGAGTTCCGCCTCCTGTGCGAGCTGGCCTCGGCGCCCGGCCGGGTGTTCAGCCGCGAGCAGCTGCTCGAGCGGGTGTGGGGCTACGACTACTTCGGCGACGGCCGGCTGGTCGACGTTCACGTGCGCCGGCTCCGCACCAAGGTCGAGGTCGACGCTGCCAACCCCCGCCACGTGGTCACCGTGCGAGGTCTGGGCTACAAGCTCCAGTCGTAATGGCGCCGACGGAACACCTCACCGTCGCCCAGGCCCGACAGCGGGCCGTCAACCGGGCAAAGCGGTTCATGCGCATCGGTCTCCGGTCGCGCATCACCATCGCCTTCGCCGTGGGCGCCATGACGCTCTCCGCCCTGCTCGCCCTCGTCACCTACGGCCTGGTGCGCGAGAACCTGGTCAACCAACGGGAGAAGGCGGCGGTCGACCAGGCGTACTACAACGCCAGCATCGTCCGAGACCAGCTGCGGAGCGAGAGTCAGCCCGAGCAGGCCGTGCTCGACGGGCTGGCGTCCCCCACCGGCGCCAACCCCGTGCTCCTCCGCAACGGTCAGTGGTTCGCCGTCACCGTGGAGCGAGGTCGCGAGCAGCTACCTCTTTCCCTGCGCGAAACGGTGGCCGCCGGCCAGGCGGCGCGGATGCGCTTCCGGATCGGCAGCCACTCCCAGCTCGGCGTGGGTGTGCCCCTCCCCGCCGTCAAGGCGGCGTACTTCGAGATCACCCCGTTCGACGACACCGAGGCAGCGCTGTCCTCCCTCGGGATCTCCCTGGTCGCCGCCGCCGTGGTCACCACCGTGGCCGGCGCCTTCCTGGGGGCGTGGGCCAGCCGCCGCGTGCTTCGCCCGCTGGGGCACGTCAGCGCCGCCGCCGTGGCCATCGCCGGCGGCCGGCTCGACACCCGGGTGGCGCCACTCGACGACCCCGACCTGGGCACGCTGGTGAACTCGTTCAACGAGATGGCCAGCGCCCTCCAGGAGCGCATCGAGCGCGACGCCCGGTTCGCGTCGGACGTGAGCCATGAACTGCGTTCACCGCTGACGACGCTCACCACCACGATCAGCATCCTCGAGAGTCGCCGCGACGAGCTGCCCGAGCGGCCGCGGGCCGCCCTCGACCTGCTGGTGGCCGACGTCCAGCGCTTCTCCACCATGGTCGAGGACCTGCTCGAGATCTCCCGGTTCGACGCCGGTGCCGCCCGTCTCCACCTCGAGAGCGCGCGCATCAGCGAACTGGTGCTCCAGGCCGTCGCCGCGTCCACCGACGTCGACATCCCGGTGGCCATCTCCGCCGACGCCGCCGCCTCCACCGTGGCCGTCGACAAGCGCCGGCTCGTGCGGGTCATCGCCAACTTGATCTCCAACGCCGACCGCTACGGCGGCGGCGCCACCCGGGTGAACGTCGAGCTCGTCGAGACCGACGTGCGCATCGCCGTGGAGGACGAAGGCCCCGGCGTCGACGAGGGCGACCGCGAGCGGATCTTCGAGCGCTTCGCCCGTGGCACCGACGCCGCCGGCCGACGGGGCAGCGGCGATGGCGTGGGGTTGGGACTGGCGCTCGTGCGGGAGCACATCAATCTCCACGGTGGCCGGGTGTGGGTCGAGGACGGCGCCAACGGCCTCGGCGCCCGGTTCGTGTTCGAGCTGCCGATCGTGGCCCGCGGGCCGGACGACGGCGAGGAGCTCGCGGACCTGGGACCGGCCGCCGTGCTGGCCAGCGACCTCGCCAAGGAGACGGCCGCCGAAGCCGCCGCCGACGCCGCTGCAGCAGAGACCGCCACGGATGATGCGACGGTGAACCGAACGTGAAGCGACTGATCCCCGTCCTGACCGCCGTCCTCCTCCTGGTGGTGGCCTGCGGCGTGCCGGGCGACAACACCCCGCAGACCATCGCGGCCAAGGACGTGCCCTACAAGCTCCTCGCACCGACGGCGGAGAACACGACCACGACCCAACCTTCCGCGTTCACGGCCACGGTCCGAGTGACGATCTACCTCGCCGACGCGGACGGCAAGCTCCAGGGTGTGCGTCGCCTGATCACGGCGCCGGCCACGCCGGCCAAGGCCGTGGCGTCGCTGCTGAACGGCCCCTCCAAGGAAGAGGCCGACCGCCTGCATTCGGCCATCACCACCGACACGAAGCTGCTCGGCATCGACGGGCCGGCCGACGGGCTGATCACGCTCGACCTCAGCCACCACCTCCTCGACATCACGGGGCGCCAGCAGATCCTCGCCCTCGCGCAGCTGGTGTTCACGGTGACGTCGCTGCAGTCGGTCGACCGGGTGCTCTTCCAGATCGACGGAGCGAACGTCGAGGTCCCCAACGGCGATGGCAAGCTCACCGCCTCGCCGCTCGGCGGGCTCAGCTACCGCGATCTCATCGGCGAATAGGGAGCACTCGTGCACGAGGGCAGTCGCAAGGCGATCTTCGCGGCGTTGGCGGCCAACGCCGGCATCGCCGTTGCCAAGCTGGTCGGCTTCGTGCTGACGGGTGCTGCCTCGTTGCTGGCCGAGGCCGTCCACTCGTTGGCCGACACCAGCAACCAGGCCCTCCTGCTGCTCGGCGGCAGCCGGTCTCGTCGCAAGGCCTCGCTGGCCCACCCGTTCGGTTACGGGCGTGAGCGCTACTTCTGGGCGTTCATCGTCGCCCTCGTGCTGTTCCTCCTCGGTGGCGTGTTCGCCATCGGCGAGGGCATCGACAAGCTGCGACACCCGCACCACCTGGAGAGCCTGCCCATCGCGGTGGGCATCCTGCTCGTGGCCGTCGTCCTCGAGGGGCTCTCGCTGCGCACCGCCATCCACCAGGCCTCGTTGGTTCGGGGCGGCGAGAGCTGGTGGTCGTTCATTCGCCACTCGAAGGAGCCCGAGCTCCCGGTGGTGCTGTTGGAGGACACCGGCGCCTTGCTCGGCCTGATGCTCGCCCTGGCTGGCGTGGGCCTGGGCGCGGTGACCGACAACGCCCGCTGGGACGCGGTGGGCAGCCTCGGGATCGGCATCCTCCTGGTCGTCATCGCAGCCGTGCTGGTCGTGGAGATGAAGAGCCTCCTCATCGGCGAGTCGGCATCCCCCGCCGACGTGACCGCCATCGAGCGCGCCCTCGCCGGCTCGCCCGGCGTCCGTCAGGTCATCCACCTCCGCACCGAGCACATCGGCCCCGACGAGCTGCTGGTGGGCGCAAAGGTCGACTTCGATCACGACCTCACGCTGCCCGAGGTCGCCGCTCGCATCGACGAGGCCGAGGCCCGACTGCGAACGGCCGTGCCCAAGGCCCGGGTCGTCTACATCGAGCCGGACGTGGCCCGCACCGAGGGAGTGCCCGCAACCGAGGGGTAGGTGGCGCTTGGCGCGGGGCACACTGCCGAGGTGCATTCCCCCCTCCCTGCCCTGACCGCCGGCGCCGTGGTGTCCCGCCGCTACCGGCTGGAGGCGCATCTCGGTTCGGGAGCCACCTCGGCCGTGTGGCGGGCCCGCGACCTCGACCTCGGCCGGGTCGTGGCCCTGAAGGCACTGCTCGGCGCCGACGTGGACCCTGAGCTGGCCAACCGGTTCCAGCGCGAGAGCACCATCCTTGGTCGGCTCTCGCATCCCAACGTGGTGCCGGTGCTGGGCAGCGGCGACGACGAGGGCCGGCCCTACCTGATCATGGAGCTGGTCGACGGCATCTCGATGGCGGCCGTCCTCGACCGCGGCACGATGCCGGTCGACGAGGCGCTCGACCTGGTGGCCGACGTGGCGGCCGGTCTCGGCGCCGCGCATCGGGCCGGCGTCGTTCACCGCGACGTGAAGCCGGCCAACATCGTCTGCGGCCACGACGGCGTGCCCCGCCTGGTCGACTTCGGCATCGCCCGGGCCGCCGATCTCACCAGCATGACGATGGCCGACAGCGTGCTGGGCACCGCTTCGTATCTGTCGCCCGAGCAGGCTCGGGGCGAGGTGCCGGGTCCGGCCAGCGACGTCTACGCCCTGGGTTGCGTGCTGTTCGAGGCGCTCACCGGCCGGCCGCCGTTCGAGGCCGACTCACCCCTTGGCGTGGCCTACCGCCACGTCCACGACGCGCCGATCTCGCCCCGGGTCCTCCGACCCGAGGTGCCGGCCCCTGTCGAGGCGATCGTGCTGCGGTGCCTGGCCAAGGACCCGGGCGACCGCTACGCCCACGGCGCCGAGCTGGAGGCCGCCCTCCGCCGGGTGCGGGCCGGAGAGGCCCTGGCCGACGCCGCGGCCACTGTGTCCACCGTGTCCACCGCCTCCAACGGGACCATGGTCATGCCGGTGGTGGCCGCCGCACCGGCCGGCGAGCTGATCGACCCGTCACCGCTGGCCGAGCCCCCTCTGGCCAATCACCGCCGCTGGGGCATCGCCGCGGTCGCCGCCGTCGCCGTGGTCGTGCTGGGCCTGCTGCTCGGCAACATGGGTGGCGACAGCGCCGGCACGCCGGGCGGCGCCACGAACCAGCCGACGTCGACCACGACCTCGGTCGCCACCCTCATCACCGCCCCGCCCACCACCGCGGCGCCGGCGCCGCCCGCCAGAGGGAAGAAGAAGCACGGCAAGGGCAACGACTGATCGCTAGTTGAAGAAGACCTCGGCCACGTGGTGGTACAGGTCGCGGTCGATCGTCTTGAGCTCGCCCACGGCCTCGGCCAAGGGCACCCGCACGACCTGGACGCCCCGTAGCGCCACCATCTGTCCGAATGCGCCGTCATGGACGGCGTCGATGGCGGCGATGCCGAACCGGGTGGAGAGGATGCGGTCGTACGCCGTCGGCGTGCCGCCCCGCTGGACGTGGCCGAGGATCGTCACCCTCGTCTCGAAGCCGGTACGGCTCTCGATCTCCTCGGCCAACACGTTGCCGATGCCGCCGAGGCGCACGTGACCGAAGGCATCGAGGCCCTTCTCGGCCAAGGCCAGCGTGCCCTCCTTGGGCGACGCCCCCTCGGCCACCACCACGATCGACGCGAACCGGCCCGCCGAGTGGCGGGCCTTGAGCCGCTCGCACACGTCGTCGATGTCGAACGGCTCCTCGGGCACGAGGATCATGGCGGCGCCGCCGGCGATGCCCGAGTAGAGGGCGATGTGGCCGGCATGCCGGCCCATCACTTCACACACGATGACCCGGTCGTGGGACTCGGCGGTGGTGTGCAAGCGGTCGATGGCGTCGGTGGCGATCTGCACGGCGGTGTCGAACCCGAAGGTCACGTCGGTGGCCGAAAGGTCGTTGTCGATGGTCTTGGGCACCCCCACCAGGTTCACGCCCTCCTCGTAGAGCTTGTTGGCCACGCCGAGGGTGTCCTCGCCGCCGATGGCGATGAGCGCGTCGATCTCGAGGTCACGAAGGGTGGCTTTGACCCTTTCCGGGCCCCCCTCCACCTTGTACGGATTGGTCCGAGATGTTCCCAGGATGGTGCCGCCTCGCGGGAGCGTCCCTCGCATAGCAGCCACGTTCAGTGGCATGGTGGACGCCTCAAGTACACCCTTCCACCCGTCGCGGAAGCCGATGAGCTGGTCCCCGTGGACCTTCTCGGCCTTCCGGACGACGGCCCGGATCACCGCGTTGAGCCCCGGGCAGTCACCACCACCAGTCAGCACACCGACCTTCATGCGCCCCTCCATCAACTCCGTGACCCCGACCGCCACCCTACCGATGCGCCGTATCGCGGCGTACGTGGGCGTGGCGTCGATCGTTCTCTTCGGCGCCATGCCAGGCGCCGCCGCCGACGACCAGCCGACGCTCGCGGCCCTGCGCTCGCAGCGAGGGGCACTCATCGGCCGCATCGCCTCCCTCACCGACGACGCCACGCGGGCCCAGGCCCAGGCCGCCAGGGCCGCCGACCGCCGGGCACTCGCCCAGCTGGCCGCCGAGGATGCCCGCCGCGACGTGGCCCGCTTCGCGGTCGACGCCTACGTCGACGGCGCGCAGTCGGTTCAGACCGACCAGCTGCGCCGCAACGGCTGGGCCGACGTGGCTTCCCGCACCGACCGCTACCTGTTCGCCGTGCTCGACGACACCAAGGCCAAGGCCCAGGCCGAGGAGGACGCCGCCACCGCGGCCGTCGACGAGGCCCGAAGCGCCACCGAGGAGCTCCAGCAGCTCCGCCAGCAGCTCGAGCAGACGATCAGCGAGCGGGAGGCCGCCGACCAGGCCGCCGCCGACGCCCGACGCCTCGCCGTCCCCGCCACCAAGCTGACCCTGCAGCCTCGCTTCGCCCGCTCGACCCGCATCCAGGGCGAGCTGCTTGCCCGCCTGCCCTTCGGGATGGTGAGCGGCATCCCCGACGGCCTGGTGCCCACCGGACAGGTCGTCGCCGGCTCTGCCTCGTGGTACGGCCCGGGCTTCGACGGCCGGCCCACGGCCAGCGGCGCGATCTTCGACCAGGAAGCGTTCACGGTGGCGAGCAAGGAGCTCCCGCTGGGGACCATCCTGCTCATCACCCGCGGCGATCGGTCCGTCCTCGTGCTGGTCAACGACCGCGGCCCGTACGTGGCCGGCCGCGTGCTCGACCTCTCGCACGGTGTGGCCCGAGCGCTCGGCACGGTCCAGGCCGGCGTGGCCCGGGTCTCCGCCCAGGTGCTCGCCCCCGCCTGAGTACGGTCTCGGCCCGTGGGGGTCGTGGTTGCCATCGATGCCGGGACCACGGGCGTGCGCGCCTTCGCCGTCGACGAGGCCGGCGTGCCCGTCGGGTGGGCCTACCGCGAGTTCACCCAGCACTACCCCCGGCCCGGCTGGGTCGAGCACGACGCCGAGGAGATCTGGGCCGCGGTGCAGGCCACGCTGGCCGAGGTCATCGCGGCGGTGGGACAGCCGCTGGCCGCCATCGGCATCACCGACCAGCGGGAGACGGTGGTGGCCTGGGACCGCCGCACCGGCAAGCCGCTCCATCGCGCCATCGTTTGGCAGGACCGGCGCACGGCCGCCCGGTGTGACGAGCTCGAGGATGCCGGGCACCTCCCGCTGGTTCGCCGACGCACGGGGTTGGTGCTCGACCCCTACTTCTCGGCCACCAAGTTGGCGTGGCTGTTCTCCGAGGGCGGGGTGGACCCGGGCCCCGACGTCGCCGTGGGCACCATCGACTCGTGGCTGCTGTTCAAGCTCACCGGCGAACACCTCACCGATACGAGCAACGCCAGCCGCACGCTCCTCTTCGACATCGGCGAGCTGCGCTGGTCCGACGAGCTGTGCGAGCTGTTCGGGGTGCCCCGTTCGGTGTTGCCGGAGGTGCGGCCGTCGAGCGGCCGGTTCGGCGTGACGACGGACGGCATCCCGGTCTCGGGCGTGGCCGGCGACCAGCAGGCGGCGCTCTTCGGCCAGGCCTGCGTGCGGCCGGGCATGGCCAAGAACACCTACGGCACCGGCTCGTTCGTGTTGATGAACGTGGGCACCACCTGCCCGGAGCCGGTCGACGGCCTGCTGACCACCGTGGCGTGGACGCTCGACGGCCAGCCCGGGGCGACGTACGCGTTCGAGGGCGCCGTCTTCGTGACCGGCGCCGCCGTGCAGTGGCTGCGGGACGAGCTCGGCATCCTCGAGGACGCCGCCCAGAGCGAGGCGCTCGCCCGGTCGGTCACCTCGACAGACGGTCTCTACGTGGTGCCGGCCTTCGCCGGGTTGGGCAGCCCCTGGTGGGACCCCTACGCCCGTGGCACGATCGTGGGCATCACCAAGGGCTCGGGCCGGGCGCAGCTGGCGAGGGCCGTGCTGGAGTCGATGGCGTACCAGACCCGCGACGTGGTGGCGTCGATGGCGGCCTCGTCAGGGCATCCGATCGTCGCCCTGCGAGCCGACGGCGGAGCCTCCGACAACAGCCTCCTGCTTCAGCTTCAGGCCGACCAGCTGCAGGTGCCGGTGCAGCGGCCGGTCGTGCGGGAGACCACCGCCCTGGGTGCCGCCTACCTGGCCGGCCTGGCCGAGGGCGTGTGGTCGAGCCTCGACGAGGTGGCGGCCCACTGGGCTCTCGACGTCGAGATCACGCCCCAGGCCGACGCGGCCACGGCCGACGCCGCCCACGCCGGCTGGCTCCGCGCCGTCGAGCGCTCCCTCGGTTGGGAGAAGCCGTAGCTCCGGAGTTCGGCCGCCATCTCGCGGTTGCGAAAGACGAAAGACGCGCCCAGGGGGCGAGGTGGCAGCACGTGGGCTCGGGTCTTCAGCCATTCCGGGGCCCAGATCCGACCAGCCTCGGCCATCCTACGCCCCCAGAACGGATCGGCGGTCGGCACCGACGTCAGTCATGTGACCCTCGCCCCGTGGTTGCGTCCTAGACTTTTAGGCCCTAGGGAAGGGGCGCTATCCGGTGCACATGT
>JAOBWJ010000185.1 GCA_025463335.1 Acidimicrobiales bacterium
GCCCGGCGCCAGGCGCCGGCCCGCCGGCGCGCCGGTGGCGCCCGGGAAGATCTCGGGCACGCCCAGGGCACCCACGATCTCGGCCGACGCCCCCTCGACCGACTCGATCGAATCGAGCTGGGCGGCCCGGTCGAAGCGGACGATGAAGGCCTGGGCCGCGGTGCCCGGCTCGCCGACCAGGACCCGCACCCGCACGCCGTCGGCCCCGGCGTCGAGCACGGTGTGGACGGCGACGAGGCGCACCTCCTCGACCTTGCGGGCCGGCGCGCTGCCCTCCAGCGTCGTGGTGCTGGCGGCCTTCACCCGGATCTCGTAGCGGTACGTCGTGCCCACCTCGGGGCGGAACGACACCGCCACGGTGTCGGGCCGGCATCCGGCCAGAAGTCCGAGGAGAAGCGCGCTGGCCGCCAGTCTTCGCACCGCTCGACAGTACGGTCTCGGTGTGTCCTCGGACCCGTTTGCGCCGTTCCTCGCCGCACCCGAGCGGGCGGGCGTGCTTTCCGACTTCGACGGCACGTTGGCCCCGATCGTCGACGATCCGGCGGCCGCTGCCCCGCTCCCCGGCGTCGTCGACGTGCTCCATCGCCTGGCCGAGCGCTACGCCGTGGTCGGGGTGGTGTCGGGGCGGCCGCTGTCGTACCTCGTCAGCCAGCTCGGCGAGGGACTGTGGCTCTCGGGCCTCTACGGGCTCGAGACGCTCGACCACGGCCGGAGCATCGAGGCTGCCGGTTCGGCCGAGTGGCGCCCGGTCGTCGACCAGGCGGTGGACCGAGCGCAGGCCGAGTTCGGCGAGGCCGTCGAGCCGAAGGGCTTGTCGCTCACCGTGCACTTCCGGACCCGGCCCGAGCTCGGGCCGGCCATCCGGAGGTGGGCCGACGCCGAGGCCGTCCGCAGCGGTCTGGTGGTCCGCCCGGCGAAAGCGTCGTTCGAGCTGCATCCGCCGGTGACGGCCGACAAGGGCACGGTGGTGCAGGCGGTGGCCGCCGGCCTGTCCGCGCTCTGCTTCCTCGGGGATGACGTCGGCGATCTGTCGGCGTTCGACGGGCTCGATCGCTTGGCCGAGGCCGGCGTGCACACGGTGAAGGTGGCGGTGTCGACCACCGAGGCGCCGGCCGTGCTGCTGGAGCGGGCCGACGTGGTCGTGGACGGACCGGCCGGGGCCCTCGCCTTGCTGGAGCGCCTCGCCGGTCAGCCGGCGGCCGACACCTGATCGTCGAACCAGTCGACCGGCGTGCGGGCCGACACCCGTTCCCGCACTGCGTCGGCGTGGGTGCGGCGCTCGTCCGCACTCATCGACAACGCCCGGTGGAGGACGTCGGCGGTGCCGGCCACGTCGAACGGGTGGATGCCGAGGGCCACCTCCCCGAGCTCGGCCCACACGCCGGACTCGCGGCTCAGGGCCAGTACGCCGTCGCGCTGGTTGACGATCATGCCCTCCTTCGCCACCAGGTTCAGGCCGTCGCGCACCGGGTTCACCAGGAGCACGTCGAAGCGCTGGAGGGCGGCGACGGAGCGGGGGAAGTCGTCCTTCGGGTCGTAGAGGATCGGCGTCCACGTCGGCGTGGCCCACTCGGCGTTGATGCGCTCGATCACGCCTTCCACCTCCTGGCGGTAGGCCTGGTACTCGGCCAGGCCCTCGCGTGAGGGGTAGACGAAGGCGCCGAAGACCACCCGCTCGCGCCACTCCGGGTAGGTGCGGAGGAGGTCCTCGAAGGCGAGGAAGCCGCGGACGATGTTCTTGGAGAGCTCGATGCGGTCGACCCGCACGATGAGGCGGCAGTCGCCCACCGCTTCGTCGAGCTCGGCACCGGCCGCCGCGCATTGGTCGCCGGCCGCGACCCCGCTGATGTCGCCGGCGTCGGCCGCCGCCGGGGTGACGAACGTCGCCGGTGTCCGGCCGAGCACCTCGGCGCAGCACGCCTCGAACGCGGCCGCCCAACGGGCGTTGTGGAACCCGCAGGCGCGGAAGGCGGCAAGGCCCCGGAGGAGCTCTTCGCCGGCGTCGTCGGGCAGCACCCGGAAGGCGTCGGCCGAGGCGAAGGGCGTGTGGTGGAAATGCACGGCGGCCAGGTCGGGCCGGGCCTCGGCCAGCGGCTCGCCCATCAGGGCCAGGTGATAGTCCTGCACGAGGACGACGGCTCCCTCGGGCGCACGCTCGGCCACGTGGGCCGCGAACGCCTGGTTCACCCGCCTGTAGGCGGCCCACGCGTCCCGCCAGACCCGGTCGAACCGCGGCCGCCGGGGCGTGTCCCACAGGCCGTGGTGCAGGAACCAGAGGGTCCCGTTCGAGATCACGTCGTAGTAGGCACGGTGGTCGTCGTCGTCGAGGGCGAGTAAATCGACGTTGAAGCCCTCGGCCTCGACCGCCCCCTTGGCCGCCGCCATGCGGTCCGCCTCCGAGAGCGCGCCGGCGACCCACAGGGTGCCGGTGCCTTCGACGGCGGCGCCCAATGCCGTCACCAGCCCGCCACCCGCCCGCTTGGTCCGCAGCGCGCCGTCAGCGACGGTGAACGAGAGCGGACCGCGGTTGGAAACGACGACGACAGGGCGGTCGGGCACGTGGGCGACGGTACCCGGGCGTCAGGAGCGCCTGCGACTAGCCCGAGTCGAGCGGAGCCTGCGGAGCGAGACCATCGAACGGGGCACCATGGTGGTCGTGAGAGTCGTCGCCGTTCCCGACAAACTGCGCGGCTCGGCGACCGCGGCCGCGGCGGCGGCCGCCATCGGCCGAGCGGCGCGTGCCGCCGGGTGGGACTGCGAGGAGATCCCCGTCGCCGACGGGGGCGAGGGGACGCTCGACGTCCTCGGCGGCGCCAACCGCACGACGATCGTGTCGGGCCCGCTCGGCGACGACGTCGAGGCTGCGTGGCGCTACGGTCGGACCGCCGTCATCGAGATGGCCCGTGCGTCCGGCCTCGCCCTGCTCGAAGATCCGGAGGTCAACGACCCGGTGGCGGCGTCCACTGCCGGGACCGGCGAGCTGATCGCAGCGGCGGTCGACGCCGGGTGCAAGCGCATCATCGTGGGCGTCGGCGGCTCGGCCACGACCGACGGCGGCCTGGGCGCCCTCCGCGCCCTCGAACCGCTGTCCCGCCTCCGCGGCATCGAGCTGGTCGTGGCCTGCGACGTGCGCACCACGTTCGTCGACGCCGCCCGCGTGTTCGCGCCGCAGAAGGGGGCCACCCCGGCGCAGGTCGAGCTGCTCCACCGGCGGCTGGAGCGGTTGGCTCAGGTGTACGAGGAGTCCTACGGCGTCGACGTCCGGGACGTGCCAGGCTCGGGCGCGGCGGGTGGACTGGCCGGCGGGCTCCTGTGCGCCGGCGCTCGCCTGGTCCCGGGCTTCGATGCGATCGCCGACGAGCTCGACCTGGACGAGCAGCTCGAGGGCGCCGATCTGGTGGTGACCGCGGAAGGCTTCCTCGACGCCCAATCGTTCGAGGGCAAGGTGGTGGGTGGGGTGACCGAGCTGGCTGTGGCCAACGGCATCCCGGCGTTCGCCGTGGTGGGCCAGGTCCTCGACGGCGTGGCGGTGCCGCACGGGCTCGAGGTCGTGTCACTGGTCGCCGAGTTCGGGGAGGCCCGCGCCTTCGCGGAGACGGTGGCGTGCATCGAGGAGGTCATCGGTGCCCGACTCGGTCGGCCCTAACGTCCCCGGGGTGAGCGAGCGGATAGGACGCGCCGGGCAGGTCTCCTGGGCTCTCTTGGGCTTGACGGCCCTGATCGCCGTGCTCGGTGTGGTGGGTTGGCAGATCCGCGTGATCTGGCCACCGCTGATCCTCGCCGGCGCCATCGTGTTCGTGCTCCACCCGATCGTGACCCGCCTGCAGCACCGGGGCGTCCCTCGGGTGCTGGGCACGGCGATGACCTACCTCGGCATC
Organism: Acidimicrobiales bacterium; assembly: GCA_025463335.1. Classification (GTDB taxonomy): domain Bacteria; phylum Actinomycetota; class Acidimicrobiia; order Acidimicrobiales; family CADCSY01; genus RYN-34. The sequence goes on from JAOBWJ010000185.1 coordinate 3,879, forward strand.
GCCCTCCTCTTGGTGCTTCTCGGGTTGCTGATCACCCCGCTCGTGAGCCATCAGAGCGACCAACTCTCCGAGGAGTGGCCCCAGATCCGTCGGGACGTGGAGCGCTCGATCGACGACTGGGCCGAGCGGTCGAAGAACTGGGCCATCCAGATCCCGACGGTCAAGGAGATCGAGCGCGAGCTCGACGCCCGGGGCGAGAAGTCGATCGGTGAGCGCATCACTCAGGTGCGGGAAGTCGGGAGTCGGGTCTTCCATGTGGCCCTGATCTTCTTCCTGGCCCCCGTGCTGGCGTTCTACCTGCTGGTCGACCTGCCCCGGTTGCGGGTGGCGACCGAATCGCTGTTGCCGCCAGCGTCGAAGGACGAGGTCATTCACGTCGGTCGGCGGCTCAGTCGCGCCATCGGTGGCTTCTTCCGCGGTCAGCTGCTCGTGGCCCTGATCGTCGGCATCATCGTGTCGACCGGGCTGGCCATCCTGGGGCTGCCGTTCTGGCTGCTGGTGGGCATGGTCGCCGGGGTGTTCAACATCATCCCGTTGATCGGCCCGTGGGTCGGTGCCGTGCCCGGGGTGATCATCGCCCTGACGACGAGGGACGTGGCCGCTGCCCTCTGGGTGGCGGGGATCATGGCGGGGGCCCAGCAGATCGACAACCACTTCATCAGCCCGCTGGTGATGCAGCGGGCAGTCAAGCTCCACCCGGCGGCGGTGCTCCTGGCGCTCCTGGCCGGAGGCACGCTCGGCGGCTTCTTCGGCCTCTTGCTTGCCGTGCCGACCGCCGCCGTGGTGAAGATCCTGGCCGGTCACCTGTGGCGCACCTACGTGCTCGGCGAGCCCTACGACCAGGCCGTCGCCGAGGAGGAGTCGGACGAAGGGCCGGAGCCGGGGCTGGTGCGCGACGTCACCCAGCCCTAGAGTTCAACTGACAGGTTGAACAACTGAAGGGGTGAGCATCGTGGCTACCGATCAGCTCAGCAGGACGTTCGCCGCGCTGGCCGACCCCACGCGGCGCGAGATCCTCCAACGGCTCGCCGGGGGTGAGGCGACGGTCAACGAGCTGGCCGAGCCCTTCACGGTGAGCCTCCAGGCCATCTCGAAGCACCTGAAGGTGCTGGAAGCGGCCGGGTTGATCACCCGTGGGCGCTCGGCCCAGCAGCGGCCGGCCATGCTCCGCGGCCGACCGCTCGAGGACGTCGCCCAATGGCTCGAGCGCTACCGGGAGTTCTGGGAGGGCAGCTTCGACGGCCTCGACGAACACCTGCGGGCCATCCAGCAGGCGGGCACCGAGGGCGCAGACCCCGACGCCTGAGAGCCCGGGCTGGGCAGGTTGCGGATCGCCGTGGACGGTGGTTTGCTGTTAGCACTCGAACATCGAGAGTGCTAACAGGGAGATCCGCCAGTGGCAAAGCTCATCGCCTTCGACACCGAGGCCCGCCGCGGTCTCGAGGCCGGCATGAACAAGCTCGCCGACGCCGTGCGCGTCACGCTTGGCCCGAAGGGCCGCAACGTCGTGTTGGACAAGAAGTGGGGTGCACCCACCATCACCAACGACGGCGTCTCGATCGCCAAGGAGATCGAGCTCGAAGACCCGTACGAGAAGATCGGCGCCGAGCTCGTCAAGGAAGTCGCCAAGAAGACCGACGACGTCGCCGGTGACGGCACCACGACGGCCACCGTCCTGGCCTGGGCCATGGTCCGTGAGGGCCTGCGCAACGTGGCCGCCGGCGCCAACCCGATGGTCCTGAAGAAGGGCATCGAGCAGGCGGTCGAGACCGCTGTGGCTGCCATCAAGGACCTCTCCAAGGAGACCGAGTCCAAGGAGCAGATCGCCCAGGTGGCGTCCATCTCCGCCGCCGACACCGAGATCGGTGGGCTCATCTCCGAGGCCATCGACAAGGTCGGCAAGGACGGCGTCATCACCGTCGAGGAGTCGCAGACCTTCGGCATGGACATGGACCTCGTCGAGGGCATGCGCTTCGACAAGGGCTACATCTCCCCGTACTTCGTGACCGACCCGGAGCGGATGGAAGCGGTCCTCGAGGACCCGTACGTCCTGCTCGTCGGCTCCAAGATCACGGCCGTCCGCGACCTGCTGCCGCTGCTCGAGAAGGTCATGCAGTCGGGCAAGCCGCTCGTCATCGTGGCCGAGGACGTCGAGGGCGAGGCCCTGGCCACCCTGGTGGTCAACAAGATCCGCGGCACCTTCCGCTCGGTGGCCGTCAAGGCTCCCGGGTTCGGTGAGCGCCGCAAGGCCATGCTCCAGGACATCGCCATCCTCACCGGCGGCCAGGTCGTCACCGAGGAGGTCGGTCTCAAGCTGGAGAACACGACCCTCGACCTGCTGGGCTCGGCCAAGAAGGTCATCGTCACCAAGGACGAGACCACGATCATCGAGGGCGCCGGCTCCGACGACGACATCAAGGGTCGCATCAACCAGATCAAGCAGGAGATCGAGAACACCGACTCCGACTACGACCGGGAGAAGCTCCAGGAGCGCCTGGCCAAGCTGTCCGGTGGCGTAGCCGTCATCAAGGTCGGCGCGGCCACCGAGGTCGAGCTCAAGGAGAAGAAGCACCGCATCGAGGACGCCGTCAGCACCACCAAGGCGGCGGTCGAGGAGGGCGTGGTCCCCGGCGGTGGCGTCGCTCTGCTGCGGGCCCAGGTCAAGGTCCGTGCGCTGGCCGACAGCCTCACGGGCGACGAGGCCACCGGTGCCCGCATCGTGGCTCGGGCGCTCGAGGAGCCGCTCAAGCAGATCGCGGTCAACGCCGGCATGGAGGGTGGCGTGGTCATCGAGCGGGTGCGCAACCTCGACAGCCCGACCGAGGGCCTCAACGCCGCTACCGGCGAGTACGAGGACCTGGTGAAGGCCGGCGTCATCGACGCCGCCAAGGTGACCCGCTCGGCCCTGCAGAACGCAGCGTCGATCGCGGCCCTGTTCCTCACCACTGAGGCCGTCATCGTGGACAAGCCCGAAGTTGGCGCCGGGGGCGGGATGCCCGGCGGCATGGGAGACATGGACTTCTAGGGGTCGACCCGTTTGGCACTTCCAAAGGACCCGGGCATCGAGCCCGGGTCCTTTCGCGTCTGGCGACCGGTTACGGCTCTCGGTCTTTGCGGAGGGTCGCGAAGCCGTAGGCGCCGGCCGCCAGGACGAGCGTGAGCAGGGAGGGGAGGGCCCACCCTGGTGCGCCTTCGTCGTCGTGGCGGACGGGTCGATCCTCGACGGTCGCCTGCTCGGTCTTGGGGCCGGTCGCTGAGGTGGCCCGGGTGACTTGGTCGGGCAGGTCCTGGATCTGGATCGTTGGTGGTGGGGGTGGCGGGGCGGCGCCGAGTTCGGTGCGCACCTTCCACTTGGTGGAGCGGAGGCCGAGGGCTCGCGCCAGGTCGGTGGCGGCCACGGTCTTGGGGCCGGTGGTGCCCTCGAGCGCCACGGATATGGGGCGGCCCGATGGGCCGGTCTGGGCCACCCGGACGGTGGTGAGGTTGCCGCCGTAGTGCACGCGTTCGGCGAGGTCGGCGAGGGCGATGCGGACCTGCCACGGGTCGGGCGACTTGGTCTCGTAGGCCGAGGCTCGGAGGTAGGGATAGGTGCTGTCGGGGGTGCCGAACCCTTCGCTCGGGCTCGCCGACACGCCGCCGCCGTTGGCCGAGTAGACCGCCGCCGCGAACCCGCCGCCGAAGGTCAGCACCTTGCCGGCCGTAGCGGCCACGGCCCGGTCCATGGCGGCGTACTCCGCCTGCTGACCCAGGTAGACCTGGCACCTCTGGGTGTCGCACAGCTCGCCACTGGCCTTCATGGCCCGGAGGGCGTAGGTGCGGGCAGCCACGGCTTGCGCCTGGAGCGACGCGTCAGGCCACGACGGGTTGCGGACCTCGCCCATGCCGCGCAGGTACTGCTCGACGTCGACCTGGTTCACCAGGCGCAGCGCCCCGCCGCCGGCCGCCGCCTCGACCGCACCTCGGTAACGGGCACCGCGGTCGGGCACGCCGACGGTGCCGCCGCCGGCCGGCACGGCCCACACGGTGCTGGCCGTGGTCCGCTCGGGGGTTGTGGTGGTGGTTGTCGGGGCCATGGTCGACGGGGTGGAGGGCGGCGGAGCGGGCCGGCGCGGCGACGGGGGCCGCAGCAGCGTGGTCGTCGTCGGGGTCCCGGGCAGCGGCAGGAGTTGGGCCCGTGCGGCCGACTGGGCCCGCACGGCCCCCACCGACACCACGTGGTAGCTGCTGTCGTGGCGGATGCGGATGGCACCGCCGGGTGCCACCGCGATGGGGAAGCCGGTCGCCTGGGGACCGGTGCGAGGACTGCGCACCTCGCCGCCGTTCGGGAACGTCACGGTCGTGTCGGCGTCCTCGTCGGTGAGCACGACGACCCGCACGTCACCGCCCGCCCGGCCGATCGACACCCCCGGGTAGAAGTGGCCGATGATGTCGCCGAGCGAGGCGCCGGACCGGCCCATCCAGTAGGCGCCGTCCTGGGCCATGCCCACACCGTGGCCGAAGCCCTGGCCGTCGACCACGAGCACCGCGACGGCGGCGGACGAGGGCGCTGCCCCGACCAGCAACACGGCTGCGACCGCGAGCGGCAGCAGCGCTTTCGAGCGCATCAACGTCAATGACCCCCAACCGTGAGGTTCGAACGGGGCGACCTCTACCCTGAAGTGATGTCTGACGTGCTCGCGCCCTCCGAGGGCTGGGGTGTCCTCCACCTGTTCTGCAAGGTCCGGCCGGGGGTGGACCCCGAAGCGGTGACCAGCGCGGTGAAGGCAGCAACCGGCGGCGACCACCAGGTCGTGCCGGTGGCCGTGCTCGGTCACAAGGCCGACCTCGGCTTCCTGGCCGTCGGTCCCGACCTGTGGCGGCTCCGGGCCCTGCAGACCGACCTGCAGTTGGCCGGCCTCGAGGTGGTCGCCTCCTACGTGTCGCTCACCGAGCTGTCGGAGTACTCCGCCAACGTCCCCGACGCCCAGAAGCAGGCCCGGCTCTACCCGGTGCTGCCGCCCGAGGGGAAGACGGCGTTCTGCTTCTATCCCATGTCGAAGCGGCGCAACGTCGACCAGAACTGGTTCGCCCTGCCGTTCGAGGAGCGGCTCGAGCTCATGTACGAGCACGGCAAGTCGGGCCGTACGTTCGCCGGCCGCATCGTTCAGCTCGTCACGGGCTCCACCGGCCTCGACGACTTCGAGTGGGGCGTCACCCTCTTCGGCGTCCACCCCGACGACCTCAAGGCCTGCGTCTACACCATGCGGTACGACCAGGCCTCGACCCACTACGCCGAGTTCGGGCCCTTCTACACCGGGCTGCTGGCCGACCTCCCCGACGTGCTCCGCCGGGTCGGCATCGGCTCCTAACCCAGCGCCTGAGCCAGCTTCCGGCGATCGTCGGAGTTGGCCTTCCGGGCCGCGTCGGCGGCGTGCAGGACGGCGGCGTAGGTGATCCGGGCTGGTGCCGCGTCGGTGACGGCCGGGTCGATCTGGCGCAACCGGTCGAGGAACGTCGGATCGGGACCAGCCGCCGCCGTCTCCGGGCTCGCGCCGCCGGGATGGAGCCCGTCGACGGTGACCACGACGTCGGCCCGTTGGCGGTCGACGACGACGACCGGGTGGCCGAGCACGCCACCGGCCCGGTTCAGCTCGGCCACGGCCAGGTCGACACCGGCGAGGGCGGCCCGGTCGCCGGCGGGCATGTCGGCGGCGATCCCGAGGCGGCCGTCGGTGGCCCGGAGGGGCGGCACCGTGGTCGGCGTGGTCCGCGCCTCGCCGGTGCTGCACCCGGCGAGCACGACCAGCAACAGGAGCGCGAGCGTGGTCCGCAGGAGGCCCAGCGTAGGGCGGTGCACACTGGTGGGGTGGGTGACCTCGCCGTGCTCCGATCCCGTCTGCGGGAGCTCGACCGCGTGGTGGTGGCGTTCAGCGGCGGAGCCGACTCGGCCTTCCTCGCCTGGGTGGCCCACGACGAGCTCGGCCCCGGCCGGGCGGCGGCGGTGACCGCCGTGTCCCCGTCGCTTGCCCCCGAGGCGGAGGGCGAGTGCCGGGCCCTCGCCGAGGAATGGGGCCTGCGCTGGCTTCCCGTGCTCACCGACGAGCTGGCCAACCCGGCCTACGGCATCAACGACGGCGAGCGCTGCTACTACTGCAAGGCCGAGCTGATGGACGTGGTCGGTCCCGTCGCCGCCGAGGCGGGGGCCACGGTCGTGCTGGGCGTGAACCTCGACGACCTGGGCGACCACCGCCCCGGGCAGCGGGCCGCCGCCGAGCGGGGCGCCGCCTTCCCGTTGGTCGAGGCCGGCTTCACCAAGGACGACGTGCGGGCCGCCTCCAAGTTGCTCGGCCTGCGCACGTGGGACAAGCCGGCCGCCGCCTGCCTGGCCTCACGGGTGCCTTACGGCACCCCGGTCACGCTGTCCGTGTTGCGCGAGGTGGCCGCCGCCGAGTCCGGGCTGCGGGCCCTGGGGTTCCGGCAGCTCCGCGTGCGCCACTACGGCGACCTGGCCAGCCTCGAGGTGCCGGTCGACGAGCTGGCCGACGTGGTGGCCCAGCGGACGGCCGTGGTCGACGCGGTCCGGGCCGCCGGTTACCGCTACGTGACCCTCGACCTCGAGGGATTTCGTTCCGGCAACCTCAACGCCGCCTTGCCGTGAGCGAAGCCTTGCCGTGAGCGAAGCCGACCGCCGAGAGGCCGACCGCCAGGAAGCCGACGAGGCGCTGGCCGAGTACGGGGCGGTGCTGGCCGAGGCGATCGTGGCCGCGCTCCCGGCGTGGTCGTCGCGGGCGGTGGCTGCCCACCGCCCCGACCTCGCCGACGCCGGCGCGGCCGCCGGCCGGGAGGCGGGCACCGCCCTCGGCCCCCGGCTGCAAGCGTTGCTGGCGGCCGACGTCGACCAGCAGCGGACCAACCCCCTGGCGCTGGCTCGGGAGGCGGTGGCCTGGCCCACGGCCGTGCTGCGGGATGCCGGCGTGCCTCCGGTCGAGCGCGACGCTCACGACCGGGCCCACTTCCCGGACGACCTCTATGGCCTGACCCCCATGTCGTTCGCCGAGCTCGACCCGTCCCTGAACGAGCCCGGCATCCTCTGGGGTGCCATCAAGGCCCGAGCCCACCTCCTCCGGCACCAGCGATGATCGTCGTCGCCCTGACGCCCGACCTCGCCGATCGTGCCCGCATCGCGGTGATCGTCCCCGATGTCCGTTTCGTGGGCGCCACCGGCCTCCTGACCGGGGCGGCCAAGGGCGCCGACGTGGTGCTCGTCGACCTGAGCCGGCCCGGAGTGCTCGACGTGCTCGACGACGTCGTGGCCCTCGGGGGACGGGTGGTGGGCTACGGACCGCACGTCGACACGGCGCTGCTGGCGGCCGCCACCGCCGCCGGCGTCGAGGCCGTGCCCCGTTCCCGCTTCTTCCGGGACCCGACTCCGTTCATCCATCCGAAACAGTCGTGAAACAGCGTTTCGCCATCCTGTCGCCGTCAGCTTGTCGACAGGATGGAGCAACGAACGATGAACACGGGCGATACGGCATGGTTGCTGGTGGCAACCGCCCTCGTGCTCTTCATGACCCCCGGGCTGGCGTTCTTCTACGGCGGCATGGTCCGCAGCAAGAACGTCCTGGGCATGCTGATGCAGAACTACGTGGCCATGGGCGTGGTCGGCGTCCTCTGGGTGCTCGTCGGCTTCACCCTCGCCTTCGGGCATCCCGGTGACGGCGGCTTCATCGGCAACTTCGATTTCATCGGCTTCAAGGACGTCAACGGCAACGGGGTCGGGCCCGAGTTCTTCAACCTGACGATCCCGTTCATCCTGTTCGCCGGCTACCAGATGACGTTCGCCATCATCACGCCGGCGCTCATCACCGGCGCCACGGCCGACCGCATGAAGTTCAGCGCGTATGTGACCTTCATCAGCGCCTGGCTCGTCCTCGTCTACACACCGGTCGCCCACTGGGTGTTCGCCGGCGGCTGGCTGGCCGACATGGGCGCCCTCGACTTCGCCGGCGGTGCCGTGGTCCACATCAACGCCGGCGCCGCTGCTCTGGCCGTGGTGCTCGTGCTCGGTGCCCGCCGGGGCTTCGGTCGCGACGCCATGCCGCCCCACAACCTGCCGCTCACGTTGCTCGGCACCGGCATCCTGTGGTTCGGCTGGGCCGGCTTCAACGCCGGTTCCGCCCTCGGCGCCAACGGGCTCGCCGCACAGGCCCTCGTCAACACGTTCGTGGCCGCTTCGGCTGCCATGCTCGGCTGGCTCGTCGTCGAGAAGGTCCGCGACGGTCACGCCACCACCCTCGGCGCGGCGTCCGGTGCCGTGGCCGGCCTGGTCGCCATCACCCCGTGCGCCGGCTTCGTCGGCACGCTCCCGGCCATCCTCATCGGCTTCGTCACCGGCGGCGTGTGCCTGCTGGCGATCGGGCTGAAGAACCGCTTCGGCTACGACGACTCGCTTGATGTGGTCGGGGTCCACCTGGTGGGCGGGCTCATGGGCTCGATCCTGCTGGGCTTCTTCGCCGACCGGTCGATCAACGCCATCGTGTCCAACGAGGGGCTCTTCATCGGCGGCGGGGCCGACCTGCTGGTCGACCAGATCGTGGCCTCGGTGGTGACGCTGGTGTTCTCGTTCACGGTCTCGTTCGCGCTGGCCAAGGTCATCGACAAGACGATCGGGCTCCGGATCAGCGCCGACGAGGAGCTGGAGGGCCTCGACCGCAGCCAGCATGCCGAGACCGCCTACGCCCTCAACGAGCTGACCTCGAACCTCGGCACCCTGACCCATCCGACCGCCGACCACGAGCCGGCCCGGACGCACTGACAGGGCTCAGTCGTCCTCGAACCGCTGCCATCCGGCATCGGTGATGGAGCGGTGCTCGAAGAACAAGCAGTGCTCGGGGCAGGCGAACGGCATGTCGTCGTTTGCCCCGAGCCGGCATCGCTGCACGAGATCGGCGCCGCCCGTCGATCGGGTCGAGTAGTGGCGGCAGTCCCTGCGTACCTCCATGGCCCTCTACCGTACGGCGGATGGGAGAGCGGCTCGTGGTCATCGGTGGGGATGCCGGTGGCATGGGCGCGGCCTCGACGGCCCGCCGGCTCCGTGCCGACCTCGACATCGTGGCCCTCGAGAAGGGCGACCACACGAGCTATGCGGCGTGCGGCATCCCGTACCTCATCGGCGGTGAGGTGGAGCGGGTCGACGACCTCGTCGCTCGCACGCCGCAGGAGTTCCGCAACCACCATCGCATCGACGTGCGCATGCGGCACGAGGCCATGGGCATCGACCTCGACCGGCGCGAGGTCGAGGTCCGCGACCACGAGCACGATCGCACGTTCCGCCTCGGCTTCGACCAGCTCGTGCTCGGCACGGGGTCCCGTCCGATGCGGCCGGAGCTGCCGGGGATCGACGGTCCCGACATCTTCGGCGTGCAGACGCTGGACGACGGATCCCGCCTGCTCCAGCGCGTCACCGAGCGGCCGGTGCAACGCGTGGTGGTCGTGGGTGGCGGCTACATCGGGCTGGAGATGGCCGAGGCGTTCGTCCGTCGGGGGGCGGCGGTGACGGTCGTCGACCACTCGCCCGAGGTCATGGGCACGCTCGATCCCGACATGGGCGCGCTGGTGAGCCGGGCCATGCGGCGCCACGGTGTCGAGGTGCGGTGCGGGACGGGCGTCACCGGCTTCGAGCCGGGCGTGGTCCACACCGATGATGGTGACCTCCCCGCCGACCTGGTGGTGCTCGGGATGGGTGTCGTGCCCAACAGCGAGCTGGCTGGCGAGGCCGGGCTGAAGCTCGGCGTGAGAAACGCCATCGTCGTCGATCGTCGCCAGCACACGTCGGCCGACGGCGTGTGGGCGGCGGGCGACTGCGTCGAGTCGTACCACCTGGTGTCGGGCCATCCCGTCCACATCGCCCTGGGAACGGTGACCAACAAGCAGGCTCGGGTGGCCGGCACCAACATCGGGGGCGGGTACGCGACCTTCCCGGGCGTGGTGGGCACGGCCGTGTCCAAGATCTGCGACACCGAGGTGGCCCGCACCGGTCTGACCGAGCGGGAAGCGACCCACGCCGGCTTCGAGTTCCATGTGGCCAAGGTCGACGCGAAGACGCGGGCCAGCTACTACCCGGGGGCCGGGGACATCACGGTGAAGATGGTGGCCGAGCGGCGCAGCGGCCGGCTCCTCGGTGCCCAGCTGGTGGGACAGGAGGGGGCGGCCAAGCGCATCGACGTGGTAGCGGTGGCGCTGCACGCGGGCATGAACGTGGAGCAGATGACCGCCCTCGACCTCTCCTACGCCCCGCCGTACTCGCCGGTGTGGGATCCGATCCTCGTGGCCGCCCGGCAGGCGACCGGCCTGGTGGCCAAGGGGATGGCGTGAAGGCGGGGGCCGCCGCCCTGCTCGACGGTCGGACCGCCGTCATCGACGACACGTCCCTGCGGGGTCGGGCGATGTGCCGGGCTCTGTCGGACGCCACCGACCGATGGTTGGCCGCGTTGTTCGAGGAGGCGACGAGGGGCGACGGACGGGGCCTCACGCTGGTGGCCACCGGCGGCTACGGGCGCCAGGAGCTGGCCCCGGGCAGTGACCTCGACGTGTGGCTCCTGCACGACGGCCGGGACGACGTGAGCGCGGTGGCCGAGCGGCTCTGGTACCCGATCTGGGATGCCGGGCTGAAGCTCGGTCATGCCGTGCGCACGCCGAAGCAGGCGCAGGCCATGATCGGCGAGGACCTCGACACGGCGACGGCGTCGCTCTCGGCCCGGCATGTCGCCGGGGAGACCGCCCTGGCGTCCGATTTCGTCGGCGTCGCCCTCGATCGGTGGCGCAGGAAGGGCGTGCGCTGGCTCGACACCCTGCACGTGCGACTCATCGCTCGGCACGGTCTGGCCGGCGAGGTGGCGTTCCTCCTCGAGCCCGACCTGAAGGAGGGGCGGGGTGGGCTGCGCGACATCCATGCCCTCCGGTGGGCCGAGGCCACCCGGCCGGTGATGCTGCCGGGCGACGCCGAGGTGCTGACCGCCGCCGAGGACACGCTGCTCGACGTGCGGGTCGCCCTCCACCGGCTGACCAAGCGGGCCGCCGACGATCTGCTGCTCGATCGCCAGGACGAGGTGGCCGCCGCGCTGGGCGACGCCGACGCCGACGCGCTCATGGCCCGCGTGTCGGCCGCCGGCCGGACCGTCGCCTGGGTCAGTGACGAGGCGTGGCGGCGCGAGATGTCGACGTTCCGGACGTCGATCGGGCGGGCCTTCCGCCGGGAGCGTTCGGTGGGCCCCGGCCTGGTGCTGCGCGACCAGGAGATCCACGTCGACCCGGCCGCCGACTTCGAGGACCGGTCGCTCGTGCTGCGGGCCGGCGCCGTGGCCGCCGCCAGCATGATGCCGATCGACCGGCAGTCGCTCGACCTCCTCGCCGCCCGGGCGCCGGCGCTCGACGGGCCCTGGCCCGATGCCGCCCGCGAGGCGCTCGTCGACCTGCTGTCGAAGGGCCACGCCGCCATCCCGGTGCTCGAGACGCTCGACCAGCGCCACCTGCTCGAGCGGGTGCTGCCCGAGTGGGGGGCGGTGCGGTCGAAGCCCCAGCGCAACGCCCTGCACCGCTTCACCGTCGACCGCCACCTGTGCGAGGCGGCGGCCAACGCCGCCGGCTTCACCACCACGGTCGGCCGACCCGACCTGCTGCTGATCGGCACCTGGCTGCACGACATCGGCAAGGGCTACCCGGGCGACCACACCGACGTCGGCATCGAGTTGGTGACGGCCATCGGTGCCCGCATGGGCTTCCCGCCGGACGACGTCGACACCCTCGTGGCCATGGTGCGCCATCACCTGCTGTTGCCCGACGTGGCCACGCGGCGAGACCTGTCCGACCCCCACGTGATCCAAGGTGTGGCCGCCGCCGCCGGCTCGCTCCAGACGCTCGAGCTGCTGGCGGCGCTCACCGAGGCCGACAGCAGGGCCACCGGTCCGTCGGCGTGGGGCCCGTGGAAGGCCGAGCTGGTCAACGAGCTCGTCCGGCGGGCGGCCCACGTGCTGCGGGGTGGCGAGCCCGAGGAGCAGGTCGACGGCTTCCCCGGCGCCGAGGTCCGGGCGCTGATGGCGCTGGGGCGAACGGTCGTGCGCGTCGACGCTCCCCAGCTCACGGTGGTCGCGCCCGACCGGCCCGGACTGTTCAGTCGGGTGGCCGGGACGCTCGCCCTCAAGGGACTCACGGTGCTGGCCGCCGAGGCCGGCGGCGGCGACGGCATGGCCGCGTCCCAGTTCCGGGTCGAGTCGGGCGGCACCGAGGTCAGCTGGGACGAGGTGGTGGCCGACGTGCGCAAGGCGATCGACGGCCGTCTCGCCATCGAGGCCCGGCTGGCCCAACGGGCCCGCACCGGACGACGCATGCCGGCCGCCATGCGTCTGGTGGCCGAGCCCAGCGTGCGGGTCGACAACACGGCGTCGGGCAACAGCACGGTGGTGGAGGTGCGGGCGCCCGACCGGCTCGGCGTGCTCTACCGGATCACCCGGGCGTTCGCCGATCTCGACCTCGACATCCGGTCGGCCAAGGTGGCCACCCTCGGCCATGAGGTGGTCGACTCCTTCTACGTGCGCACCACCTCGGGCTCCAAGATCGAGGACCGCGACCACGTCCGCGAACTGGAGCGGGCCATCCTCCACCAGCTGAGCCTGTGACGCTCCGGCCCCAGGACCTGTTGCGGTGGAGCGAGGCCCTGGCCGGCATCGCCCGCACGGGCCTCGGCTTCACCGACAACCCCTACGAGGCCGAGCGGTTCGACGAGATCCTCCACATCGCGGCCGACATCGGCGTGGCCGCGGGACGCGACTTCGCCAGCGACGAGCTCGTCCAGGAGTGGATGAAGCACGTCGGCCGCGGCGTACCCGGCTACCAGACGCCCAAGGTGGGGATCGGCGCCGTGGTGGGAAACGACCGGGGCGAGATCCTGCTCATCCAGCGGGCCGACTCGGGAGTGTGGCTGTATCCCACGGGGTGGGCCGACGTCGGCTACTCCCCGGCCGAGGTGGCGGTGAAGGAGGTGTTCGAGGAGACCGGCATCGTCTGCGTGCCCGAGCGACTCATCGCCGTCATCGACGGGCTGCGGGCCGGGTTCACCAAGATCCCGCTCTACTCGCTGGTCTTCCAGTGCCGGGCCGTGGGTGGCGAGCTGGTGGCCCATCCCCAGGAGGTCCTCGACGTGGGCTGGTTCACCGAGGACGCCATGCCCCAGCCCCTGGCCGGCCGGGAGCAGTGGGCGACCGTCTTCGCTGCCCTACGGGGCGAGGACGTCGACGTGTACTTCGATGCCCCGCGCAACCCGGTGTGGGAGAGGGAGGACTGATGCTCGATCACCTGTCGATCCAATGTGCGGACGTGGCGGCCAGCGCCGCGTTCTACGACACCGTGCTGGCGCCGCTGGGCGGCGGACGGGTCCTGGACTTCGGAGAGGTCATCGGCTTCGGAGTCGGGGGCATGCCCGACTTCTGGATCGGGCCACGCTCGACCGGCGAGGGTTTCCGGGAGGCCCACATCGCCTTCGCCGCGCCCGACCGGCCCGCCGTGCGCGACTTCATGGCCGCCGCCGTGACAGCCGGCGCCGAGGTCCTGCACGAAGCGCGGGTGTGGCCCGAGTACCACCCCGCCTACTACGGCGGCTTCGTGCGCGATCCCGACGGCAACAACGTCGAAGCCGTCTGCCACGTGCCGGAGTAGCTGTCGGCGACACTGTCACGGTGCGGTGAGGGCGACGATCTTCCTGTCGGTGGGCACGAAGAGCTGGCTGGGGGCGGCGGCCAGAGGGGCGAAATGCGTCACCGGACCGAGCGGGAGGTCGGCCTGACGGGCCCCTGTGGCCAGGTCGAAGGCGCCGAGCCTCCCGCGCCCGATGTCCACCACCCACGCCGTGCTGCCCGCGACGATCGGCGTGCCGGCATCCATCCCGCCGGCTCGCCACGCGACGGTGGCCGAGCGGGCACTGACGTCCACCCGGACCGCGACGAGGCCGTCGCGGCAGGGTACGAGGACGATGCCGGCGGCCACGGCCGTACCGCCATAGGCGCCGCTGCCCGGGCACACGTCGACCGAGGCGACCTGGCCGCCGACGCCGCCGAGGTGCGCGGCGTCGAGCAGGTAGCCGACGCCTTCCTTGCCCCCTTGGAGGAGCAGCCCACCGTCGAGCACGGCCGGCGAGGTCGACCCGAGGTCGGTGTCGTTCTGGTCGAGCTGGCGCCAGTTGGCGGGGGTGAAGATGTCCCGTACCGCGAGGTCGGGACTCAGCCGGAGCACGCTGCTGGATTCGACCGGCTGTCCGGTCGGCTCGCCGTTGCCGGTGACCACGAGGACGTCGCCGCCCACCACCACCGGACCGGGCGGGGCCCAGATCCCGGCCTGGGCGGCGGCGACGGTGAAGGAAGCCTGCGGGCCCCCACTGGTGGGGACGGCCACGACGCGGCCCCGGTAGGGGCCGCAGTCGCCGTCGCGCCCGCCGAAGGCCACGAAGACCTTGCCGCCGGTCAGGGCCAGGGCCGGCCGCTGCGACTGCACGGCGGGGTCGGAGCCGGGCACGTCGATGGTCCGGCGGCTCCGGACCGCTCCCGTCGCCACGTCGATGGCCACCAGCTCGTGGTGGAGGGGGGCTGAGAACGCCACCGCGTAGAGGAGGCCGGCCCCGCGGTCGACGACGGGGGTGCCGGTGATGCCGACCGGGTCGATGTTGCCGCACGGGAGCGATCGGCCGGGGACGGGCTGCCCGACGTTGGTGTGCCACCGCACGGCGCCGGTCGTGCGGTCGAGGGCGTAGACCGAGTCGCCCTCGGTGGCCACCAGGACCTGGTCGCCCACCACCAGCGGCTGCGCGTACACCTGGCCGTCGAGCGTCGCCGACACCCAGCGCCGGGCGGCCCGGGCCGGGTCGACGCCCGCGGTGACGTAGCCGTGGCGGGCGGCGTCGCCCTGGTAGGTCGTCCACGCCCCGCCGGCGGCCGGCGTCGTGGTGGTGGTCGACGGGGCGGCCGGGGACGACGAACCGGCGCCGCAGGCGGCCGCCGCGAGCATCACCGTGGCGAGCCACGGAGCCAGTCGGCGGCGCAAGCACCCGGCGATGGCATCAACGCTAGGGGGGCACCGCCTGGTTGGTGGATCGAGCTAGTCGCCGGCGAGCTGGTCGAGCAGTGCCGCCACGATCGAGATGCGGCCGTTGGACCGTTCCCACTCGTCACCGATGCGCACGTGGTCGGCCAGACCAGCGGCGTCGGGCGCGATGCCGAGCGCCTCGGTGGCCGCCGCCGCAAGCGTCGCCGGCTCGACCTCGTCGCCGTAGGCGGCGAACACCTCGAGGCCGTCCCACAGGGCCTCGACCGGCGCCACCGGTTCTTCGCCCTGGGCCACGGCCAGGGCGACGGACGGGAACAGGTCGTAGGTCGTCACCGTGGCCGGCCGCTCGAAGCCGGGGACCGGGTGGAGCCGCCATTCGAGGGCGATGCCGGCGGGGCCGTCGTCGCGCAACCACACCTGGGAGCCGTTGACGTAGGCGTCGACGGGTTCGCCGAAGCGATCGTCGAGGGCGACGACGAGCCCGGGTGTGGCCCGCCAGACGCAAGTTGGGACCAGGTCGGGCACCTCCGGACCCTACCGACTGTCACCATGGGGCCATGCGGTGGCGTGCGCTCGTCGTCCTCGTGGTCCTCGCCGCCGGTTGTGCCGGTGCCGGCGACGCTTCCTCAGCCCGGCAGGCCACCACGACCGGGTCGTCGACCACCACGAGCAGCTCCACGAGCACGACGTCCACGACGGTCGTGGCCGCCGTCGCCGGGCAACCGGCCACCGCGACCTGCCCGGCGGTCCCGGCGCGGGTCGGGCCCGACCCCGAACGGCCCCGGTACCGGCTGCGGCTCGACGTCCAGCCCGCCGGCAACGTGGTGACCGGCGACGTCACGGTGCGCTTCACGCCCGACGTGGCGACCGACCGCCTCGTGTTCCGGCTCTGGCCGAACGGGCCCAAGCTCCAGGCCGAGGGAGCCCGTCTCGACGTCGGACCGGTCTCGCTCGATGGCGCAGCAGCGAAGCCCGGCGGCCTCCCGAACCCAACCACGCTGGTGGTCCCTCTGGGCCGCACGCTGGCCGCCCACCGGACGGTCACGGCCAGCCTGCCGTGGCGGCTCACCCTGCCGGGACTGGTCAGCGATCGCATCGCTCGCTCTGGTGACACCGTCAGGCTGGGTTCGTTCTTCCCGATCCTGGCCTGGGAGCCGGGGCGCGGGTGGGCCACCGAGCCGCCGACCACCAACTTCGCCGAAGCCTCGACGGCACCGACCGCCGACTTCGATCTCACCGTCACCACCCCGGCCGGGTTGCAGGTGCTGGCGTCCGGCGTGCCCGACGGCAACGGCCACTGGAAGGCGGATGCCGTCCGCGACGTGGGCGTGACCGTCGGGCGCTTCCGGCTGGCCGAGGGCATGGCCGGCGGGGTGCGAGTCACCGTGGGTGTCGACACCGGACTGCGAGACGACCCCCGGAGCTACCGCGACGTCGCCGTTCGGGCCATCGATGACTTCAGCCGCCGATTCGGCCCCTACCCGTGGCCGACGTTCACGCTGTCGATCACCCCCGGACTGTCGGGTGGCATCGAGTACCCGACGCACGTGATGCAAGGCCCGAGCACGCAGGGACGCACGACGCCGCACGAGGTCGGGCACCAGTGGTTCTACTCCCTGGTCGGCAACGACCAGGGCCGGGACCCGTGGCTCGACGAGGGCCTGGCCACCTGGGCCGAGGCCCGCTACCTCGGCAACCTGACCACGTTCCGGGGCCGCACGGTGCCGGCGGACGCCCGAGGCCGGACGGGTGCCCCGATGACGTACTGGAACGGGCGGTCGTCGTACTACGTCGGCGTCTACGTGCAGGGCGCCCAGGCCATCGCCGCCCTCGGCGACCCCGACCGGGTCGACTGCGCCCTGCGCCACTACGTGGCCCGGAACGCCTACCGGGTGGCCCGGCCCGACGATCTCGTCAGTGGGGTCCGGGCGGTCTTCCCCGACGCCCGGGCCGTGCTGGCGCGCTACGGCGCCGTCGGGCGCTAGCGCGAGCCGGGCGGGCGCTGGTCGCGCAGGAAGCGCTCGACCTCTTCGACCAGCGACGCGGGCGAGGGCACGCCGTCCTCTGAGTCGTAGCGCTCCTCGAGCCGCTCGACGTACTCGGTCATCTCCTCGTCGTCGGTCACCACCTCGGACACCTGGCGCTCGTAGGAGGCGGCGGCGATCTCGAGGTCGGTGGCCATGATCGGGATGTCGAGCAGATCACCGACCCGCTCGACCAGGGCGAGGGCGGCCTTGGGTGAAGGCGCGCCGGGCACGTAGGCGGAGACCGCCGCCCAGAGCGAGGCTGACTTCAGTCCGGCCTGGGCGCAGGCGTCGTGGATCACGCCGACGATGCCAGTGGGACCTTCGTACTGCGAGACGGCCAGGCCACTGTCGGGGTCGTCGCCCGTGGCCATGATCGAGGTGGGGCGGGTGTGGGGCACTTCGGCCAGGAGCGCGCCCATGGTGATGAGCAGTTCGGCGTCGACCTCTCGGGCCACGCTGATGACCTGGTCGGTGAACGTCCGCCACCGCAACTGGGGCTCGGAGCCGAGGACGACGACGACGTCTCGGCCGGCCGCGCTGCCGGCGCTGAGCTCGGTGAGGGGCCAGTCGATGCGCCGCACGCCGTCGTCCAGTGCCACCTGGGGCCGGGTGGTGGTGAAGTCGAAGAACTCTTCCGGGTCGATCTCGGCGAACACCCGAGGCGCCCAGCGATCTCGCAGCCAGCGGGCGGCGGTGGTGGCGGCGTCACCAGCGTCGTTCCAACCCTCGAAGGCTGCGATCACGACCGGGCGACGGAGCGCCGGTCGGCTCGTCCAGCGGAGGTGCTCCATGCCCCCGAGGGTACCGGGGGCCTCCCGCTAGGCGGCAGGCGCGGCGAGGGCAGGGTTGTCGATGGCCGCCATCCGTTCGACGAAGGCGGTCAGGGCCCGATCCTCGGCCTGGCGGGCGAGGAGGGCGTGCTCAGCGTTGCGAACGGCACCGGGGGTGCCGAGGCTGGCGAGCAGCGTGCGCAGCGTCTCCATGGGGGGACTGTGACGGATGCACGTGGCGGGCGATCGACGGAGCGGTGACCATCAGATGTGGGCGGGCTGAACATTTTCTGGCCAGACGTAAGCTCGCTCCCCAGACAGCCGAGGAGGCACCCGTGTCCGCAGCACCCCGTCGCACTGTGGGTGAGCTGATGAGCAGCCCGCCGGTGACCGCCAGCTCGTCCGAGACCGTGGCCGAGGCGGCCGCCCGCATGGCCGACCACAAGGTCGGATCCGTGGTGGTCGTCGATGGTGATCGAACCACCGGCATCCTCACCGAGCGCGACCTGATCCGCTTCGCCGCAACCGGGGCCGAGGCCCACGGCACCAAGGTCTCGGAGTGGATGACCGAGCATCCCGACGTGGTCGCGCCCGGACTCGACGTGGCCGACGCCCTGGCCAGCCTCTCGTCCCATGGTTACCGCCACATCCCGGTCGTCGACGCCGGCGCCCTGGTCGGCGTGGTGTCGATGCGAGATCTCATGCGGGTCGCCCAGGTCCAGCCCGTCGTGCACCCCGGCACCATCGAGGCCCCGCCCGGGCTCGAGGGCGTGATCGTCGCCGACACCGAGGTGGGCGACGTGCGGGGAACCGAGGGCTTCTACCACTACCGCCAGTACAACGCCGTAGAGCTGGCCGACAAGCGGTCGCTCGAGGACGTGTGGCACCTGCTGTTCGAGGGCGAGCTGCCGACGGACGCCCAGCGGGCCTCCTTCCTGGCCGAGATCCGGGCGGCTCGGGAGATCCCGGCTTCGGTGCTCGAGGTCTATCCGCAGATCGCCCGGGCGTCGTCGAACGTCATGGAGGCCGTGCGCACGGCGGTGTCGTTCCTCGGCGGGGTGGAGGGCTTCCAGCCCACGCTCGACATCGACCATGCCGAGCGTCGGCGCAATGCCCTGCAGACGTGCGCCGTCATCCCCACGCTGATCATGGCGGCCCACCGGCTGCGGTCAGGGCAGGAGCCGATCGCCCCGCATCCCGAGCTCGGCTACGGCGCCAACTACCTCTGGATGCTCCATGGCGAGATCCCCGATCCCGACGTGGCGCGGGCTGTCGAGCAGTACCAGATGACCACGATCGACCATGGCTTCAACGCTTCGACGTTCACCGCCCGGGTCATCACGTCCTCGGGTGCCGACGTGGCCGCCGCCGTGGTGGGGGGCATCGGCGCGCTGTCCGGCCCGTTGCACGGCGGGGCGCCCAGCCGGGCCCTCGACCTGCTCGACGCCATCGGCACGCCCGAGAACGCCCGCCCCTACCTGATCGAGGCCGTCCAGCGGGGCGAGAAGATCATGGGGTTCGGCCACCGGGTCTACAAGACCGACGACCCCCGCTCGGTGTTCCTGCGGGGCGTGGCCGAGCGGGTCGGCGCCGAGAAGATCACGTTCGCCAAGCAGGTCGAGCAGACGGTGGTCGACGTCCTGGCCGAGCTGAAGCCGGGCCGCAACCTGTACGCCAACGTCGAGTTCTACGCCGGTGTGGTGATGGATCACTGCGGGCTGCCGCGGGAGCTGTTCACGCCCACGTTCGCCTCGAGTCGGGTCATCGGGTGGTGCGCCAACATCCTCGAGCAGGCGGCCGACAACCGGATCATCCGTCCCAGCGCTCGCTACGTGGGCGCGCCGCCGCCCCAGCCCGTCCCGGAGGCCTGATGCCCGTCACGGTCGAGGAAGCCGGTGCCGTCACGCCCGACCTCGTGGAGGCGTTCGAGCGCCTGGTCCCGCAGCTCTCCCGTTCGTCGCGCCCGCCCACCGAGGCCGAGGTGCAGGAGATGGTCGACGCCCCCGGCACCCATGTGCTGGTGGCCCGGGGTGAGGACGGAAAGCTCCTCGGCAGCCTCACCCTGGTGATCTTCCGCATCCCGACGGCCATGCGGGCGTGGATCGAGGACGTGGTCGTCGACGAGGCCGGCCGAGGCCAGGGGGTGGGCGAGGCACTCAACCGTCACGCCCTCGACCTCGCCCGCAGCCAGGGCTGCAAGACGGTCGACCTCACCTCCCGGCCCTCTCGGGAGGCAGCCAACCGGCTCTACCAGCGCCTCGGCTTCCAGCTGCGGGAGACGAACGTGTATCGGTACGACTTGGACGGCTGAGCCCCCGGGCCATTGCGGTGACGGACGTCCTCCCCGGGTTCTGGTCACCGTCAGCACGGCACTCCGCTAACGGCGCTGCACCAGCTGGGACGTGGAGGCAACGGCGAAGATGCCAGAGCTGTCGGACAACGTGGCCGACGAGATCCCCCGGCCGATCGCTGCTTCGAAGCGGGTTTCGCCGGTCACCGCGATCCACTCACCTGCGGGTGGACGCAGAACGTGGGCGGTCACGTCGGGGTTGATCATCGTCATCGTCGGCATCGCCCGTTCCATGTCGGCGTTGATGAGCTGGGCGAAGTCGAAGCCGACTGCCATGCACGAGGTGGCGCGGATGGGTTCACCGGCGACGACCGGCACCGCCAGACGGATCCACACCCCCTTCCCCGGCGCCTTCCGCATCTCGATGCCGCGCAGGAAGCCGGGCGCGCCGGCCGCCTCGCCAAGGCGGTCGCACCGCTCCGGCGGGGGCAGCTGCGTGTTCGGGTCGGCGAGCGAGGTGCCCGCCAGCAGCTCCGCCCCCTCGTCCCCGAGGTCATCCACCCGCAAGCGGAGCGCCGTCGCCCGGACGTGCACGAGGTCATGGGTCAGCAGCTCCAGGAGCACGACCTGGATCTTCTTGCCCTCCCGGACGACCGTCGACCGCACCACGAGCCGGGGGCCGATCGGAACCGGCCGCACGAGATCGACCGTCAGCCGTGCCACGCCCATGGGCACCAACGTCGGCACGTCCTCGAGGCAGTGGCCGAGCAGCGCGAGCACGACGGCACCGTTCTGCGCTCCGGGGTCCCAGCCGCCCTGGGTCAGGATCGTGCCGACGAACCCGTCGCCGTCGGGGAGATAGAGGGCCGGTTCTTCCACGACCCCACCCTCGCGCACGGCGAGGCCCGCTCCGCTACTGCCTGACCTTTCCGCCGTACGGTCAGACGACGTGGCGGTCCCGGGCTGCTTGAACAGCGGCTTTGCGGTCGCCCACGCCGAGCTTCCGATAGATGGCCCGGCAGTGGGTCTTGACCGTGTTGAGGGACACGAAGAGCTCTGAGGCGATCTCGCGTTGCGACATCTTGGATGGCAGGTACCGCAGCACCGATAGCTCGCGGTCGGTGAGTTGATCGCCGATGGCGCCGCGGTTGGTCGTTGTTTGTTCGGCGAAGCCGTGGCGCGACTCGGCACGTGCGAGGTAGCGACCGGCGATGCCGGGATCGGGGAGCCGATCGATGACCGTCCGAGCTTCGGTGAGGAGCGTCTTGCCAGTCGCGTCACCGAGCTCGAGGAGCGTGTCACCGCACACGGCGAGCACGTAGGCGAGCACAAGCTGGGTCGACGAGCGTCTGGCTGCGTCCACGGCGTGCGACGCGTCGGCTCCCGGTTGCTCGCTGCCGGTGCGCGACCGGATCGCATAGGCGGGCGCGACGCTGTGGTAGGTGGTGAGGCCGTACGCCTCGGCAGTGGCGATGGCTGTTGACGCAGCTGCGTGCGCGCTGGATGCCGGTCCGTCCTCGAACTCCACGATGGCGAGGTGTGTGAGCGCGTTCAGCTCGACGGCTCCGACCCGTTCCACGACCGCCTTCTGCACGGCGAGTCGGAGGACCCGGCGGGCGTCGTTGTGGCGCCCCGCCCAGGCGTAGGCGGCACCGGCGGCCGAGGCTCGGGTGCACGAGTGCGCCGAAAGCTGGTCGGTGGCCTCCAGCTCATGCGCGGCGGCGAGTGCGGTCGCGACATCTCCTCGAGCGAGGGCATTGTTCATGCGCGGCGCGATCGCGAACGCCTGGTCGAAGTCGTCAGTGGCGACCTCGGCCATGGTGTCGAGCCATCGGTCGGATTCGTCGTAACGGCCGGCAAGGAACTCGCACCAGCCGTAGAGCAACGCCGGCCACGCAGACGTTCGGGCGGTGTCGCCGAGCTTCTCGAGGATGTGGCGGAGCGTGTCGCTCTGACCGTCGGCAAGGAGGCGCGGTCCGTGCGCGCTCAACAGGTCGGCCGCCTGGTGCACGGCCCCGGCGGCGAGCCAGTGGAAGATGGCTTGGCCGTTGTCGCCCTGCGATGCGAACCAGGCCGCGGCACGAGCGTGGAGCTCGCCGATCCGCTCCGGGAAGGCGCGTTGCGCTTCCAGCCGAAGGAGGTCGCGGAGGAGGTGGTGGTAGCGGAACCACGTACCAGTCCGGTCGAGCGCGATGACGAGTTGATTGCTGCGGGCCGTATCCCGGAGCCACGTCGCGCCTCCTGCCGTGCCGGTAGCAGCGTCGACGAGGTCGCCGCTCATCTGATCGAGCACGGAGGTCTCGAGGAGCATCCGGCGGTCGTCAGCGCCGACACTCGTGAGCAGCTCGTCCCGCAGGTACTCGACGACGAGTTGATCGTCACCCCGGAACGCCTCGACGAACGCTGCACGGTCGGACGACCGCTCCAGCGAGAGGCCGGCGAGGATGAGCCCGGCAGCCCAACCCTCCGTGCGGCCGCACAGCTGGCCGGCCAGCTCCCGTTCGAGTGGGCGGGATGCGGAACCCAGCAAGTTCGACGCCTCGTCGACGTCGAACCGAAGATCGTCAGCACGTACCTCTGCGAGACGATCGCGCACGCGGAGCCGGCCGAGCCGGAACGGAGGGTCGAAGCGCGTGGCGAGCACGATCGTGACCTGGGTCGGGCACAGGTCGATGAGACGCTCCATCCCCCGGTGGATGTCGAGGTTGTCGATCAGGTGGTAGTCATCGATGACAACGATGAGCGGTTCGAGGACGACGGCGAGCGCGTTCACCAGCGCTGAGACGACGACCTCGTCGTCGCCCTGCGATCCAGCGATGGCCGCCGTCAGCTCGACCACGGGGATCGCACGCGCCAGGGCGATGGCCTGGATGAGGTAGGCCCAGAAGCGGGCGGCATCGGAGTCGCGCTCCTCCACCTGCAGCCAAGCAACGCCGCCCGGTCGGTCGGCCGACCAGGCGGCGACGAGGGTGGACTTGCCGGAGCCCGCTGGGGCACTCACGAGCAGGAGCCGAGCCCGGCCACGCTCGACCTCGGCGTCCAACGCGTCGTCGAGGCGTGACCGACGAACGAGCCGGCGAGGTGGCAGCGGTGGGCGGAGCTTGGTTGCCGCCGGGCCCGCCTCAGACCCGTGGTTCACCCCCACACGGTACGGCGACTCACCGGATGAGACCGCTGAACGTGAACACCCGCCGCGTCGGGGAGACTGTGGGGGTGGCGTGGCACAAGTTCGTCGAGGACGAGTCGTACGAGGTCGGCAAGGTCGCCAGCGCGATCCGGAAGCACCTCGACGCAGGTGGCGTCGACGACACCGCCCTCAAGCGCACGCACCTCTCCGTGATCGAGCGGGCTGCGGGGCCGCTGACGTTCGCCCCCGACGGCTGGGACCACGAGGACGTGGGGTGGGAGCGGTCGCCGATGAACGCCCGGGCGTGGGTGGACGCCACGGGCGCTCGGCTCCGCGGTCCCGACTGAGCCCCCGCTCCCGTCAGGCCGGCGCGGCCCCGGTGCCGAGCAGGTCGTCGATCTGCGAGATCGCCTCCGTCATGCCCTCGACCATCCCCATGGCGATCATCTGATCCATGGCCTCGGCCGACGGGAACGCGGTTCGGATCGCCATCCGGGTGCGACCGTCGAGCTGCTCGTCGAGGGCGACGCGGATGGTTGTCGTCGGCATGTCCGGGTTCGGGACGCCGGCCTCGTCGGCGAAGCCGTCCTCGAACTCGAGGTGGTGTGGCGCGTCGACGGCGAGCACTCGCCAGTAGCCCCGCGGCTGGTCGCCCTCCGGACCCGTCATGAGGTAGTTGACGGTCCCGCCGGGGCGGAGGTCGTGGTCGACCACGGTGGCCGGGTAGGTCGGCGGGCCCCACCACCGCTCGAGCTGGCGGGGGTCAGCCCAGAGCTGCCACACCCGTTCGACTGGCGCGGCGAACTCCGCCGTGATCGTCATGGTCCTGGTCTCGGTGTCCTTGTGAACGTCGGTCACGCTCATGCTGGGCTCCTTCAGGTTGCTTTGTCGGCGAGGATCTCGCCGATCCGGTCGATCCGGCCGCGCCACAGCGTTTCGAGCTGGTCGAGCACGTGGGCGGCCTTGCTGATGGTGTCGACGTTGCCGCTGACGAGCTGCTCGCGGCCCCGACGCCGCTTGGTCACGAGCTCGGCGCCTTGGAGCACGGCAACGTGCTTCTGGACGGCGGCGAAGCTCATCGGATAGAGGCGGGCGAGGGCGGAGACGGAGTGCTCGTCTCGCAGGGTGCGCGCCACGATGTCGCGCCGGGTGGCGTCGGCGAGCGCATGGAAGATGCGGTCCATCTGCTCCCGGTCGGCAAGACGTACAACCATACAGTTGTAGATTATGGCGGGCCGGGCTCGTGTGCAAGGGGGTCGGGCGCCCTGCTCCACGAATCGTCAGGCCGTAGCCGATCGGTGGCGAAGCACCTCGAGGGCGCTGTCGGCGTGGCTGTTCATGTTCATCTGGCTATCGAGCACGGCCAGGACGGTGCGGTCAGTGTCGATGACGAACGTGGTGCGGCGATTCGGTCCGACGACGCGGAGCATCCGCTTCACGCCCAGCGATTCGGCCACGGCGCGGTCGGGATCCGAGAGCAGCGGGAAGTCGAACGTGTGCTTCTCGGAGAACGCGCGCTGCTTGTCGACATGGTCGGCGCTGATGCCCACCCGCTGGGCCCCGACGGCGGCGAACTCGCTCTGGAGATCCCGAAAGTGGCAGCTCTCCCTGGTGCAACCAGGCGTCATTGCGGCCGGATAGAAGAACAGCACCACCGGGCCAGCAGCGAGAAGGTCGCTCAGCCGGCGAGGCGCCCCGGTCTCGTCGGGCAGCTCGAAGTCGGGAACGACGTCACCTGGCTGCATCGGATCTCCTTGGTCGACCATCGCCGCCACTGGCGACAGCCGCGACAGTCTGTCGGTCGCGGCTCGCCGATGGGCGCTACCTCGGGGGCAGGTAGGAGCGGAGGAAACCGACGCCGCACTCATGGGCCTTGACCACCAGCTCGACTCGGCTACGAGCGGCGAGCTTGTCCCTGAGGTGCTGCACGTGCGTGCGGACGGTGGCGAGGGAGACGACGAGGCGGTCGGCGATCTCCGCGTTCGTGGCTCCGGCGGCCACGAGCACCAGCACCTCCAGCTCGCGCGCGGTGCACGTCGAGGGGAGCGGCTTGGGTCCGTTGGCGGCGACGTGATCGAGGAGCCACCGCTGCACGATCGGTGACATCGCCGGCTCGCCTCGGGCGACGGATCGGACGACGCGGGCGAGGGCCTCCGGGCTGTCCGCGGTCGTGCAGAACCCGGTGGCGCCGGCACGGAACACGTCCAGAGCAGTGCGTTCGGCCACCGTCATCAGCACCAGCAGCCCCGGGCGACCGGGAACGCCGACGAGTGCTCCGGCCGTGGACACTGCGTCCGCGCCCAACGTGGCCAGGTCGAGCACGACCACGTCGGGGCCGAGGCGGTCGACGGTGTCCACGGCCGCGCCGCGGCCCGTCACCCGGGCGATCACCTCGATGCCCTCCTGGGTTGCGAGGTTCTTCACCACGCACTCGCCGGCCATGGCGTCGCCGTCGACCACGACGACCTCGGTGTTCGCCCCGTCGCGACTGAGCGCGAGTGGGGGCGCCGTCGGGGGGACCGCACGTCGCATCGACTGGACCGTAACCCTTCCTTCTCCGCCGGAGAATCATCGTTTGGACCGATGGTGCCGCAA
This sequence comes from Acidimicrobiales bacterium, assembly GCA_025463335.1. Lineage (GTDB taxonomy): Bacteria > Actinomycetota > Acidimicrobiia > Acidimicrobiales > CADCSY01 > RYN-34. Next base: position 29,757 of record JAOBWJ010000185.1, read on the forward strand.
CCCGATGTCTCTTACCTTCGGAAAGTACCGGCCGCTCCTGTAGGGGCCGTCCGGTCCGAAACCCCCCAATCGCACCTCCCCAGACCGTTGATCACGCCGCGAGCGCGTGCGCCTCGTCCCCGGGACCCGTAGCAAGCGAGGCTGTCGTGGCAGGTGCCTGTGCGCAGGGAACGCTGGACCGAGTGTGGGGGGTGACCCCGTTTGGCGTGCCGGACGCCGACCTCGCCGTCGCCGTGGCGCGGGCGGGCGGGTTCGCCCTCGTCGACGTCGGCCGTCCGGCGGTCGACGGCTCGACCACGGCCGGGTGGGACGCTGTCCGCGAGGTGGCTCGGCGCGTCGGCTCGCCGTTCGGGATCCGGGTCCCGCCGGCGCTCCCGGATGGGTTGGTGGACCTGCCCGTCGGCGTGACGACCGTGCTCATCGCCTCGTCGGATGCGATCGATGCGGCCACCGTCGAGCGGTGGCGCCCGAGGCGGGTGGTGGTCGAGGTCACGTCGCTCGACGAGGCCGAGCGGGCCGCCGCCGCCGGTGCCGACGGGCTCGTGGTCAAGGGCGCCGAGAGCGGCGGCCGGGTCGGTGTGACCGGCGCCTACGTGCTCCTGCAGCAGGTGGTCGCCGCCGTCGAGCTGCCGTGCTGGTGCCAAGGAGGCATCGGGCGACACACGGCCGCCGCCGCCATCGTCGGCGGCGCCGTCGGCGTGGTCCTCGACGCCCAGCTCGCCCGGACGCGTGAGGCTTCGGTCATCGGTCCTGCGGCGGCGGCCGCGCTCGATGGCATGGACGGCTCGGAGACGGCCGTCGTCGGCGGCCACCGCGTCTTCACCCGGCCCGACCTCCCGAAGCCGGTACCTGACGACCCGGAGACGATCGAGTCCCGGCTCGGCACCGACCTGCCGGCCGACCTGTTTCCCGTCGGCCAGGACGGCGCCTTGGCCGCGCCGCTGGCCCGGCGCTACCACACCGCTGCCGCTCTGGTGCGAGCCGTGCGCGCCGCCGCGGACGGCAACGTCCGGCTGGCCCGCCGACTCCCGATCCTCGGTGAGGGCGCACCGTTCGCGGCCCGCTACGGGCTACGCCACCCGATCGCCCAGGGGCCGATGACGAGGGTCAGCGACCGGCCCGCCTTCGCCGCCGCCGTGGCCGAGGGCGGCGCCCTGCCCTTCATCGCCCTCGCCCTGATGGAGCCCGAGCCGGCCCGCGCCCTCCTCGAGGAGACGGCGGCGCTGCTGGGCGACCGGCCATGGGGCGTGGGGATCCTCGGCTTCGTCCCGCCCGAGCTGCGAGCCGGCCAGCTCGAGGTCCTCCGCCAGGTCCGCCCCCCGGTCGCCCTCATCGCTGGCGGGCGGCCCGCTCAGGCCCGTTCCCTCGACGAGGCCGGCATCGCCACGTTCCTCCACGTGCCTTCGCCCGGGCTGCTCGAGCTCTTCGTCCGTGACGGGGCCAAGCGCTTCGTGTTCGAGGGTCGCGAGTGCGGCGGCCACGTCGGGCCGCGGTCGAGCTTCGTGCTCTGGGAGCAGCAGGTCGAGACGCTTCTGGCGGGCGACGTCGAGGACATGGACGTGCTGTTCGCCGGCGGCGTCCACGACGCCCGCTCGGCGGCCATGGTCGCGGCGCTGGCCGTGCCCCTGGTCGAGCGGGGGGCACGGGTCGGCGTGCTGATGGGCACCGCCTACCTCTTCACCGAGGAGGCGGTGCGCTCCGGAGCCATCCAACCCGCCTTCCAGGACGTGGCCGTCGGCTGTCGGCGCACGACCCTGCTGGAGACGGCACCCGGTCACGCCACCCGGTGCGCCGACAGCGACTTCGCCCGCGCCTTCGAGGCGGAGCAGCGGCGGCTCGACGCCCAGGGCATGCCGTCGAAGAAGGCATGGGCGGCGCTGGAGGAACTGAACCTGGGGCGGCTGCGGATCGCGGCCAAGGGCATCCGCCGGGAGGGCGACCGGCTGGTCGACGTCGATGAGGAGGCGCAACGCATCGACGGCATGTACATGCTCGGGGACGTGGCGGCGCTGCGGTCGTCGCCCACGTCGATCGCGGCGTTGCACGACGACGTCTCGCGGGGGAGCCAGGAGATCTTGGCCGCGGCCGAGCCCGACCCGACCCCCGTGGACGGGCGCGGCCCGCTCGACGTCGCCATCGTGGGCATGGCCTGCATCTTCCCCGGGGCGCCGGACGGGGCCCGCTACTGGTCCAACATCGTCGCCGGGACCTCGGCCTTGACCGAGGTGTCCCCGCAACGCTGGGACGCCGAGCGCTACTCGTCGACCGAGGGCACCGGCCAGCGCAGCACCCCGGTCCCCTCGCGGTGGGGCGGCTTCCTGCCACCGGTGCCGTTCGACCCCATGCGCTTCGGGATGCCGCCGACCTCGCTCGGATCGGTGGAGACGTCCCAGCTCCTCAGCCTCGAGGTGGCAGCCCGGGCCGTGGCCGACGCCGGCTACGCCGACCGGGAGTTCGACCGGTCCCGAACGGCGGTCGTCTTCGGTGCCGAGGGAGCGTCGGAGCTGGCGACCGCCTACGGCTTCCGGGCCCTCGCCCCCACCTACTTCGGCGGCATGCCCGCCGGCCTGGACGAGCAGCTCCCGGCCCTGACCGAGGACTCCTTCCCGGGTGTGCTCACCAACGTCATCGCCGGCCGGATCGCCAACCGCCTCGACTTCGGTGGCGCCAACTACACCGTCGACGCCGCGTGCGCGTCGTCATTGGCGGCCCTCCACCTGGCCTGCGGCGAGCTGCTGAGCGGCGACGCAGACATGGCCCTGTGCGGCGGCGTCGACCTCCACAACGGGATCTTCGACTACCAGCTCTTCGCCAGCGTGCGGGCGCTTTCGCCCACGGGTCGGCCCCGGCCGTTCGACACCTCCACCGACGGGATCGCGCTCGGCGAGGGGGTCGCCTGCCTCGTGCTGAAGCGGCTCGATGACGCCGAGCGCGACGGGGACCGCGTCTACGCCGTGGTGAAGGGGATCGGGGCGTCCAGCGATGGACGCAGTCTCGGCCTCACCGCCCCTCGACGGGAGGGTCAACGGGCCGCCCTCGAGCGGGCGTACCGACGGGCGGGCGTGGCGCCGAGCGCCGTCGGGTTGGTAGAGGCGCACGGGACCGGCACCGTCGTCGGCGACCGCACCGAGCTGGCCACCCTCACCGAGGTGTTCGGCGACGCCGGCGCCGGGCCCGGCGCCTGCGCCATCGGCTCGGTCAAGGCCCAGATCGGGCACACCAAGTGCGCGGCGGGGCTGGCCGGGGTCATCAAGGCGGCGCGGGCCGTCTACCACGGCGTCCGGCCGGGGATCCCGCACCTCATCCAGCCGGTGACACCGGACACCGGTCGGCCGTCGCCATTCGCCTTCAGCTCGGTGAGCCGCCCCTGGCCCGACGAGGAGCGAGTGGCGGGCGTCAGCGCGTTCGGCTTCGGGGGCGCCAACTTCCACGTCGTCCTCGCCTCCCACGACGCGCCCGCCCACGGGCTCGACGCCTGGCCGGCCGAGCTCGTCGTCTTCGCCGGCGACGAGGACGAGGTGCGCGACGCCCTCGAGCGCCTGCGGGCCCGCCTGGGTTCGCGGGAGGAGCACGCCGCCGACGGGGCCCGGCTGCGGGTGCTGGCCGAGGAGCAGTGGCGGTCGGTGCGGGGGCCGATCCGGGTGGCCGTCGTGGCCGGCGACCTCGCTGACCTGGCAGCCAAGGTGCAGGGCGCGCTCGACGCCCTCGCGACACCAGGCACCCCGCCTGGCCCTGGCGTGCACATCACCGGCGCGGGTGCGACCGGCCCCGTCGCGCTGCTGTTCCCCGGCCAGGGCAGCCAACGGCCCGGCATGCTCGGCGACCTCTTCCTGGCCTTCCCCCGGCTGGGTGAGCTGCTGCGGGAGGGGGCGCCATGGGCCGACGTGATGTTCCCCGCCGCCAGCCCCGACCCGGCCACGACCGCCGCCCAGGAGGCGGCGCTGACCGACACCCGGGTCGCCCAACCAGCCCTGGGCATCGCCGGGCTGGCGGCCGCCCGTCTCCTCGGTGACCTCGGTGTCCGCCCCGACGCCGTCGGCGGCCACAGCTACGGCGAGCTCGTCGCCCTGGCGGCGGCCGGCGTGCTCGACGTCGGCGACCTGCTGCCCCTCAGCCAGGCTCGGGCGGAGGCGGTGCTGGCATCGACCGGAGATGACCCCGGCACCATGGCCGCGGTTGCGGCACCGGCAGACGAAGTGCGCCGGCTGCTCGACGGCTGGGCGGGCGTGGTCGTGGCCAACGACAACTCGCCGTCCCAGGTGGCCATCTCCGGCGCCACGACCGCCGTGCACGACGCGGTCGCCCGACTGGCCGAGCAGGGCATCAGCGCCCGGATGCTCCCGGTGGCCTGCGGGTTCCACAGCCCTCTGCTGGCGGGGGCGGACCGCCGCTTCGCCGACGACCTCGCTGCAGTCGAGCTGCGCTCGCCGCGCCTGCCGGTGTGGTCGAACTGGTCGGCGGCGCCCCACGTGGACGACGTCCAGGGGATCCGCGAGGCCCTTGCCGCCCAGGTGACGTCCCCCGTGCGCTTCCGCGAGCAGGTGGAAGCCATGTACTCGGCGGGCATTCGCATCTTCGTCGAGGCCGGCCCCGGCACCGTGCTGTCGGGCCTCGTGGCCCGCACGCTCGAGGGTCGGCCCCACCAGACCCTCCCGATCGACCGTCCGGGCGTGCACGGCATCGGACAGCTCCTGCACGTGCTCGGCGCCCTGGCGGTGGCCGGCGTCCCGGTCGACCTCGGCCCGCTCTTCGACGGGCGGGGCAGCGGCGAGACCGAGCGGGTCGCCACCGGCCGTTGGGTGATCGACGGGCCGTTCGTGCGCGACGCCGACGGGTCGCCGGTGCCGGGCGGCCTGCGCCCCGCCGACCAGGTCGTGACAGTCGGAGCACACCACCCACCGCACGACAACGAGGCCTCCGCGCCTCACGTCCACCGAGAGGACATCGCCGTGACCGTCCCCCGTCCCGTACCCACCATCAGCTCGACCCGCGACACCGTCATGCTCGAGCACCTCCGGGGGCTGCAGGACGTGGTGGCCGCCCAGCGCGACGCCATGGCCCGCTACCTGGGCGGGACCGGCACCGCCGTCCCCGATCCCGTCACCTGGGAGGAGCCGCCGGTGGAGGCCGTGGCCCGTCAGCGCACGACCGCCGAGGTCGTCGCCGGGCCGCCACCCGAGCTCGAGTCGGTCCCGGCACCGGCACCGGTGGCCAGCACCCCGGCCCCGGCCCCCGCACCGGTGGCCAGCGTCCCGGCGCCGCCGGTGAGCCGCACCCTCGACCGCGCCGAGCTGCTCGCCACCATCACCGCCGTCGTGAGCGAGCGGACCGGCTACCCAGTGGAGATGCTCGGTGCGGAGCTCGACCTCGAGGCCGACCTGAGCATCGACTCCATCAAGCGCATCGAGATCGTCGGGGCCCTGGCCGCCGACGCCGGCATCCTCGCCGGCGCCGACGTCGAGCTCGACGACGCCGTGGCCGAGGAGCTAGCCGCCCAGAAGACCCTCGCCGGCATCGTGGACTGGGTACTCGGCCACAGCGCAGGTGGTGACGGTCCGGTGCCGGGGTCGCCGCCTGGCGCTCCCGCTCCCGGGGCGACCCGGACCGCCCAGCCGGCGACCGAGCCGTCGCCCGTCGTCGCCTTCGCCGCCACCCCCGCCGCCCGTCCAGCGGCGAGCGAGCCGGTGGCGGCCGACCCGTGGTCTGGCGCCGGGTCTCGGACGAACGGTGCCGAGGTCCCCGCCCTGGCCATCCGGTACGTGCAGCGGGTCGAGCGGTGCGCCGCGCCCGGCGCCGACGATCGCTTCGACGGGGTGACGATCGCCGTGACTGACGACGGCCTCGGCATCGCCACCGCGCTGGCCGCCCAGCTCGAAGGGCGGGGCGCGAACGCCCGCATCGTCGGCGCGGCGACGGAGATCGGTGCTGCCGACGTCCTCGTGCACCTGGGTTCGCTGGCCGCCGACCCGCCCAGACTCGAGACCGTCCTGGCGTCGACGATGGCGGCGATCGGGTGCGGGGTGCGGTCGGTGCTGCTCGTCTCGGGCACCGGGGGCGCCTTCGGGCGGGAGATGGTGGCCGGGCGCGATGCCAGCGGCCTGCTCCCCGGTGTCGGGCTGCGCGCCATGGCCAAGACCCTCGCCGCCGAGCACCCCGACCTGCGGGCCAGGTGCGTCGACGTGGAGCCGAAGACGGAGGCGTCGCTCGTCGCCGGCCAGATCGTCGCCGAGCTCCTCGCCGACGACGGGCTGCTGGAGGTGGGCTACCAGGAGGGCCGCCGGCAGCGCCTCCACCTCGTCCCCGAGCCGTTGGAGCAGGATGGCCGGCGGGGCATCGAGCTGGCCAGCGGCGCCGTCGTCCTCCTCACCGGTGGCGCCCGCGGCATCACGGGGCACCTGTCGCGGGCGCTGGCCGGTCGTGGCTGCCGGGTGGAGCTGCTGGGCCGCACCCCGCCCCCGGCCGGGCCCGAGGACCCGGTCACCGCCCCCTGGGAAGATCCACCCGACCTCCGACGGGCGCTCATTGCCGTCGGGATCCGCCAGCCGGCCGAGATCGAGGCCCGCATCGACCGGCTCCTCGCCGAGCGGGAGGTGCGAGCGACGCTCGACGAGCTCGCCGGCCACGTCCGCTACCACGTGGCCGACGTGCGCGACAGCGACGCCGTGGCGCGGGTCGTGGCCGACGTCTACGAGCACCACGGCCGACTCGACGCCGTCATCCACGGCGCCGGGGTCGTCGAGGACCGCCTGGCCCGCGACAAGGACGCCGCCTCCTTCGCCCGGGTGTTCGACACCAAGGTCGAGGGCGCCCACGCCCTGCTGCAGGCCCTGCGACCCGGGACCCGGGCGGTCGTCCTGCTCGGCAGTGTGGCCGGCGTCTTCGGCAACCGGGGCCAGGTCGACTACGCCGCGGCCAACGAGGCGCTGGAGGCCATTGCCTGGCAGCACAACGGCGTCACTGCCGACCGGGTGCTGTGCGCCCACCTCGGCCCGTGGGCGGGGCCGGGCATGACGTCCCCCGAGCTGGCCGAGGCCTTCCGGCAGCGAGGCATGGGCCTCATCGATCCCGAGGACGGCGTGGACTGCCTGCTGCGGGAGCTGGCGCTCGGCTCACCATCGCTGGCCTCGGTGTTGCTGATGCGGGCCTGGCCGGCGGCGCTGAGCGCGGCGGGGCCGCGGTGAGCCTCGCCGGCGACGAGGAGGGCGCCGTCGCCATCATCGGGATGGCGGCCGTGTTCCCGGGGGCGGGCGACCTCGACGCCTACTGGTCGAACCTCCTCAACGGAGTGGACGCCATCGGCGAGGTGCCGCCGCAGCGCTGGGATCCGGTCTTCTACGACCCAGCCGACACCGGCCCCGACCGCTTTTACTGCAAGCGGGGCGGGTTCGTCGACGGCTTGGTCGACTTCGACCCGACCGACTTCTCGATGATGCCCGCCACGGTCGACGGCATCGAGCCCGACCAGCTCATCGCCCTGGCCACGGCCGCCGCCGCCCTCGACGATGCCGGTGGCCCGGAGGTGCTGACCGCCTCGAGCCGGGCCGGCGTGGTCCTCGGCCGCGGTGGCTACATCGGGGCCGGGCAGGCCCGCCTCGACCAGCGCACGCGGGTCGCCGAGCAGCTCGTGCGTTCCCTGGGCGAGCTCGTCCCCAGCCTCGGCCACGCCGACCTGGCCGCCGTGCGCGATGAGTTCCAGAGCCGGCTCGGGCCGCAAGGAGGCGAGGACGCCATCGGGCTCGTGCCCAACCTGGTCGCGTCGCGAGTGGCCAACCGCTTCGACCTCCGCGGTCCGGCCTTCACGGTCGACGCCGCCTGCGCCAGCTCCCTGGTCGCCGTCGACCACGCCGTCCAAGAGCTCCAGGCCGGGCGCTGCGACCTCATGTTCGCGGGCGGCGTCCACCACTGCCACGACCTGACCCTGTGGAGCGTCTTCACCCAGCTCGGCGCCCTCAGCCGCCGGGGCGAGATCCGCCCGTTCGACCGGTCCGCCGACGGGCTGCTCATCGCCGAGGGCACCGGCATGGTGGTGCTCCAACGCCTCGCCGACGCCGAGCGTGCGGGCCACCGCATCTACGCCGTGATCCGGGGGGTGGGCGTGGCCAGCGACGGGCGAGCCACCAGCCTCATGCGCCCGTCGCCCGAAGGGGAGGCCGAGGCCATCCGCCGGGGGTGGGATGCGGCCAGGCTCGACCCGGCCACCGTGGGGCTGATCGAGGCCCACGGGACGGCCACGCCGATCGGCGACGAGGCCGAGCTGTCGGCCCTGGCCGACGTCTTCGGCCCCCAGGACGGGCCCCGCGTGCCGCTCGGCTCGGTGAAGTCGATGATCGGCCACGCCATGCCCGCCGCCGGCATGGCTGGGCTCATCAAGACGGCCCTGGCCTTGCACCACCGGGTCGTGCCGCCGACCCTGCACTGCGACGAGCCCCACCCGGCGCTGGCCGCCACCCGCTTCCGACCGGTGACCGAAGCCGAACCGTGGGCCGCCGACGGTGGGCCCCGGCGAGCGGGAGTCAACGCCTTCGGGTTCGGGGGCATCAACGCCCACGTCGTGCTCGAGGAGCACGGCGTCGAGCGGCGGGCCGTGGCCCGGGCCCGTCACGGTCAGCGGGCGCGCACCGAGGGTTCGCCGGCGGCCGAGGAGCGGGTGATCCTCTGCGCGGCCGGAGATCGCGACGAGTTGCTCGCCCAGCTCGATGCCGAGCTGCGGGAGGTGGGCGCCGCCGGTCGGCTCGACCCCGCGGCGCCCCTGCGCCTGGCGGTGGTCGACCCCAGCCCCCAACGGATCGCCATGGCCCGCAACGCCGTCGCTCTGGGTGAGCCGTGGCGGGGCCGCCTCGACGTGTGGTTCACGCCCCGGCCGCTCCTCGCCGCGGGCGGCAAGCTGGCGTTCCTCTTCCCGGGCCTCGAGGCCGACTTCTCGCCCCGCATGGACGACGTGGCCGAGCAGCTCGGCCGTCCCGCACCGCAGGCAGCGGAGGCCGCCGGCCTGGGTGGCCACGGCGTCGAGGTGACGGCGCTGGGCCGGCTCTTGGAGGAGGCCCTCGGGCAGCTCGGGGTCGAACCCGACCTGGTGGCGGGCCACAGCGTCGGCGAGTGGGCCGGGATGTTGGCCACGGGGATGGTGCCGCCCGACCAGGTGGGCGACTACCTGGCTGCCCTCGACCCGGCCAACCTGCGCGTCCCCGACGTGGTCTTCGCCGCTGCCGGGTGCGGGGCCGAGCAGGTGGCGGCCATCATCGACGGCATCGACGGCGTCGTGGTCTCCCACGACAACTGCCCCCACCAGTCGATCGTGTGCGGGCCGGAGGCGGCGGTCGCCGCCGTGGTCGCCCGGTGCAAGGCACGACGGATCCTCTGCGAGCAGCTCCCGTTCCGCTCGGGCTTCCACTCACCCATGCTCGAGCCCTACCTCGACCCCATCCGCGAGGGCCTCGAGCGGCTCTCCCTGCAGCCCGCCCGCGTCCCGCTGTGGTCGGCCACGACGTGCCGGCCCTACCCCGACGACCCCGCCGCCGTCCGCCAGCTCGCCCTGCGACACCTGGTCGAGCCGGTGCGCTTCCGCGAGCTGCTGCTGGCGCTGCACGACGCCGGCGCCCGGGCGTTCGTGCAGCTCGGGGTCGGGAGCATCGTCGGCTTCGCCGATGACACCCTGCGGGGCCGGGAGTACGTCGCCGTGGCTGCCGCGAGTCCCAAGCGCGACGGCCGCGCCCAGCTGCGCCGGGTGGCGGCCGCCCTGTGGGCCGAGGGGGCGCCGGTCCGCATGGACGCCCCCCTGCTCGGGGGTCGCCCCGACCCCGGGCCGAGGTCGACTGGGTCCGGACGGCGGGCGCTCGACCTCGGCACCCGGCTGGTCTCCCTGGAGGGACTGACCCTCCCCGTCGCGGGCGGCGACCGCCGCCCACCGGAGGCGCGGCGTGTCGTCGAGGTGGTGTCGGTCGAGCGCATGCCCTGGCTGGCCGACCACAGCCTGTTCCGCCAGCGCCAGGGTTGGCCGTTCCTCGCCGACCGCCACCCGGTCGTCCCGTTGACGACGATGATCCGCTGGATGGCCGAGGCCGCCGGCGCCGCCGCCCCCGGCTGGGAGGTGGTGGGGCTGGAACGGGTGCGAGCCAACCGGTGGCTGGCGGCGGCCCCGCCCTCGGAGGTCACGATCACCGCCACTCCCGTGGGTCCCGACCGGGTGAAGGTCGTCATCGAGGGCTACGCCCAGGCCACGGTGGTGCTGGGCGACCGGATGCCACCGGCCCCGCCGCCATCGCTCGACCCGACCGCCGACGAGGAGCTGTCGCTGATCTCGGCCGCCCGGCTCTACGCCGACCGATGGATGTTCCACGGGCCGAGCTTCCAGTCGGTGCACGAGGTGACCGCCATCAGCCCGTCGGGCCTCCGGGGTTCGCTGCAGGCCCTGCCGGCCCCCGGCTCCCTGCTCGACGGGGCCGGGCAGCTCGTCGGCTACTGGGTGATGGCCCGGCTGGCCACCGACCGCGTCGTGCTGCCCACCGGGGTCGACCGGATCGAGCTGTTCGGCCCCGAGCCGGCCCCGGGCAGCGTGGTCGACTGCGCCGTCGCCATCACGTCGGTGGACGACAGCTCGGTCCGCGCCGACGTCGAGCTGGTCTCGTCGGGCGGGGTCTGGGCGCGGCTGTCGGGTTGGACCGAGCGCCGGTTCGAGACCGACGGGTCGACGTGGGCGGTCCACCGGTTCCCCGAGTTCAACCTGCTCTCCGAGCCGCGCCGCGGCGGTTGGGTGCTGACCCGCGAGCGGTGGCGGCGCACCGCATCGCGGGACGTCATCGCCCGCCACTACCTGGCCGGACCGGAGCGGGCCGAGTACGAGCGGCTGAACCCCCTCGCCCAGCGCCAGTGGCTCCTCGGTCGCGTCGCCGTCAAGGACGCGGTGCGGGACTGGCTGTGGGGCCATGGCGCGGGGCCCGTCTTCCCGGCCGAGGTGCTGACCGGCCACGACGAGCACGGGGCACCGACCGTGCGGGGGGCGTTCGGCACCGACCTGCACGTGTCGGTGGCCCACCGGGGGTCGCTGGCGGTGGCCATCGCCCGCGAAGGCGCCCCGGTCGGCATCGACGTCGAGCTCGTGGCCGAACGACCCGAGCGCTTCGCGGAGGTCGCCGCCACTCCGGCCGAGCGGGCCCTCGCCGGGCTCGAGGGCGAACCGGACATGACCCGGTTGTGGGTGGCCAAGGAGGCTGCCGCCAAGCGCACCCGCGCCGGCCTGCAGCACAACCCCAAGCGCTTCGAGGTCACCGGGGTCGACCTGCCGACGCTGGCCGTAGGCGACGTCCAGGTGGAGACCGAAGCCGTCATCGAAGGAGGAGAGACCTATGTCGTGGGCTGGACCACACACTGACGGGTCGGGGCCGACCCCGGCCGAGCTGAACCAGGCCACCGCCGAGATCGCCGCGTTGCTCGGCGAGCTCCTCGGCGAGGACGTGGTCATGGCCATCGGGGTCGAACCCGAATCCTCCCTCGTGGCCGACATCGAGCTGGAGAGCATCGAGTTCGTGGCCCTGGCCGAGATGATCAGTGAGCGTTACGGGGAGGAGGTCGACTTCGTGGCGTGGATGGCCGACATGGACATCGACGACATCACGGGGCTGACCGTCGGTGCCCTGGCGGCGTTCGTCGCCGGTGGCCGGCGGCCTTGAGTCCATGGCGAACATGGTGGCCAACGGCGTGCGCTTCAACGTCCAGCGTCTCGGCTCGCCCGGGCCGGCGGGCACGATCGTCTGCCTCCACGGCCTGCTCCTCGACAACCTGTCGAGCTTCTATTACACGCTCGCCAACCCGCTCGCGAAGGAGATGGAGGTCGTCCTCTACGACCAGCGGGGCCACGGGAGGAGCGAGCGGCCGCCGAACGGCTACGGCATCGACGACGCGGTGGGTGATCTCGTCGCCCTGCTCGACGCCCTCGCCCCCGAGCCGCCGCTGTACCTGTGCGGCAACAGCTACGGGTCGCTGGTCGCCCTCGAGCACGAGCTTCGCTTCCCCGGTCGCGTGGACGGGCTGATCCTCATCGAGGCCCATCTCGTCCTGCCCACCTGGGGTGAACAGATGGCCGAAACGATCGACCTCGGCTTGTGGACGGTCAACGAGCTGGCTGCCGCCGACGACGACCGCGGTCGGGTGCGGGCCGATCGCAAGCTGCAGCGCCAGATGGCCGACGCCCGCGAGATGGTGGCGACCACCAGCCTGGTTCACGACCTGCGCTTCGCGCCGCTCACCTCCCTGGCCTCCCTCGAAGAGGTGGAGTGCCCGGTGCTGGCGCTGTACGGCGAACGCTCGGATGTGGCCCACGTGGGTCGCCTTCTGGCCGAGAGCATGCCCACGTGCGAGCTGCGGGTGGTCGCTGACAGCGGCCACTCCCTGCTGATGGAGAGCCCCGCGCGCGTGCTGAGCGAGCTGCGGTCGTGGCTCGCCGAGCTCGCCGACCAGAGGAGAACCTGCGATGGCCCGCTACTTGATCGTCGTCCCCCCGCTCGTCGGCCACATCAACCCGACCCTGTCGGTGGGCCAGCAGCTCCGTGAGCGTCACCACGAGGTGGCGTGGTGCGGCTACCCCGAGCCGCTCACCGAGCTGCTCCCGCCGGGGGCGAAGTTCCTGCCGGTTGGCCCGGAGGTGCCGCCGTCGTTGGCCCGAGCAGCCCGGGAGTCCGTGGGGCTGCGGGGGCCGATGGCCCTCAAGTTCCTCTGGGAGGGCTTCATCGTCCCCCTCGCCCGGGCCATGGTGCCGGGCGTGGCCAGGGCCGTGGAGGCGTTCGAGCCCGACGTCGTGGTGGTCGACCAGCAGGCGCCGGCGGGTGCCATCGTCGCCCGCCAGGCCGGTGCCGCGTGGGTGACCTCGGCCACGACCTCGGCCGAGCTGGTCGATCCGTTCGCCGGCCTCCCCAAGGTCGCCAACTGGATCGCCGGGTTGCTGCAGGAGCTGGAGCAGGCGCACGGCGTGGCGCCGGGGGGCATGGCCCGCGACCTCCGCTTCTCCGACCAGCTCCTGCTCGCGTTCACCAGCAAGGCGCTGGTTGGTGAGCACGCCGGCTTCCCATCCCATTGGGCCTTCGTGGGCCCGGCCGTCGACGGTCGCCCCGAGGAGGTGCCCTTCCCGTACGACGCGCTGTGCCCCGACGTGCCCAAGATCCTCGTCTCGCTCGGCACCGTCAACGCGGAGGCCGGCACCCGCTTCTTCGGCCAGGTGGTCGAGGCGCTCGGGCGCCTACCCGTGCAGGGGATCGTGGTGGCACCGCCCGAGCTCATCGGGGACATCCCGCCCAACGTGCTCGTCTTTCCCCGGGTGCCCCAGCTCGCCCTCCTGCCGCACATCGACGTCGTCGTGTGCCACGGAGGACACAACACGGTGTGCGAGGCCCTGGCCCACGGCGTGCCTCTCGTGATGGCACCCATCCGGGACGACCAGCCGATCGTGGCCGACCAGGTCGTCCGGGCCGGGGCCGGCAAGCGCCTCCGGTTCGGGCGGGTCCAGTCCGACGACCTGGCCCGGGCCATCGTCGCCCTGCTCGACGAGCCGAGGTACCGGGAGCGAGCCCGCCGGATCCAACAGTCCTTCCGGACGGCGGGCGGCGCCCCGGCGGCGGCGGACCGACTCGAGGAGCTCGTCGCGTGAGCGCCGTCTGTGTGGTGTTCGCCCTCGGCTTGGTGCTCTCAGCCCTCGCTCGCCGGCTCCGCCTGTCGGGCCTCACCGCCCTCGTCTCGCCAGGCCCGGCGGGCTCGGTCTGGGATCCCGAGTGGCTCCTGGCCAGCGCGGCCGGGGTCGAGGTCGACGAGGCGACCGTCGCGGCCGCCGTGACCCACGCCGAGGCGCGGGGCCTCGAAGTCCTCGACCTCGTCCCGGGCGACCTGCCCGTCGCCCAGGTCCTCGAGCTGGCCGGCGCCGTCGACACCACCCGCTACCGCGCCGACCGGTTCGCGACCGGCGCCGGCGCCGGCCAGGCGACGCTGATCCGCCGCCCGGTCCTCGAACGCATCGGCCCGCCAGGTCTCGGTCCCGACCTGAGCAACCTCGACCCGGTGGCATACGCCTCGTTGCTCCGCGAGCTCAAGCTGGTCGCTTCCGACGCCACCGACCTCGCCATCGCGCCGCGCATGCGGGCCCGGCCGCCGACCATCGCCGACCAGCGCCGGCTGCTCGAGGCTCGCACGAGCGCTCCGACCCTGGTCGGCTCCGCCCTCCCCGCGGTGCTGGCCGGGCGCGCCGCGGGCGTCGCGGTGGCCGCCGCCGGCCTCTGGCTGCGACCGATCGCCGGGATCGCGGTCGTGGCCGCCTACTGCGCGCAGCCGGCCATCGTCATCGCCGGCCGTGGGCTGCGCCCTGCCGACGGGGTCCGGGCGACGGCGCTCCGCTGGCTGGTCGGCCCCATCCGACTGGCCCGCCTGGCCGTCACCGGCTTCGCCCGCCGGGGCACAGATGTGGGCCGCGACGCCGGGTTCGGCGATCGCCGAGCCGTCTACGACAAGCTCCTCGCCGAGGGCACCGAGGGGTTCTTCGAACCCCGGCGAGCGACGTGCCCGTGGTGCGGGGCCGGGGCCCTTCGCCGGGTCCTGCGGACTCGGGACCTCTTCCAGCACAAGCCCGGCGCGTTCACGCTGGATCGATGCCTGCGCTGCAGCCACGTCTTCCAGAACCCTCGTCTGTCGGAGGACGGGCTGGACTTCTACTACCTCGACTTCTACGACGGCCTCGGCGAGGAGCTGATGGACGGGGTGTTCGCCACGACGGTGCACTCCTACGAGGCGCGCGTGGCGTTGCTTGGCTCGGTCGCCACGCCGGAGCGTTGGCTCGACGTCGGCGGCGGGCACGGCCACTTCTGCGCCGTCGCCCGCGACCGGTGGCCGGAAGCCACGTTCGAGGGGTTGGACCTCGGCGACACGGTGTGGAAGGCGGTCCGCCGCGGCTGGATCGACGCCGCCCACCAGGGGATGTTCCCCGAGCTCGCCCCCAGCCTCGCCGGCCGGTACGACGTCGTGAGCATGCACCACTACCTCGAGCACACCACCGATCCTCGGGCCGAGCTCGACGCGGCGGCGATCGCGCTCCGGGTGGGTGGCCATCTGCTCATCGAGCAGCCCGACCCCGAGTTCGGCCTGCGTCGGGTGCTTCGTTCGGCGTGGCTGCCGTACTTCCAGCCTCAGCACCTGCACCTGGCCAGGGTCGGCAACATCGTCGCCGCGCTCGAGGAGCGAGGCTTCACCGTCGTCGCCGAGGAGCGTGGCGCCGCCCACCAGGGCGGTGACCTCGCCTTCGCCGTCTTCCTGCTCCTGTCGCGCCTCAGTCGCCCACCCGATCTCCCGTGGCGCCCACCCGGGGGTCGGCTGCACCGGGTCTGGCACGGCTCCCTCCTGACCGCGCTGCTGCCGTTCTTGGCGCTCGCCGCCCTCGCCGACCGCGTGGTCGCCGTCCCCCTGGCCCGGCGGGCCCGCCACGGCAATGCCTACCGCCTTGTGGCCCGCCTCGACGACGCGCCCGCCGTCTGACGTCCGAGCCCTCGAAGGCGCACACCTAGGCGAGCGAGCCCACGTGATAGCGCCCCTTCGGTGGGGGTCGGTGAAAAGCAAAGACGCTCCCAGGGCGAGGGCCGCATTGCTCACGTCGGTGCGGCCGTTCGCCCTGAGTTCTGGGCAGTTCTTGGGGGGCGGTCTCAACCGGTGTGCGCAAGAAGCTCGGACAGCCGTTCCGATGGTTTCATGAATCCGAGGGTTTCGCGGGGTCGGTTGTTCAGGCTGCGGGCGAAGCGGTCGAGGTCGGCTTCGCTGAGCAGGGACAGGTCGGTGGCTTTGGGCATGTATTGGCGTA
>JAOBWJ010000187.1 GCA_025463335.1 Acidimicrobiales bacterium
TCCGGCGGCTCGGCCGCGCCCGGCGCCCCGCGCGCCGCGGCCGGTGCGCGTCGGCAAGCCCGGGCAGCGCTGCCTCGGCCTGCTGCTCGTGCTGGCCGTGGCCTTCGCCGCCGTCATCGTCCGGCTCGTCGACCTCCAGGTCGTCTCGCCCGGCCACTACGCGGCCGCAGGCATCGCCCAGCGCCTCCGCACCGAGACGCTCTCGGCCGAGCGGGGCTCGATCTTCGACCGCAACGGCCACGAGCTGGCCATGTCGGTCAGCCAGAAGACGGTGTGGGCCAACCCCTCGCTGGTGAAGGACAAGCAGGCGTTGGTCACGACGCTGGCGCCGATCCTGGGCATGACGCCCAAGGCCGTGCGGATCGCACTGGCCAAGAACCCGACGTTCGTCTACCTCGCCCGCCAGGTGCCGCTCGAGGTGGCGGCCAAGGTCGAAGCATTGAAGCTCGACGGCGTGGCGACCGTGGATGAGTCGAAGCGCTTCCTGACGTCGGAGCTGTTGGCGAAGTCGGTGATCGGTGGCGTCGACATCGACGGCACGGGCATCTCCGGGCTGGAGGCGCAGTACCAAACGAGCCTGGTCGGCACGCCCGGCGAGCTTCAGATCGAGAAGGCGCCGGGCAACCGCACGATCGCGGGCGGCCGGCAGCACGTCACACCGGCCAAGCGGGGCAACGACCTCGTGCTGACCATCGACCAGTCGCTGCAGTACGAGGTCGAACAGGCGCTGGCCGATCAGATGCGCGCCAACCCGGCGCTCCACGCCTCGGCCATCGTCTCCGACCCGACCACCGGCGAGATCCTGGCCATGGCCAACATGGGCCGTGACGAGGCCGGCAACCCGGTGCCGATCGGCGAGAACCGGGCGCTGACGGTGGCCTTCGAGCCGGGTTCGGTGAACAAGGCCATCACGGTGTCGGGCGCCCTCGAGGAGGGGGTCTACCGGCCCGACTCGGTTCTCAACGTGCCGGACCGGCTGCAGGTCTCCAGCCACGAGTTCTCCGACCACGAGCCCCACCCGCCGGAGAACTGGACGCTGACCGACATCCTCACGCAGTCATCGAACGTCGGCACGATCAAGATCGCCAAGCAGCTCGGCGTGACGAAGGTGAAGGAGTACCTGCAGAAGTTCGGCCTCGGGCAGGAGACCGGCCTGGCCTTCCCGCAGCAGACCAAGGGCTTTCTGAACTACGGCCATTGGAACGGCACCGACATCGGGTCGATCCCGATCGGCCAGGGCGTCGCCGTGAACGCCCTCCAGATGCTCCAGGTCTTCAACACACTCGCCAACGGCGGGGTGTGGATCGAGCCCCACCTGGTGAAGGAGGTCGTCGGCCCCAAGGGCACCGAGACCCGGATGGCGGCACCGAAGCAGCGCCGCGTCGTGTCCGAGCGCACCGCCAAGGAGATGACGGCGATGATGGCCAACGTCGTGGAACGGGGCACGGGCATCCCGGCCCAGATCAACGGCTACACCGTCGCCGGCAAGACGGGCACGGCCCGCAAGGTCATCAACGGCGAGTACCAGAAGGGTGCGTACTACTCGTCGTTCGCCGGCTTCGTGCCAGCCGAGTCACCCCGCCTCTCGGCCATCGTGGTGTTCGACGAGCCCCACCCCTACTACGCCGGCCAGGTGGCGGCACCGGTGTTCGCGCGAATCCAGCAGTACGGCCTGCGGCTGTTCAAGATCCCGGCGCCCACCAAGGGCCTTGGCGTGCAGGTGCCCAAGGCAGCGGTCAGCAACCCCAACCAGATCGACTGACATGCGGCTGGACGACGTCCTCGAGGGCCTCGCCGTCGAGGAGCTGCGTGGAGACGCGTCCGTGGAGGTCACGGGAGTCACCCATGACTCCCGGCGGGTCGGCCCCGGCTCGCTGTTCTGCTGCATCCCCGGACGGTTGACGGACGGACACGCCTACGCCTCGGCGGCGGTGGCCGCCGGCGCCGTGGCCCTCCTGTGCGAGCGGCCGCTCGGCCTGGCCACCGCCGAGGTCGTGGTGGCCGACGCCCGGGCGGCCATGGGGCCGATCGCCGCCGCCTTCCACGGGCACCCCTCCTCGGCGCTCGACGTGGTGGGTGTCACCGGCACCAACGGCAAGACCACCACCACGTTCCTGCTCCAGGCCATCCTCGAGGCGGCTGGCCGGTCCACGGGCGTGATCGGCACCCTCGACGGCGCCCGCACGACGCCCGAGGCGCCCGACCTCCAGGCCCGCCTGGCCGAGCTTCGCGACGAAGGCCGGCAGGCGGTGGCCATGGAGGTCTCCTCCCACGCCCTCGCCCTCGACCGTGTGGCCGGCACCCGCTTCAGGGTCGCCGTGTTCACCAACCTCAGCCGCGACCACCTCGACTTCCACGACACGATGGAGGACTACTTCGCGGCCAAGGCGCGGCTGTTCGAGCCCCGCTACACCGACGCTGCCGTCGTCAACGCCGATGATCCCCGAGGTCAGCTCCTGGCCGACGCCGCCGAAGTGCCGACCCGTACGTACTCGCTCCGCGACATCGACGGACTGGTGCTCGGACCGGCGTCCAGCACGGGCACCTGGCGAGGTCACCGGCTCCTGGTGCCGCTGGGCGGTGCCTTCAACGTGGCCAACGCCCTCGCGGCCCTGACCGCGGCCGTCGAGCTCGGTGTCGACGAAGCCACCGCCGTCGAGGGACTGGCCCGCGCTCCACAGGTGCCTGGCCGCTTCGAGTCGGTGGGGAGCAGCCAGCCGTTCCAGGTGGTCGTCGACTACGCCCACACGCCCGACGGGGTGGAGCAGGTGCTGCGGGCGGCCCGTGCCCTCACGTCGGGCCGGGTCCTCGTCGTCGTGGGCGCGGGTGGCGACAAGGACCGCGCCAAGCGCCCGATGATGGGCGGGGCGGCGGCTCGGCACGCCGACGTGGTGGTCATCACCTCCGACAACCCCCGCAGCGAGGACCCCCAGGCGATCGCCGACGCCGTCGTGGCGGGCACCTCGGGCCATCCCGACGTGCGGATCGAGCTCGACCGCCGAGCCGCCATCGAGCTGGCCATCCGGGCTGCCCGGCCGGGGGACATGGTGGTCGTCGCCGGCAAGGGCCACGAGACCACCCAGACCATCGGCGACCGGATCCTGCCCTTCGATGACCGGCAGGTGGTCCGAGAGGTGCTGGACTCACCCGAATGACGAGTCCGCTCCCCAAACCGGGCGCCCGCCCGTGATCGCTCTCCTGATCGCCGCCGGCGTCGCCATGATGACGTCCCTGGTCGGCACCCCGTTCCTGATGTCCTGGCTGCGGGCCCATTCCATCGGTCAGCCCATCCGCGAGGAGGGCCCCCAGGGTCACCTGACCAAGGCGGGCACGCCCACCATGGGCGGCATCGCCATCGTCGGAGGCGCCGTCCTCGGCTACGTGCTGGCCCACCTGCGCAGCGGCGCGGTGTTCACCTGGGGCGGGATGCTCTGCATGGGTGTCATCGCCTGCGCCGGCCTGGTCGGACTGCTCGACGATGTCCTCAAGGTCCGCAATGCCCGGAACCTCGGGCTCAAGGCGCGGACCAAGGTCCTGGGCCTGGTGACGGTGGCCGTGGTGTTCGCCTGGCTGGCCGTGGTCCAGGCCGACGTCAGCACCGACCTCTCGTTCACCCGGATGGGCACCCTCGGCATCCACCTCCCCGCCTGGCTGTGGGGGGTGTGGGCCGTGCTGCTCATCCTCGGGTTCGCCAACGCCGTGAACCTCACCGACGGGCTCGACGGCCTGGCCGCCGGTTCAGGCACGTTCTCGTACTCGGCCTACGTCGTCGTCGCCTTCTGGGCCTTCCGTCACGAGGGCGTGTACCACATCCCTCAGGGCCTGGACCTGGCCGTGGTCGCCGCGTCGATGGTCGGGGCCTGCGCCGGTTTCCTGTGGTGGAACGCCGCCCCGGCCCGCATCTTCATGGGGGACACCGGCTCCCTCGCCATCGGCGCCGGGCTGGCTGCCCTGGCCCTCCTCACCAACACCCACCTGCTGCTGCCCGTGGTGGGCGGCATCTACGTGGTCGAGACGCTGTCCGTGATCCTGCAGGTGGCCAGCTTCCGCCTGTTCAAGCGCCGCATCTTCCGGATGGCGCCGCTGCACCACCACTACGAGCTGCTGGGCTGGCCCGAGACCACGGTGATCATCCGCTTCTGGATCCTGGCCGGCCTGGTGACCGCCATGGCCGTCGGCATCTTCTACGCCGACTACCTGTCGATCCCGGGCGTACGTGACTGAGTTGATGGTCTCGCTCCGCAGGCTCCGCTCGACGGCCACCGGAACGCTGGCGGTCCCTTCGGCGGCCTGGCGGAGGCCGTCGCGATGACGGAACGCGCGTTGGTGGTCGGCCTCGGCATCGCCGGGGCGTCGGCGGCCCGGCGGCTGGCCCAGCGGGGCTGGGACGTCACGGTCGTCGAGGACCGCCCGTCCGACGCGTCGCGTGCCCGGGCCGCCGGGCTCGGGCTGCGCGTGGTCGAGGCGCCCGACGACGTGGCCGCGCTGGTCGACGCCGTCGACGTGGTCGTGCCCAGTCCGGGCGTACCCGTCGGCCACCCCGCCATCCAGCACGCTCTGGCCACCGGCCGGCGGGTGTGGACCGAGTTCGAGCTGGCCGCCCGGTGGTCGACGATCCCGATGGTCGCCATCACCGGCACCAACGGCAAGACGACGGTGACCACGCTCGTCGAATCGATGCTCCGGGCCAGCGGGCTTCGGACGGTCGCTGCCGGCAACACCGACGTGCCCCTCGTCGACGCCATCGAGGACGACCTCGACGTGATCGTGGTCGAGGCCTCGTCGTTCCGCCTCGAGTTCACCGAGACGTTCCGGCCGGCGGTTGCCGTGTGGCTCAACCTGGCCGAGGACCATCTCGACTGGCACCCCTCGATGGCGGCCTATGCCGCGGCCAAGGCCCGCGTCTGGGCCGCCCAGGGGCCCGACGACGTGGCCATCGTGAACGTGGAGGACCCGGTGGTCATGGCCCATGCCGCGTCCGCCCCCGGCCGAGTCGAGACCTTCGGGCTGGCGGCCGGCGACTGGCACGTGGCCGACGGGCAACTGGTGCGTCCCGACGGCACCCCGCTGGTCGCGGTCGCCGACCTCTGGCGGGCCCTGCCGCACGACTGCACCAACGCGCTGGCCGCCTCGGCCGCCGCTCTCGCCGCCGGGGCCACCCAGGCCGGCGTGACCGACGCGCTGCGCACGTTTCAGGGGCTCCCCCACCGGCTGGCCCTGGTCGGGGACGATGGAGGCGTGCGGTTCTACGACGACTCCAAGGCCACCGACCCGCACGCCGCCGTGGCCGCGCTCCGGTCGTTCGATTCGGCGGTGCTCATCGCCGGTGGCCGCAACAAGGGGCTCGACCTGTCCGTGCTGGCCGACGAGGTGGCCCACGTGCGGGCGGTGGTCGGCATCGGCGAGTCCGGGCCGGCGGTCGTCGCCGCCTTCGAGGGCACGGTGCCGGTGACGTTGGCCGACTCCATGGACGCCGCCGTGGCCGCGGCCCGGTCGTTCGCCCAGCCGGGTGATGCCGTCGTGCTGTCGCCCGGTTGCGCCTCGTTCGACTGGTACCGCAACTACGGCGAACGGGGCGACGACTTCGCCCGCGCCGTCCGCGAGTCGCTGGCATGAAGCAGCCGCCCCCGAAGAAGCCGCTGTCCCGTCGCCGGCCCAAGCCGAAGCCGAAGCCGAAGGCAGTCGTGCCCAAGCCCTCGACGTGGTACCTCCTGCTCGGGTTGGTGGGCGTGCTGGTCGTCATCGGCCTGGTGATGGTGCTGTCGGCCTCGTCGGTGCAGTCGCAGCGCGAGTTCGGCTCGACGTGGAGCTACTTCCTGCGCCAGTCGATCTGGACGGTGATCGGCGTCGGTGCACTCGTTGTGATGGCGCGCATCGACTACCGCCGCTGGCGGCCGCTCATCCCCGTGCTCCTCGTCATCTCGTTCACCCTGCTGATCGTCGTGCTGTTGCCTGGCATCGGCCTCCAGGTCAACGGGGCCCGGTCGTGGCTGGGACGAGGGCCGATCCGCATGCAGCCCGCCGAGCTCGTGAAGCTGGCCCTGCTCTTGTTCTGCGCCGACCTGCTGGCTCGCCGGTCGGACCGCATGGACGACGCCCGACTCACGCTCGTCCCCGTGCTCACGGTCGTGGGCTCCACAGCGATCCTGATGATGCTGCAGCCCGACCTCGGTTCGACCATGGTGATGGGCGCCATCGTGTTCTCGGTGCTGTTCGTGGCCGGCGTACCCCTCGGGCGGCTCACTGGTGTGTTCACCCTCGGGTCCGCCGGCGCCCTCGCCCTGGCCCTGTCGAAGTCGTACCGCCGCAACCGCCTGCTGGCGTTCCTCGACCCCTCCAAGGACCCGAGCAACACCGGCTACCAGATCAACCAGTCGCTCATGGGCGTGGCGTCCGGCGGCTGGTGGGGAGTGGGCCTGGGGGAGAGCCGGGCCAAGTGGGGCTTCCTCCCCAACGCCTACAGCGACTTCATCTTCGCCATCATCGCCGAGGAGCTCGGCCTGCTCGGGGCCATGCTCGTCGTCGGGCTGTTCCTGGCGTTCGGCGTGTTCGGCATCCGAGCCGCGCTCCGGGCGCCGGACCGCTTCGGCACGCTGGTGGCGGCCGGCATCACGGCCTGGATCCTGGCCCAGGCCTTCATCAACATCGGCGGGGTGGTGGGGATCCTGCCCATCACCGGCCTGACGCTGCCGTACGTGTCCTACGGCGGCACGTCGCTGCTGGTCACCATGGCCGCCACCGGTCTGCTGCTCAACGTCGCTTCCCACGGGCCCGAGCCCGTCAAGCGGCCGCTGCCGACCCGCCGCTCGGCGAACCACCCG
>JAOBWJ010000189.1 GCA_025463335.1 Acidimicrobiales bacterium
CGGGTGGTTCCTCGAACGGATCCATCCGGCGGTGGCCGCTGCATTCAGGTCCTCCGTCGACGAGCTGCGCTCGCTCGGGATGGACGTCGTGGAGGTCGACATCCCGATGCTCGAGCACGTCGAAGCGGTCGGCTGGACGGTCATGTACGCCGAGATGTTCGCCCTGCACGAGGACCACCTGCCCACCATCGAGGACCGCGACGCCGCGTGCGCCGACTTCCTCTCGCTGGCGCCCTTCGTCACGGCCGGCGACTACCTCAAAGCGTTGCGGGTCCGGTCGCTCATCCAGCGGGACGTGGAGCGCGCGTTCTCGAACTGTGACGTACTCGTCACCCCGGGAGTGACGAGTGTGGCGCCGCTGCTCGAGACGATGACCTGCGACCTGGGCAACGGCGAGCAGATCCCATGGCTCGACGCCGGGCCGCGCTCGAGCCTGCCCTTCAACGTGACCGGCAACCCGGCGCTCGTCGTGCCGTCCGGGACGGTCGAGGGTCTTCCGGTCAGCCTCCAGATCGTCGGGCGCCCCTACGACGAGGAGACGGTGCTCGCCGTGGGAGCGGCGTACCAGCGCCTCACCGACCACCACCTCATTGCCCCGCCCCTACTCACCAACGTCGCCTGATCCGAGGAGATCCGATGCCTGCCGACACCATCCGATTCGCCATCTGCCAACTGGCATCCGAGCTCGCCGAGGAGGACTTCGATCCGAGGGAGGCGAACTGGGATCGCGCCCTCGAGTCCATGGACGAGGCCGGTCCCGCCGACGTCTACGTGTTCGGCGAGGGCTACCTCAACGGCTACGAGTCCGGAGAGTTCCTCTGGAGGTGCTCGATCGACGAGCGGCCCGACGACGAGTGGGTCGTGCGCCTCGCCGAGGAGTCGGCCGCTCGTGACGCCGTCATCGTCATGGGGTGCACCACCCGCAAGGGGACGTTTCCCGGTGACCTGTACAACTCCGCCATCGTCGTCGACCAGGGCCGCTACCTCGGCACCTACAACAAGAACCACATCGCGGCGATGCTCTTCGACGGGAATCGGCTGGCGAAGGAACGCCTCTACTGGAGCCCCGGCAACTCCCTTCCGGTGTGGGACACGAGCGCCGGCCGACTCGGCATCGAGATCTGCTACGACGTCATGTTCCCGGAGGTCGCCCGCAGCCTGGCGCTGCTCGGCGCCGAGGTGATCATCAACGTCTCCGCCGCAGTGGTGGGCTTCGAGACGTTCTGGGACCACACCCTGCCCACCCGGGCGACGGAGAACAGCATCTGGTACCTCCACGTCTCGGTCGTGGGGAAGCAGCGGGACACCGACCTGTTCGGTGGGAGCCGCCTGTTCGATCCGCACGGCGACCTCGTCGCCGAGGCGCCACGGCACGAGTCGAAGACGCTCGTGGTGGAAGCGGATCGCGCCGCCCTCCTGCACGCCCGCGGCACCACGCACCACTTCGCCAACCGCAACCCCAGCTTGTACTCGTCCATCACGGCTTAAGGAGCAACGATGCGGTACCGACACGGATCTCTTCGAGGAGCCGGACTCGTCCTCGCCCTCCTCCTCGTGGGCACCGCCTGCGGGCCGAGCTCGGGCGGCGACGCCGCGAGCTCCGAGGGCGCGGGCAGCTCAACTACTCCGGGCCAGGCAAAGAAGGGCGGCACCATCGTGTTCGCCACGGCCGCTGACTGGCCGGGCATGGACCCGCAACTGGCGTCGTCAGGCGTGGCCATGGTGGTGCAGAACCATGTGTTCGAAGGTTTGGTGACACGGGATCGCACCATCGATACCGACTCGGCGCCGATCAAGCCGGCGCTGGCGACGAGTTGGACCGTCTCGCCCGACGGCCGGGTGTACACGTTCAAGCTTCGCCAGGGCGTGACGTTCCACGACGGCACGCCATTCAACGCCGCCGCGGTGGAGTTCAACTTCCGGCGGTGGCGAGACCCGACCTTCAAGTTCTACTCGGAGGTGGCCGCGGGGAACACGGCCTCGCTGATGCAGCTGGTGGAGTCCACGCGGGTCGTCGATGATGCGACGTTCGAGCTGACGATGAAGACCCCCAGCGCCGGCCTGATCGACCGTCTCACGGGGACGTCCTTCTACTACATCGTCAGCCCGGCGGCCGTGGAGAAGTACGGCAACGATGGGTTCGCCCAGCACGGCGTGGGCACGGGGCCGTTCAAGGTCGCCCAGTTCGTCCGTGGTCAGCGCACCCGCCTTGTCCGCAACGAGAAGTACTGGGGCAAGCCCACGAACCTCGATGAGGTCGTCTTCCGGCCCATCCCCGACGCCGGCGCACGGGTGGCGGCGGTGGTCGCGGGCGAGGTGGACATCGCCATGGAGATCCCGCCCGACTCGATCGCCACGATCGAGTCCAGCGGCTCCGCCAAGGTGACGAAGCTCGGGAAGCCAGCCACGTTCACGATCATGCCCAACATGCGGGAGGCGCCCTTCAACAACCCACTGGTCCGTGAGGCGGTGAGCATGGCCATCGACCGCAAGGCCATCGTGGACAACCTCTTCAGTGGCGCTGCCTCCGAGGGCACCCAGCTGTTCGGCAAGGGCAATCCGGGGTTCGACCCAAGCCTGGGCGTGCAGAGCAAGTACGACCCGAAGCGCGCCAAGGAGCTCCTAGCCCAGGCCGGCTATCCCAATGGCTTCACCACGAAGATGCCGTGCTCGCCGGCTGGCACCGGCATCCCCGCCACCGACCAGGTGATGGAGGCCATCCAGAGCGACCTGGCCAAGGTGGGCATCAAGGTCCAGCTCGACATGACCGAGTGGAACGCCTACATCACGCGGTGGTTGAAGGGCATCCCCCAGGGTCAGGGCATCGGGGCGTGGTGCATGGCGATCGGCACTGACGACGCCTTCATCCTGTCGATGTACACCCACTCGAAGAACTCGCCCCCCGTGGGGTGGGCGACGGGCTGGTACTCCGATCCCAAGGTCGACAAGCTCCTCGACGCGGCGGACGCGGCGCCGAACTACGACGGCTACATCAAGCTCTACCGGGACGCCCAGAAGGTGATGCTCGAGGATCTCGGCTACATCTTCGTCCTGCACGACACGGGCCCCTACGCCGTGTCGAACCGGGTGAAGGGCTGGGTGCCGGCCCGGTCCTGGCTTCAGGACGTCAGCCGGGCTTGGGTCGAGGGCTGAGGTCCGGGGCATGCGGCGCTACGCCCTCGGGCGCATCCTCATGGTGGTGCCGGTCGTGCTCGGGGCGACGCTTGCAGTGTTCGTGTTGACCCAGCTCGCCCCGGGGGATCCGACCGCCACCCTGCTGGGACCGAATGCGAGCGACGCGGCGCGCGAGTCATTGCGCCGCTCGCTCGGGCTCCACGACCCGCTGTACGTCCAGTACTTCCACTACCTCGGCCACCTGCTGCGGGGCGACCTCGGACGGTCGATCGAGATGCGGGCGCCGGTGCTCACGGTCGTCGGAGATCGCTTCGGCAGCACGCTCGTGCTCGGCGTGACCGCCGGCGTCGTGGCGATCGTGGGCGGCGTGGCCCTCGGCATGCTGTCGGCGGTCCGGCAGGGGACGGTCACGGATCGCGCCACCACGGTGGTCTCGCTGTTCCTCATGAGCATGCCGGCCTACTGGTTGTCGATCGTGCTCATCTACGTGTTCGCCGTGCAGTTCCGGTGGTTTCCCACGGGTCAGATGCACTCCGTGACGGGCGGCCCCACGCTCAGCGATCTTGTGTGGCACCTCGTGCTCCCCGCGACGGCGGCGGCCGTGGCCCCGTTGACGATCATCGCCCGGGTGACGCGTTCGGCCCTGCTCGAGGTGGCCTCTGCCGACTTCCTGCTTGCGCTGCGGGCCCGTGGCGTTCCGGAGCGAAGGGTGTTGCGCCACACGGTGAAGAACGCGCTGCCGAGCATCGTCACCATGTGCGGACTGCAGTTCGGGTATCTCCTGCTCGGGTCGGCACTGTTCGTCGAGATCGTCTTCAACTGGCCGGGAATCGGCCTGCAGACCTACAACGCGGTAGCCAGTCGCGACTTCCCGATGATCGCCGGAATCGTCGTCGTGAGCTCCGTGGTGTTCACGCTCATCAACCTCGCCGTCGACTTGCTGACGGCGGCACTCGACCCGCGTGTGCGGGTCTGACGGGAGGCGGAACGATGTCCGAACAGGTGCTCGGTGCCGAGGTCGTGGCGGCGGCGTTTCCGCCGAGGGAAGTGGTCCAGGGCCCTCGGCACGGCTGGCTTGGCCGAACGTGGCGTCGCTCGCCCGCTGGTGTCGTGGGGGCCGGCATCTTGCTGTTCTTCGTCGCGGTGGCGGTGCTGGCTCCGGTCCTGTCGCCGTCGGACCCCACGGTCGGCTCGACCGCTGACCGGCTCGCTTCGCCGCTGACCGCCGGCCACATCCTCGGCACCGACGGGCAGGGCCGGGACATCCTGAGCCGGCTCATCTGGGGATCGCGCCCCTCGCTCATCATCGTGGGGGCGTCGGTGTTCGTGGCCGGCGGCATCGGATTGGTCGTGGGTGCCGTCGCCGCAGTGACGGGGCGGCTTGGCCGCACGCTCGTGACCCGGGCGCTGGACGTCCTCCTCGGACTCCCGCCCGTGATGCTGGCGATCCTCGTGGCCGCCAGCATCGGTCCGGGACTGCGCAACATGGTCATCGCCATCACCCTCGTGATGATCGCCCCCATGACGCGGATCGCTTACCAGTCCGCCACCGTCATCAAGGGGTTGCCATACGTGGAAGCAGCGGTCGCTGCCGGAGCGAAGCGGCGCCATCTCGTGGCTCACCAGTTCGTCCCCAACATGCTGGCCCCCGTGCTGGCGTATGCCGCCTCGATCGCCAGCCTCATGGTCGTGCTCGGGGCCGGTCTCAGCTTCGTCGGCCTCGGCATCCAACCGCCCCAGGCGGATTGGGGACGGATGATCAACGACGGCCGGTTGGTCCTGCCGGTGGCGCCCTACGTCGCGACCATCCCGGGCGTGGCGCTGTTCCTGCTGGCGGTCGGCTGCAACCTCCTCGGCGATTCCCTGCGGGACGCCCTCGACCCGAGGTTGCGCACATGACCGTCATCGAGGCTCCGCCGCTGCTCGACGTACGGGGTCTGCGCACGGAGTTCGACACGTCCCGTGGCATGGTGACGGCGGTCGACGACGTCAGCTTCAGCATCGACCGGGGCGAGGTCGTGGGCCTGGTCGGTGGGTCGGGCAGTGGCAAGAGCGTCACGGCCCTGTCGCTGCTTCGGCTTGTGCGCCCGCCCGGCCGCATCACCGCTGGCCAGGTCCTGCTCGATGGCCAGGACCTGGTCTCCCTCGGCGAGCGTGACCTCGTCGCCGTGCGCGGGCAGCGCATCGGCATGGTCTTCCAGGATCCGGTGACCCACCTGGATCCGGTCCAGCGGGTGGGCGAGGCCCTCACCGACGCGCTGCGGCGTCACCGCGGCCTCGACCGGGGCCCTGCGCTGGACGTGGCCGCTCGGCTCCTTGGCGAGCTCCGGGTGCCCGACCCCGAGCGCGTACTTCGGAGCTACCCGCACCAGCTGTCGGGAGGCATGTGCCAGCGAGCGATGATCGGCGTGGCCCTCGCCAGCGAGCCCGACCTCCTCGTGGCCGACGAGGCCACGAGTGCGCTCGATGCCACCGTGCAGGCCAGCATCCTGGCCACCCTCGCCGACCTCCGCGAGTCCACCGGGACGGCCATGCTGATCACCACCCACTCGATGCGGGTGGTGCGGGCGGTGTGCTCGCGCACCATCGTGATGTACGCCGGACGGATCGTGGAGAGTGGGCCGACCGGTGACGTCCTGGGCTCGCCCCGCCACCCGTACACCCGCAGCCTCCTCGACTGCATGCCGCAGCCGGGGCTCGCGGGGCAGCCGCTGCCCACCATCCCCGGCGACCCGCCGGGGCCCGGGCCCGCTCCCAGCGGTTGTGGCTTCGCTCCCCGCTGCCCCCACGCCGTGGCCCGGTG
>JAOBWJ010000198.1 GCA_025463335.1 Acidimicrobiales bacterium
TGTTCAGTCGCCCAATGATCCGTGCCGTGCGCAGCCTCGTCATTCCACCGCGGCAGAGGCTCTGGGAACGGTCGATCGAAGACCTCGCCGAAGTACCGGGAGTCCCAGATCGCGTTGTGCTTGACCACGCCGAGCAGGTTGGTCCCCGTCGGGGTCATCGGACGCCGGATGTCGTATTCCGACAGCCCGGTGAGCTTCCACACGAGCGCCTCACGCACCCAACGCAGGTTGTCGTGAAGATGCGCCTTCGCGACGTCGTCGATCATGACGCCAGATTGCCATCTGCCCCGGCCGAGCCGAAGACGCCGGCGCCCAGCCGGCGGGCTGTGGGTGCCCCTCAACGCCGGAAGAATGCGACGATCGGCTTCAGAGAAGTTCGAGCAGCTCCGACGGGTGAGACAACCTGACATCACCAGGCTTCGTCTCGGCTCGCGGGTTCCACCCGGCGAGCATGAAGGTCACGCCTGCAGCTTCCGCACAAGCGCGGTCGTGTTTGGTGTCACCGACGAACACCACGTCCGTCGCGTCCAGTCGCAGATCGTTGAGCAACGCGTCGAGGCGCTTCGGTCGACCGCCGAAGTCCTCGGCGAACATCGCCCGCTCGGGTTGCCATCCAAGAAGATCAAGCTCCAGCGTGCCGGCGGCACGCAGCTTGTGTGAGCACACAGCCCACCGGGCGAGCCCCTCGATCAGTTCGGCGGCGCCTGGGAATGGCCTATCGCCGGCTCGGAGTCACGCCGCTGACGAAGCGAACGTTGCCTGACGCGGCATTTGGTCACACGTAGCCGATCTCGGCGTCGCCGGCCTCGGTGTCGAGCACGGCGTAGCTGCCGCGTCGGTCGGCCTGGCGGGGCTCGCCCAGCGACCCGGGATTCACCACCAGCGTGCGTCCGAAGCGTTCGACCATGGGTTCGTGGGTGTGGCCGACGACGAGGATGTCGACGCCCAGCCCGTCGACCTCCTTCCACTTCGGGTTGTGGGCCCGGAGGTAGTCGCCATAGGGGTCCCACGGGCTGCCGTGCACCATGCGGATGCGGCGGCCGTCGACGACCGTCTCGTGGCTGAGGCCGAGGCCGCTCAGCCATGCCAGCTCCTCCGCCTCGACGTGCTCCGCCGTGCGGGCGTTCACGCCGGCCGGGCTCAGCAACACCATGTCGTGGTTGCCGAGCACCGCGGTGGCGCCGGCCTTGCGCAGCAACCCCACCGCCGGCGAGGAGAACCGGTACTCGTGGACGATGTCGCCGGCGCACCACACGACATCGGCCTCGTGCTCGAAGCGGGCCAGTGCCGCCTCGAGGGCGGGCACGTTGCCGTGCACGTCGGACACGACACCGATCCTCATTCGCGCTCGTTCACCACGCCGGTCGCGAGGAGCTTCTCGACTCGCTCGTCGTCGTAGCCGAGCTCGGCGAGGATGGCCCGGCTGTCCTGGCCGGGAACCAGCGGCGGGCCCTGCACGCGGCCGGGCGTCTCGGAGAGGTCGAAGAGGAGGCCGAACACGTCCATCCTTCCTACCAGCGGCTGCTCGTAGGACGTGACCCAGCCCTTCTCGATGATCTCGGGGTCGTCGAACAGCGACAGCACGAAGTCGGGGTCGGACACCTCGCACGGGACGCCGGCCGCGTCGAGCTCGGCGAACCAGTCGTGGGCCGCCCGGGCCAGGAGGTCACCACCGGTGATCCGTTCGAAGGCGGCCACGTGCTCGTCGGTGACGAGGGCCACGCACAGCCAGCCGTCGGCCGTCTCGTGCAGGCGGTAGCGGTCGTTCCACCCGAGCTGCATGCGATCGAGCCTGGGGCGGTCGCTCGGCGCGCCGTCGGCCCCGACGTAGGCCATCGACGCGTTGAGCAGGTGGGCATAGAGGATCGACGTGTCGAGGAACTGACCCTCGCCCGTGCGGTCACGGTGGGCGAGCGCCTGGACGATGCCGATGGCCGACAGGTAGCCGTTGCCGGTGTCGCCCAGCGAGGTGACCGGCCAGATGGGCGCCGCGCCGCTCTCGACGCCGCCCTCCATCCACGACGCCCCGGCCAGGGCGGCGCCGGTCTGGTCGTTGCCGGGCAGCAGCATGCGGGCCGGGTCGTGGCCGCGGGTGTGGCAGTAGATGAGCGAGGGGTTCACCTGCTTCAGCGACTCGTGGTCGACGCCGAGACGCTCGGCCGCGTCGTAGCGCATGTTGTGCTGCACCACGTCGGCCCGGCGGACCAGGTCGTGGAGGATGGCCATGCCCTCGGGTTGCTTGAGGTCGATGGTGATGCTGCGCTTGCCCCGGTTGCAGCACATGGCGATGTGGTTGACCATCCAGAACCGGTCGAACACGGCGTTGTTGACCTTGATGACCGTGGCCCCGAGGTCGGACAGGAGCTGGGTGCCGAACGGACCGGCCACGGCGAGGCCGAGGTCGAGCACGACCACGCCCTCCAGCGGCGACGCGAGCTGACCGGTGCCCGCCTCCCGTGCGGGAAGCGCGGCGGCCCGGTCGGCCTCCGCCCGCACTTCGTCGGTGTGCTGGCCGGGCGCCGCCACCGGCCCGATCGGCGGGGCCGGCGTCTTCTCGAACTGGTAGGTGCGGCCGACCATGCGGATGCCATCGAGCTCGACGACGCTGCCGTCCTCCAGCAGGAGCGGGTCGAGCAGGGCCTCCTCGGGCGAGCGCACCCGCTGCACGGGCACGCCGACCTGGGCGGCCAAGCTGACCCAGTCGTCGGCGGGGAACTTGGCGACCGCCTCGGCCATGGCGTCGTGGAAGGCGTGGAGGACGATCATGTCCTCGGGTTGAGTGGAGATCCGCAGCGGCGCGTCCCGGGGGGCGTCGAGGCCGGGGCCGGGCTCGAGGGTCTCCAGCTCGCCGGCGTTGAGGATGAAGCTGGGCAGAGGCACCCAGTGGTGCGTCCACTGGCCGTCGGATCCCTGGAAGAACCCCTTGGGCGCCCGGGGGTCGGTGACCCAGGACTGGAAGGCGGGGCGATCGGCGTGCTCGACGCGCTGCCAGGCGCCGACCGTCGTCGCCAGCGCGCCTTGGAGCATCGACGTGTGGACGTGCTGGCCCCGGCCGGTGACCTCCCGCGCCCGCAGGGCGGCGTTGATGACCAGCGACGCGTTGTAGAAGGTGGCCACGCTGACCCACGGGATGCCGCTGAACAGCGGGCCACCGCGGGGCGCACCGACCATGCACTGCTCGGGAGCCTCGTAGCCGGGGAGGATCTCGGCACCCGACAGGCGCCCGATGGTGCCGCCGACCACGCCTCGGCTCTCCCACTGCTGGCCCGTGCGGGCGGCCACGAGGGCGTCGTAGGCCGGTCGGTCGGCGTGCTTGCCGGTCTCGCCGTAGCCGGTGATCGAGCAGTGCACGAGGCGAGGGTTGGCGGCCAGCAACGTCTCGTGGTCAAGGCCGAGGCGGGCGGCCGTGCCCGGGGCCCAGCTTTCGATGAGCACGTCGGCCTGACGGGCCAGGGCCAGCACCCGGTCGCGGTCGGCCTCGTCGTGGAGGTCGAGCACCGCCCGGCGCTTGCCCCGGTGCCACACCCGCTGACCCGACAGGCCGGCGGACGGATCGCCGTGGGGCGACTCGATGCGGGTGACCCGGGCGCCCTGGTCGGCCAGGAGCATGCCGGCCATGGGCCCGGCGATCCCCCACGACAGGTCGAGCACCTCGATGCCGTCGAGCACACCTGTCATGCCGCCCCCCTGGTCGGTGAAACTCCATAGCATACGCTATGGACCTACGCTGTCGTCGTGAGGCGCTACTTCGACGACGACCACGACCTCTTCCGTTCGAGCTTCCGGCAGTTCCTCGACAAGGAGGTCGTTCCCCACAACGACGAGTGGGAACGGGCCGGCATCGCCGACCGCGACCTCTACCGGCGGGCGGGCGCCAGCGGGTTCCTCGGCTTCAACGCTCCCGAGGAGCTGGGCGGCGGGGGCGTCGACGACTTCCGCTTCAACCAGATCGTGGCCGAGGAGATCCAGCTGACCGGCGTCAACGCCGCGGCCATGGGCATCGGCCTGCACAACGACGTGTGCCTCCCCTACTTCCTGCATGGGGCCAACGAGGAGCAGCAGGCCCGGTGGATCCCCGGCATCTGCTCGGGCGAGCTGATCACCGCCATCGCCATGACCGAGCCCGCCATCGGCTCCGACCTGGCCTCGATGGCGACGACGGCGATCCGCGACGGCGACCACTACGTGGTCAACGGCTCCAAGACGTTCATCACCAACGGCATCAACGCCGACCTGGTCGTCACCGCCGTGAAGACCGACCCCAAGGAACGCCACCGGGGCATGTCGCTGCTGGTGATCGAGCGCGGCATGGCCGGCTTCGAGCGGGGCCGCAACCTCGAGAAGATCGGGCTCCACGCCCAGGACACAGCCGAGCTGTTCTTCACCGACGTGCGGGTCCCTGTCGAAAACCTGCTGGGCGAGGAGGGCACCGGCTTCATGCAGCTGGTGCGCAACCTCCCCCAGGAGCGGCTCAACATCGCCATGATCGGCGTGGCCGCTGCCCGCGCCGCCCTGGAGTGGACGCTGGCCTACGTGAAGGAGCGCAACGCCTTCGGCCAGCCCATCGGCTCGTTCCAGAACAGCCGGTTCCAGCTGGCCACCCTCGCCACCGAGGTCGAGGTCGGCCAGGCGTTCGTCGACAAGTGCGTCCTCGCCCGCAACGCCGGCGAGCTCACCGCCGAGGAGGCGGCCATGGCCAAGTGGTGGTGCACCGAACTTCAGGGCCGGGCCGTCGACATCGGGGTGCAGCTCCACGGGGGCTACGGCTACATGAGCGAGTACCCCATCGGCCGGGCCTACACCGACGCCCGCGTGACCCGGATCTACGGCGGCACCAACGAGATCATGAAGGAGATCATCGGCCGCTCGTTGGGGCTCTAGAGGGAGCCGCAACGCCACCGCGAATTGGCGATGGATCGACAACAGAAGTGTTGTCAATCCGTCGCCAGTTCGCGGTGGGGCTCTAGGCCAGCAACGCCGCCATGGCCATCCGCTCCAGCAACGGGGTGAGCAGCGCCGGGTCGCCGGCCCGGTCGGAATGGGCCGAGGAGTGGATGAGGCCGATGGCGCCCCGGGCCAGCACGCCGGCCTCGTCCTCGCTCAGCTCGGGCCGCCGCTCGAGGAGCGCGTCGACCCACCGCTCGATGTAGCGCCGCTGGAGCCGGCGCTGGGTGCTGCGGGCTTCGGCGGAGAGGTTGCGCCCTTCCTGGTACCACAGCTCGATGGCGTCGGCATGGGTGACGGCGTAGGCCACGTGGCTGCGGACCAGCGCTTCGATCGACGGCTGGTCGTCGGCCGACAGATCGGTCCAGAGGTCGTCGGTGGCGTGGTCGAGCACCGAGCTGAGCAGGTCGTCCTTGCCGCTGAAGTGGCGGTAGACGCCCGGCCCGGTGATGCCGGCCGCGTTGCCGATCTCGTCGATGCCGACGGCGTGGAAGCCCCGCTCGCGGAACAGATGGGTGGCGGCAGCCACGATCTTGGCCCGCCGGTCCCGGTCGCGGCTGCGCGGCGCCGCCGCTCCGTTCACCTGGCTCACGTCGGCGGAGCGTAGCGGCCGGCCCGCCGCTGGGCTTCCCGCATCGTTTGCCTAGGCTAAGGGAATGGCCCGGCCCACCGTCACTCCCCTCACGGGCGACCGGCTCCCGTTCCGCTCGGTGCTGAACCCGGCCTCCAGCCTCTACAACGACCTCGGGGCCCTCGGCTACGTGGAGGAGGAGCACCTCGTCGAGGGCGACGGTTACGCCACCCGGATCCTCGTGCGCCGACCGGTCGAGGGGTGGTCGGGCACGGTGGTGCTCGAGCCGTTCCACGTGGTCGACGAGGACACCGGCCACTGGACCACCTCATGGCGCCACCTCACCCGCCGGCGCCATGCCTGGGTGGGAGCCACGGTAGGGAGCGGACAATGGGGGCCCCGGGGCACGTCTCCGAGCGGAGGGGTGGTCCGGCTCCAGCGGGAGGATCCCATCCGCTACGCCGCCCTCCGCCTCGACGACGAGCCCGAGGGCGACGAGCTGCTGCGCATGGGGACGCCCAGCACCCACGCCCACGCCGCGCTCGCCGACGTGGCGCACGTGCTCCGCCGCACCGGCGACGTGCTCGGCCGCGCCGCCACGCATGTCATCGGCGCCGGCTGGTCTCAGACCGGGATGGTCTGGACGCACCATCTCGATCACGGCCACTCCACCACCGACGTCGACGCCGTGTGGATCGCCGTGGCACCGGCGCCCGAGAAGACGCCACCGGTCCCGGTCGTGCACCTCATGAGCGAGTGCGAGCTGCTCGGGCTGCTCCGAGAGCCCGACGACGCCCTACCCGACAGCGACCAGCCCATGGTGCGGGGCTACGAGGTGCCGGGCACGTTCCACTACTGGCAGCTCAAGGCCCATCGGGGCGATCAGGCGCACGCGGCCGGCCACAACGATCGGCCATGGTGGCTGGTCGCCCACGCCCTGCTCGACCACCTCGACCGCTTCCTCGCCGACGGCACACCGCTGCCCCACGCTCCTCGAGTCGAGCGCGACGGCGACGGGCTGGTGCGCGACGAGGTGGGCAATGCCCGCGGCGGGCTGCGCTCACCGTGGGTCGACGTCCCCGACGGCACCTACCTGGCAGGGTGCACGTGCAGTCCCGGCACCGGCGCCGTCGAGCCCCTCGACGTGGTTGCCCGCTACGGCTCGCTCGAGGCCTACCGAGCTGCGTTCCGGGCACGTGTCACCGGGCTCGTCACCGCCGGCTGGCTCCTGGCCGAGGATGCCGCCACCCTGCACCCGCCCCGCTGACGAGACCCGGAGTCAGTCGTGCGTGCGGTGCCACCGCCGGCGCATGGCCTCGCCCCACAGCCGCAACCCCTCGGCGGCCTGGGTCCGCTCGTCGGCGTCGAGCTCACCGGCGATGTCGTCGAGCACGGCGTCGAACGCGGCCTCGGCCTTGGCCAGGACGGCCACCCCCTTGCGGGTGAGCAGGTGGACGCTGCGTCGCCCGTCGCGCTCGTCGGCCCGTCGCTCCACCAGCTTGCGCTCGACCAGCCCGTCGACCAGCCGGGTGACCGTGGGGGGCCGTACCGACAGGCGGTCGGCCAGCTCGGAGGGCGAGGCCGGACCACGGGAGAGGTGGATGAGGACCCGGTACTTCTGAATGGTCAGGTCGAGCTGCTCGAGGCTGACCTCGACGATGCGGGCCAGCCCGGCGATGCTCGGGTCGTAGTGCGTCGGGTGGGACACGCGATCGGGACGGTAGCCGTCATGGCGCCGGCCACTCCCCCGACGACAACCCCAGCACGAACAAGGCGACGGCCTGGTCGAAGTCGGCCTTGCCCCGCCTGGTGTGGACGAAGCCGTCGACCGTGGCCGAGAAGGCGTGGTGCGCCACCGCCACCCGCCGGTCGTCGAGGCCGAACGACCGGAACGTGGCCCGCACCGGCTCGGCCAGCCGGGCGCCCCGCGCCGCCAGCTCGGTGTCGGTCGTGTCGTGCTCGGCCGTGATGGCCGCCGTCCGGCCGGGATGGGCGATGGCGTACGACCGGTACTCCTCGGCGATGGCCTGGAGGGCGTCACCTTTGACCTTCCCCAGCGCCGCCCGCCACACGGCATCGCTCAGCTCCTCGATGGCCAACAGGGCGATGGCTCGGCGGAGGCCGGCCAGGCTGTCGACATGGGCGTAGAGGGAGGTGACGTGACGGTCGACCTCCTTGGCCACGTTCGAGAGCGTCATGGCCGACCAGCCCTCCCGGTCGGCGAGGTCGGCGGCGGCGCGGACGACCGCCTCCCGGTCGAGGAACCGGGGAGCGACTTGCGCTGCGCTCACAGGTTCCAGACGCGGGCGGCGTTGCCCGACAAGATGAGCTCGCGCTCGTCGGCCGGGACCCCGGCCAGCTGCTCCTCGATGATCTTCTTGGAGTTGGGCCAGCTGGTGACCGGGTGCGGGAAGTCGGTCGACCACAGCATGTTCTCGACGCCGATGACGTCGCGCAGCCGCTCGAGGGCGATCCGCTCCTCGATGAACGTCAGGAACACGTTGCGCCGGAAGTAGAAGCTGGGCAGCTCGGTGATGGCCGGGAACGAGTACCCCTGGCGGGTGGCCATGTCGTCGACGATGTGGATCCACCACGCCACCCACGCCAGGCCGGGCTCGACGAACACGACCTTGAGGCGGGGGAACTTCTCGAAGACGCCGCCCATGATCCACATGCCGAACGCCTCGGCCGTCATGAGGCCGGTGACGGGCACCATCACGCCCTTGTTGGGCGTGGGGTCGCGCCGCATCAGGTCGTCGAGGTTGGTGTTGAGCCCGATGTGGCAGCAGATCGGGAGGCCGGTCTCCTCGATGAGGGCGAACAGCGGGTCGTAGCGCTCGTCGAAGTACTCGGGCAGGCCGAACTCGCTCGGGAACACCGGGAGCTGGAGCGACTTGGCGTTGAGCCCGACCACCCGCTTGACCTCGGCGACGGCCAGGTCGATGTCGTGGATCGGGATCTGGTACGAGACGATCAGCCGCTTGGGGTCGGGCTCGGCGAAGGCCTGGAGCACGTCGTTGAAGGCCCGCACCGACTCGCTCATGCCCTCCTTCATGTCGGCCAGGTACCGGAAGGCGGAGACCTCGGAGTAGAGGACCTCGGCCTCGACACCATCGGTGTCCATGTCCTTCAGCCGCTCGACCGGGTCCCAGTAGCCGTCGCGGGTGAAGGCGCTGTTGGCTTCGGCCGCCTTCATGGCCGCACCGGCGGCGTTGGCTGCACCGGCCCCCCCGGCCATGCGTTCGGCGAAGGCGGCCACGGCGTCGTCGTACGCCTGGTGGTACCTCGGCGCCAGGTTGGCCTTGATCTGCTCATGGGTGACGCGGACGTGGGAGTCCGCCGAGATCAGCCGCTCGCTCATAGACCCATGGTCAATCACCAAAAGGCTTTTGGCAAGGGTCGATCGTGCGATCCTGTCGGCGTGCCATCCGCGAGCGAGACGTGGGCGTCGTCGGGCCTCCTGGCCCTGACCGGCTGGCCCGATGGCCCCCCGGTCACCGGCCCGGCCGAGGTCGCCGTCGGGCTCGTGCACCTGGCCAATGTCATCGCCGCCCGCGGCGGGCCGGTGCTCGACGGGCCGGCGCTGTCCGGCGAGCGGGCCGCCATCCTTGGGCTGACCCGTGG
>JAOBWJ010000207.1 GCA_025463335.1 Acidimicrobiales bacterium
TAGTCCTTGTTCATGATGGCGATGAAGTCGATCGAGATCTCCTTCGGGCACGCCGCCTGGCACTCGCCGTGGTTGGTGCAGGACCCGAAGAAGTCCTCCATGACGTCGACCATGGCCTCGACCCGGCTGAAGCGCTCGGGCTGGCCCTGCGGGAGCAGGTTGAGGTGGGCCACCTTGGCGGCGGTGAACAGGTTGGCGGCCGAGTTGGGGCAGGCCGCCACGCAGGCGCCGCACCCGATGCAGGCGGCGGCGTCCATCGCCGCGTCGGCCACCGGCTTGGGGACCGGCGTCATGTTGGCGTCGGGAGCGCCCCCGGTCTCGGCGGTGATGTAGCCGCCGGCGGCCACGATGCGATCGAGGGCCGAGCGGTCGACCATCAGGTCGCGGATGATCGGGAACGCGGTGGCCCGGAAGGGCTCGACGGTGATCTCCTGGCCGTCGGTGAACCGGCGCATGTGGAGCTGGCAGGTGGCGGTGCCCTGCTGGGGGCCGTGGGCCTGACCGTCGATCATCAGCGAGCAGGTCCCGCAGATGCCCTCGCGGCAGTCGTGCTCGAAGGCGATGGGCTCCTTGCCCTCGACCGTGAGCCGGTCGTTGACGATGTCGAGCATCTCGAGGAACGACATGTCGGGACTGATGTCCCGGACGTCGATGGTGTCCATGGCGCCGGTGTCGCTCGGCGAGGCCTGGCGCCACACCTTCAGCGTGAGGTCCATTACTTGTAGCTCCTCTGCGCCAGCTTGACGTACTCGAACTCGAGGGGCTCCTTGTGGAGCTCCGGGTTGGCAGTGTCGCCGGTGTACTCCCAGGCGCCGACGTAGGCGAAGTTGACGTCGTCGCGCAGCGCCTCGCCCTCCTCGGTCTGGTGCTCGACCCGGAAGTGGCCGCCGCAGGACTCCTCGCGGTGGAGGGCGTCGCGGCACATCAGCTCGGCCAGCTCGAAGAAGTCGGCCACCCGGCCGGCCTTCTCCAGCGACTGGTTGAGGTCCTCGCCCGTGCCCAGGATCCGAAGGTCGCGGTAGAACTCCTCCTTCAGCGCCGGGATCTCCGCCAGCGCCTTCTGCAGGCTCTCCGCCGAGCGGGCCATGCCGCAGTTGTCCCACATGATGTGGCCGAGCTCGCGGTGGAAGTGGTCGACCGGCTTGGTGCCGCCGATGGACAGGAGCCGCTCGTTGCGGGCCCGGACGTCGGCCTCGGCTTCCTGGAACGCCGGGTGGTCGGTGGCCGTCTTGGCCTTGCCCAGCCGGTCGGCCAGGTAGTTGGCGATGGTGGCCGGCAGCACGAAGTAGCCGTCGGCCAGGCCCTGCATGAGGGCCGAGGCGCCCAGGCGGTTGGCCCCGTGGTCGGAGAAGTTGGCCTCACCGCCCACGAACAGACCGGGGATCGAGCTCTGGAGGTTGTAGTCCACCCAGAGTCCGCCCATCGTGTAGTGGACGGCGGGATAGATGCGCATGGGGACCTTGTAGGGGTCCTCGTCGGTGATGCGCTCGTACATCTCGAACAGGTTCCCGTAGCGCTCCTGGACGACGTCGCGGCCGAGGCGGGCGATGGCGTCGCTGAAGTCGAGGTACACGCCGTTCTTGAGCGGGCCCACGCCGCGGCCGGCGTCGACCTCGATCTTGATGGCGCGGGACGCCACGTCGCGCGGCACGAGGTTGCCGAAGGCGGGGTAGCGGCGCTCGAGGAAGTAGTCGCGCTCCTCGGCCGGGATCTGGTCGGGCGACCGGGGGTCGTCCGACTGCATCGGGACCCACACGCGGCCGTCGTTGCGGAGCGACTCCGACATGAGGGTCAGCTTCGACTGGAACTCGTCGCTGGCCGGGATGCACGTCGGATGGATCTGGGTGTAGCAGGGGTTGGCGAACAGGGCGCCCTTGCGGTGAGCTCGCCAGATGGCGGAGGCGTTCGACGCCTTGGCGTTGGTCGACAGGTAGAAGGCGTTGCCGTAGCCGCCGGTGGCCAGCACCACGGCGTCAGCCGCCCACGACTGGATCTCGCCGGTGTGCAGGTGGCGGGTGACGATGCCGACGGCCTGACCGTCGACGGTGACGACGTCGAGCATCTCGGTGCGGGGGTGCAGCGCGACCGTGCCGGCATCGACCTGGCGCATGAGGGCCTGGTAGGCACCGAGCAGCAGCTGCTGACCGGTCTGGCCCCGGGCGTAGAACGTGCGGGACACCTGGGTGCCGCCGAACGAGCGGTTGTCGCGCAGGCCGCCGTAGTCGCGGGCGAACGGGACGCCCTGGGCCGTGCACTGGTCGATGATGTCGACCGACAGCTCGGCGAGGCGGTGCACGTTGGCCTCACGGGCCCGGTAGTCGCCGCCCTTGACGGTGTCGTAGAACAGGCGCTCGATCGAGTCGCCGTCGGCCTTGTAGTTCTTGGCGGCGTTGATGCCGCCCTGGGCGGCGATCGAGTGGGCCCGCCGTGGCGAGTCGTGGAACGTGAAGCACTTGACGTTGTAGCCGGCCTCGCCCAGCGTGGCGGCGGCCGCCGCCCCGGCCAGGCCGGAGCCGACGACGATCACGTCGAAGCGGCGGCGGTTGTGCGGCGCCACCAGCTTCATCTTGAACTTGTGGTTCTCCCACTTGTCGGCGATGGGACCCTCGGGGATCCCGGCGTCGAGCTGGATGTCCATGGCTCTCAAGCTCCGCTAATCGACGATGTGGGTGACGATGAGGATCGGGAAGGAGAGGTTCCCGACCACGATGACGGCGGTGAAGCCCCAGGCGAACCACGAGCGCCACCGGTTGAAGCGGGGCCGGTTCCAGCCGAGCGACTGGAAGAGGCTCCAGCAGCCGTGCCACAGGTGCACCCCCAAGGCCAGGTTGGCGATGATGTAGATGATCGCCACCGGGGGCCGGCGAAGGCTGTGGATCAGGTTGTGGTGCACGTCGCCCCGGATGAAGTCACCGTTGGCGAAGCCCCAGGTCAGGTCGGCCAGGTGGAACAGGATGTAGAGGCCGACGATGATCCCGGTCCAGCGCATCGTGCGACTGGCGAAGTTGGCCGCCACGTAATCGCGCTTGGAGTAGTACTTGACGTTGGCCTTGTGGTTCAGCCGCGTGAGCGACCAGGCGGCGTGGATGTGCAGCAGCACGGCACCGATGAGCCCCAGGCGCAGCAGCCAGAGCGCCGCCCCCTTCGGGAGGATCGGGTAGAGCAGCATCCGCAGGAACTCGGCGTAGTGGTTGATGTCCTCGGAGCCCAAGTACAGCTTGAGGTTCCCGATCATGTGGCCGAACACGAACCCGAGCCCGATGATGCCGGTGACGGCCATCACGTACTTCTTGCCGACCGCGGTTCGGTAGAGCTCGATGAACCAGGGCGCCGGTCGCGTGGGCTTGGGCTGGATCGGAGTCGGCGTGGCCGTCCGTTCGCTCGTCGTCGTCGCCATGCAGGACCTCCGTGAACTGGCTGCGATGCAGCGGCGAGACGCTATCCCGCCGCTTCGCGAAGGGCCGAAACGCGCTCAGGGTGCGGAGATGACCGCGGTGTAGCGGTTGGTGGCCGCCTGCTCGGCCGTGTGCACCGCCAGGTCAAGGATCAGCTCGCCGGGCTCGTCCGGCACGACGGCCTGGAGGGTGCCGACCCGCACGCAGCCGTCGGCCGGCACCTCGCCCTCCCAGTGCCAGTCATGGGAACCAGACGGCCATGACAGCGCAGCGTCGACCCGGGCAGGCCCGAGCGGCTGGCGCAGGTCGCTCACCACGTGGACGTCGAGGGCGAGGGTCTCACCCGGCCTGACGGTGGCAGGTAGGCGGTCGGCAACCACGATCACCGGCCGGCAGGCGTCGATCAGGGCGAAGTACGCGGGCTTCGGGTTGCGGTGGTGGTCGAGCACGGCCCACGACACGGCCGGGTGGGTGTCGCCGAAGGACGACACCGAGAAGCCGCCGGTGGGCCGGTACTTCAGCCGGCGCAAGGTCTCGACGTGGTGCTTCACCACGGAGGCCTGGTAGGTCCGGGTGGCGGCCGTCCACTCCTCCTCGGTGGCGAAGTCGCCGGGCGGGACCCGCCGGGCCAGCACCTCGTCGTCGATGTCGGGCCAGGACGTGGGCCGGCCGGCGGGCACCGACTTGGCGCCGAGCCCGGACACGAAGCGGACCATCCGGGGAAACGCCCGGGCGAAGCCCGGAAGGTCGCGCTCCTCACCGTGGAACCACCCGAACCAGAGGTGGCTGTCGGTGCCCAGCCCGCCTGGATGCGGCACCACGCCTGAGTGGGCGATCACGGGACGGGTCCCATCGGACTTCTCGATGGCCCGCTTCACGGAGCGGTCGAGGAACGTCTTGTTCCACGTCGGGAGCTCTTGGCGCAGCGCCCACTGCACGGCCCCACCCGAGGTTGGCGCCTTGCCCTCGGCCATGTGGAGGGCGACGGGCGTGTCGTGCCAGCACCAGATGGCCACGGACGGGTGGTGGCCGAGGAGATCGACGGCGGCCGCCGCCTGGCGGATGGCCTGCTTGCGGATGGTGCGGCTGTAGCCGTGCCGCAGCGGGAGGTCCTGCCACAGCAGGATGCCGAGCTCATCGGCTGCGTCGTACAGCTCGGGACGGGTGATGTGGCCGTGGAGCCTGAGCAGGTCGAGCCCGGCCTCGCGCGCCAGGGTCACGTCCCGCCGCAGTTCGTCGGGCGTGGCGTCGGCCAGGGCCAGCCGGGTCGGGCCCTGGTTGGCGCCCTTGAGGAACAGGCGCTCGCCGTTGACCGACAGCATCCAGTCCTTCCACCTCAGCGTGCGCAGACCGATGCGCCGCTCGAGGGAGTGGCTGGTCACGCCGTCGGCCTGAACCTCGACGGTGACGTCGGCCATCGGCTGGTCGCCCAGGGCGTGCGGCCACCACAGCGCCGGGTTGGCGACGGTGGCCGTCCACTCGACGAAGTTGCTGCCCTCGGCCACGGGGTGCTCGGTGACCTCGACCTGCCCCCCGATGTCGGTGCACAGCCTGACGGTGCGAGCGGCGTCGCTGTCGAGCTCGGCCCGAAAGGCCACGACGGCCCGCTCGGTCGACGCTTCGAGGCACAGCACCCGCAGGCTTCGGGCCCGGACCGGCCCGGTCCGCTCGATCCGCACCGGGCGCCAGATGCCCCCGGGGTTCCAGCCGGGGTCGTCGGCGTCGGGGTGCTGGAACATGCCGGTGATGTTGCGCTTGGCCGTCCGGTCGGTCTGCGGGTGGCAGGTGACCTCGACCGCCAGCAGATGTTCGGCCGACGCCCCCAACGGCTCGGTGACCTCGAACGTGTGGCGCACGAAGTAACCCTCGGTGTCGCCGAGGTAGGTGCCATCGAGCCAGACGTCGCCTTGGTAGAAGAGGCCGTCGAGCACCAGCCAGGCCCGCTCGCCGTCGGCCGGGGCACCGCTCTCGAACCGGCGCCGGTAGAGCAACGGGCCGTCGCTGTCGGCGAAGGCCGGCGTGTGCCGCCAGTGGGCGGGGACGGGCACGCCCTCCCATCCGTCGTCGCCGGCATCGCGGTCGGCGAAGGAGCGTCGCAGCTCTTCGTCGGCGACCGCCGCCCGCCACGTGCCGGTGAGATCCACCACTGCACGCTACGTCTTCGCCGAACGTGGGTAGGTGGGCCGCGTGACCGTCCGAGTTCGATCCCAGGTCCTGTTCGCTGAGTCATCCCCCGGCCTGCTTCGAATCGACAGCGCGCTGATGGAAGACGCAGGTCCCCACCTCCCTGCTGGCTCGCCTGTGACGATGGTGCTCCGTCTCCCCGTGTCCGGGGTGGTGTCCGCCGTCGTGGAGGCCACCGTCGGCCGATGGGCGGACGACGTGGGCGTTGTCGACATGGAGCTGCTCGCCGGTGTCGGACACGCCCGTGTGGTGCTGTCCGACGGTGCTTCCACCGTGCGCCTCGAGGTCGAGGGGACCGGCAGACTGGCTGCCTAACGCAGTGGGCCCTGCAGCGTGGCCGTGACGCTGCGGCCGGCCGAGAGGTCGACCTCGAACGGGCCGGGCCCGAACTCGAGGTGGGTGGCCGCGCGCCGCCCGTCCCGGGTCCGCACGGTGAAGGCGCCGTCGAGCACGAGCGTTCCCGGCCCGGTGAGGTGCAGGTCCTCAGACGGTCCGGTGAGCACTCCGCCCCGCACGTCGAGCTGGGCGTCGTCGACGGCGGTGAAGCGGTACGAGTCCCGTGGCGACGCCAGCCCGCCCCGCCCCACGGCGACCGGCGTGCGAACCTCGTAGTCCCCGGGCAGCAAAGCCCGGGGTCCGTCGACCGACCAGTGAGCGCCGCGCTCGTCGATGGTCAGCGAGGTCGGCCCAAGGGCCAGCCCCCCTCCAACCATGGCGAACGGTCGCCCGCCGTCCCACACGATCGTCTCGCCGGCGTTCTCGATCGTGGCCGTGCCCTGTTCGAACACGATGGGGACCCGCAGGGGCGGCCCGACGACGTCCGTCCCTCGGATCGCCGTGAACGTTCCCGTCACCTTGGCCTGGCCTGCCGGCAGGACATGCACGTCGCGCACGGTGGTCTCCACCACCGGCTGGCGGTGCTCGGCGAACGCCTGAGCCACCCCGCCGGCGAACACGATGGCGGCCAGCCAACCCACGACCCACGTGGACCATGGGAGCGACGGGCGCACATCCGGAGGGTACGGGGATACGGTCGTGCCATGACGTCGCGTCCCG
This sequence comes from Acidimicrobiales bacterium, assembly GCA_025463335.1. Taxonomy (GTDB): domain Bacteria; phylum Actinomycetota; class Acidimicrobiia; order Acidimicrobiales; family CADCSY01; genus RYN-34. The sequence continues at coordinate 6,636 of JAOBWJ010000207.1, forward strand.
CCACCCTCGGCCAACTCCGCGAGTCCGGCTGGGAGTCCGTGCCGGTCAAGGAAGAGCTGCGCCGCAACGCCGTGGCCAAGATCGCCGCCGGCGAGCAGCTCTTCCCCGGGATCCTCGGCTACGAGGACACGGTCCTGCCCCAGCTGGAGAATGCCCTCCTCGCCGGGCACGACGTGATCTTCCTCGGCGAGCGGGGCCAGGCCAAGACCCGCATGATCCGCAACCTCGTCGGCCTGCTCGACGAGTGGCTGCCGATCGTGTCCGGCTCCGAGATCAACGACGACCCCTACCAGCCGGTGTCGCGGCACGCCCGCGAGCTGGTGACCCACCAGGGCGACGACACGCCGATCGAGTGGATCCACCGGGACACCCGCTACGGCGAGAAGCTGGCCACGCCCGACACCTCGATCGCCGACCTCATCGGCGAGGTCGACCCCATCAAGGTGGCCGAGGGCCGGTACCTCTCCGACGAGCTGACGCTCCACTACGGGCTGGTGCCTCGCACCAACCGCGGCATCTTCGCCATCAACGAGTTGCCCGACCTGGCCGAGCGCATCCAGGTGGGTCTGCTCAACGTGCTCGAGGAGCGCGACGTCCAGATCCGCGGGTACAAGGTGCGCCTGCCGCTCGACGTGCTGCTGGTCGCGTCGGCCAACCCTGACGACTACACGAACCGCGGCCGGATCATCACCCCGCTCAAGGACCGCTTCGGCTCACAGATCCGGACCCACTACCCGCTCGACGTCGAGACCGAGGTCACGATCGCCAAGCAGGAGGCCCGTCCGATGGAGGTGCCGGGGCTGCGGGTGGCGGTGCCCGACTACCTCGCCGAGGTGGTGGCCACCATCTCCCACCTGGCCCGGTCGAGCCCGCACGTGAACCAGCGGTCGGGCGTGTCGGTGCGCCTCACGGTCGCCAACAACGAGACGCTGCTGGCCAACGCCACGCGACGGGCCCTGCGCCTGGGCGAGCACGAGGTCGTGCCCCGCGTCAGCGACCTCGACGCCCTGGTGGCGTCGACGGCCGGCAAGATCGAGCTCGACACCGTCGACGAGGGCCGCGACGAGCAGATCGTCGAGAACCTGGTCAAGGCCGCGCTGCTCACGGTCTGGCGCTCGCGGTGCAACGCCGGGGCCCTGGTCGACCTCGTCACCGCCTTCGAGGACGGCCGCATCGTCCACGCCGGCGAGGACGTGGCCTCGTCCACCTATGTCGACCTGGTGTCCGAGGTGCCGGCGCTGCGCCAGCCGGTGAGCGAGCTCACTGGTGACGACGAGAGCGCGGCAGCGGTGGCCTCGGCCGTCGAGTTCCTTCTCGAGGGGCTCCACCTCTCGAAGCGGCTGAACAAGGACGCCGCCGGCTCCCGGGCCACCTACCGCGGCCGGGGCTAGTCCTCGACGACGATTCCGAGGGCGACGAACACCGCCTCGGCAGCGGGGACCAGTTGGTCAGTGCCGAGGATGGTGCCCCGGAGTCGGTCGGCCGAGCGGATGCCGTCGAGCCGTGAGCCGTGGAGGCGGGTGCCGGTCAGGTCGGCCTTGCCGAGCTCGACGTCGCGGAGGTCGCAGCCCTCGATCGGCATGCCGCCGAGCTTGGCCGCGTAGAGGTCGGCGCCGTGGAGGTCGCACGACTCCATCCGGCTGCGCTCCCACGTGGTCATGCGCAGGTTGGCGTCGTCGAGCTTGCAGTCCTCGAAGGTGACGTCGCGGAAGCGAGCCGAGGCGGCCACCAGGCCGGTGAGCCGGCAGCGGACGAACGTCACACGCGTGGCCCGCAGCTCCTCCAGTGAGGCGCCCGAGAGGTCGCTGTCCTCGAACCGGCAGTCGGTGAAGGTGGCTCTGGCCAGGTCGACGGCGGTGAGCCGGGCCCGGACGGTGCAGCCGGTGAGGTGGACGGCGGCGGCCACCGATCCGGTGAAGTCGCCGGTGACCTCGAGGTCCTGCCATTCGGTCTCGTCCTCGAGCGGGCCCTCGGCGGGCGAGGGCTCGAGCGAGAGCCGGGGCGACTGAGGCACGGTCACCGCCGGACGTTAGGTCCGAGCTGATCGAACATGCGGCCCGATCGGGCGCTGCCGGCCGATGTCAGCGGGGCTGGCAGCTGGGGCAGGCGTAGGCCCAGCGGCCGGCCAGGTCCCAGCGGCGGATCGGGGTGTCGCACTCGGGGCAGTCGTCGGCCTTGTAGACGTTGCGGGTGCTGATGCGCTGCTCCCGCACGCCCTTGTGGAGCAGCTCGGTCAGCTCCATCCAGAGGGTGTCGAACTCCTCGCGGGTGAGCTCGTTCGACGGCCGAAGCGGGCTGATGCGATGGGTCCAGAGAGCCTCGGCCCGGTAGACGTTGCCTACGCCGGCGATCACGGTCTGGTCGAGCAGAGCCTGCCCGATCGGGATGCGGCGGCGTTGCAGGGCCCGCCACGCCCGATCGGGGTCGGCGTCCGTGCGGAGCGGGTCGGGGCCGAGGCGGGCAAAGACGGCGTCTCGTCCTGCGGTGTCCACCAGCTCGCACGTGTTGGGGCCGACGAGGTCGATGGCCACCTCGTCGCCGACGATGCGCATGCGGGTGGTCGGCCGGGGCTGCGGCGGAGGCAGCGGATGGGTGGTGAACGTGCCGTAGATCCCGAGGTGCACGTGGACGAAGCGCTCGCCCTCGTACTCGTGGAACAGGTGCTTGCCCCAGGCGTCGGTGCCGACCAGCAACCCGCCATCGACGAGGGCGGCGTCGGGGAAGCGACCCTGGGGCGAGGTGACGCCCAGGTGCTGGCCGACGAGGAGTCGGGCGTGCTCCTGGGCACAGTGGCGGATCGTGTGTCCTTCGGGCACGGGGCGCAATCCTGCCGCATCGGCGTAGCGTGGCCCCATGGGCCGCTTCAACTACTCGCGGTGGGATGGCACGCAGGCCGGCTTCGACCTCGACGCCGATGCGATCCTCGCCGAGATCACCGACGACTTGGTCCACCACGGCGACGTGAACGCGGCCCTCCGCCGGCTCATGCAGCAGGGCTTTCAGGACCGCGAGGGTCGCCAGGTCCAAGGCATGCGGGAGCTGCTCGACAAGCTCCGCCAGCAGCGCAAGGAGCGCCTCCAGAACAACGATCTCGGCGGCGTCTACAGCGAGATCGCCGATGCCCTGCGGGAGGTCGTCGACAAGGAGCGAGCCGGCATCGAGGAGCTCCGACGCGACGCCCGGGAGTCCGGTGACGAGCGGCGCCGGGAGATCACCGACCAGGTGGCCGACGAGAAGTCGATGGAGCTCGACCTGCTCCCGCCCGACCTGGCCGGCCAGGTCCGGTCGCTCCAGGAGTACGAGTTCACCTCCTCGGAGGCGCGCGAGCAGTTCGAGGAGCTGATGGAGAAGCTCCGCCAGGAGCTGGCCCAGCAGCAGTTCAAGCAGCTCTCCGAGGGCATGCAGAACCTCACGCCCGAGGACATGGCCCGCATGAAGGACATGCTGTCCGAGCTGAACCACATGCTCGAGCAGCGAGCGGCGGGGGAGGAGCCGGACTTCGAGGGCTTCATGGACCGCTACGGCGACTTCTTCCCGGAGAACCCCCAGAACCTCGACGAGCTGCTGGAAGCCATGGCCCAGCGCATGGCGGCCGCCCAGGCCATGCTCAACTCGATGACGCCCGAGCAGCGGGCCCAGCTCCAGGCCTTGTCCGACCAGCTCATGGAGGACATGGACCTGCGCTGGCAGATGGAGCAGCTGGGCCAGAACCTGCGCTCGGCGTTCCCTCAGGCCGGATGGCAGCAGTCCTACGAGTTCAGCGGCGAGGGCGACGGCATGGGCTTCGGCGAGGCCACCGACCTGCTGCAGGAGCTGGGCGACCTCGACCGGCTCGAGCAGCTCATGCGTGGGGCCTCCAACCCCGGGGCGCTGGCCGAGGTCGACGTCGACCGCGCCCGCGAGCTGCTGGGCGACGATGCCGCCCTCAGCCTCGAGCGCATGGGCAAGGTGGCCAAGATGCTGGAGGACGCCGGTCTCATCGAGCAGCGGGAGGGCCGGCTCGAGCTCACGCCTCGCGGCATCCGCAAGATCGGCCAGAACTCCCTCACCGACCTCTTCTCGAAGATCCTGCGGGATTCGTCGGGCCGTCATGCCGAGGACCGCATCGGCATCGGTCACGAGCGCACCTACACGACCAAGCCCTATGAGTTCGGCGATCCGTTCAACCTCGACATCCAGCGCACGATCCGCAACGCCATCGGGCGGTCCGGGGCCGGCACGCCCGTGCGGCTGCAGCCCGAGGACTTCGAGGTCGAGGAGACCGAGACCCTCACCCGGTCCAGCACCGTGCTGATGCTCGACGTGTCGCTGTCGATGCCGATGCGAGACAACTTCCTCGCCGCCAAGAAGGTGGCGATGGCGCTGCACGCCCTGATCTCCAGCCAGTTCCCGCGCGACTACCTGGGCGTGGTGACGTTCTCCAAGGTCGCACGCGAGCTGCGACCCGAACACCTGCCCGAGGTGTCCTGGGACTTCGACTACGGCACCAACATGCAGCACGGCCTGATGCTGAGCCGCCGGCTGCTGGGCCGCCAGTCCGGGACCAAGCAGATCATCATGATCACCGACGGCGAACCGACCGCCCATTTCGAGCCGGGAATGGACGAGCCGTTCTTCAGCTACCCGCCCATCCGGGAGACGGTCGACGCCACCTTCCGCGAGGTCAACCGCTGCACGCGTGACGGCATCACCATCAACACGTTCATGCTCGACGCCACCGGCTACCTCACCGCCTTCATCGAGAAGCTCACGCAGGTGAACCGAGGCCGGGCCTTCTTCACCACCCC
>JAOBWJ010000247.1 GCA_025463335.1 Acidimicrobiales bacterium
ATCACCGACCACGGCAACATGTACGGCGTCCTCGACTTCTACGCCGAGTGCCGCAAGCAGGGCGTCAACCCGGTCATCGGCATCGAGGCCTACATGGCCCACGACAGCCGGTTCGAGCGCCCGTCGCGCCGGGGGAAGGTCGACGACTCCGGCGGCGAGGTCGACGGTGGCAAGAAGCTCTACTACCACCTCTGCCTGCTGGCCGAGAACGACACCGGCTACCGCAACCTGATCAAGCTCTCGAGCCTGGCCTTCCTCGAGGGCTACTTCTACAAGCCCCGGCTCGACTGGGAGCTGCTCGAGCGCCACGCCTCGGGCGTCATCGCCACCACCGGCTGCCTCGGCGGCCACGTCCTCCAGTCGCTCATGCACGACGACTTCGACGGGGCCCTGGCCAAGGCCGCCCGCCTCCAGGACATCTTCGGGCGAGACAGCCTCTTCGTCGAGATCCAGGACCACGGGATCCCGGAGCAGAAGCGCACCAACCCGATGCTCCTCGACATCGCCCGGCGCATCCAGGCCCCGCTGCTGGCCACCAACGACAGCCACTACGTGCACCGCGAGGACGCCGTCGCCCACGACGCCCTGCTGTGCGTGCAGACGAACTCCACCATCGACGACCCCAACCGGTTCAAGTTCTCCGGCGACGAGCACTACCTGAAGACGGCGCAGGAGATGCGCTACCTCTTCTCCGAGGTGCCCGAGTCGTGCGACAACACCCTCTGGATCGCCGAGCGCTGCAACGTCGAGATCGAGTTCGGCAAGCCCAAGCTGCCGTCGTTCCCGCTACCTGAGGGCTTCGAGACCGACACCGAGTACCTGCGCCACCTCACCTACGAAGGCGCCACGGAGCGCTGGGGCGCCAATCTGCCGCCGGCCGTGGTGGAGCGCATCGACTACGAGCTCACGGTCATCGACCAGATGGGGTTCTCGTCGTACTTCCTCATCGTTTGGGACCTCATCGACCACGCCCGCAAGGCCAACATCCGAGTCGGTCCCGGCCGTGGCTCGGCGGCCGGCTGTGCAGTGGCCTACACGCTGCGCATCACCGACCTCGACCCGATCAAGTACGACCTGCTGTTCGAGCGGTTCCTGAACCCCAGCCGCATCTCCATGCCCGACATCGACATGGACTTCGACGACCGCTACCGGGACGAGATGATCCGGTACGCCGCCGAGCGCTACGGCCGCGACCACGTGGCCCAGATCGTCACGTTCTCCACCATCAAGGCGCGGGCCGCCGTGCGCGACGCCGCCCGTGTGCTGGGCTACCCGTACGCCGTGGGCGACCGGGTGGCCAAGGCCATGCCGCCGTTGGTGATGGGCCGCGACACGCCCCTCTACGCCTGCCTCGAGGTCCACCCCAAGTTCGAGGACGGCTTCAAGGCCGCCGCCGAGCTGCGGGAGATGTACGCCGTCGATCCCGACGTGAAGAAGGTCGTCGACGTGGCCAAGGGGCTCGAGGGCCTCCGCCGGGGCGACGGCATCCACGCCGCCGCCGTGGTGATCACCGACCTGCCCCTCACCGAGTACCTCCCGATCCAGCGCAAGCCGGAAGCCGGGAAGGACATCGAGGACGCGCCGATCGTCACCCAGTACGAGATGCACGGCGTCGAGGACCTCGGCCTGCTCAAGATGGACTTCCTGGGGCTGCGCAACCTCTCGACCATCGAGAACGCCCTCGACCTCATCGAGCTCACCACGGGCGAGCGGCCCGACATCGACAACGTGCCGCTCGACGACGAAACAACCCTCGAGCTGCTTCGGGCCGGGGACTCCATCGGCGTGTTCCAGCTCGAAGGCGGCCCCATGCGGGCCCTCATGCGCTCGTTGGCCCCCACGTCGTTCGACGACGTGGCCGCGCTGGTGGCCCTCTACCGGCCCGGGCCGATGGCCGCCAACATGCACAACGACTACGCCGACCGGAAGAACGGTAGGCAAGAGGTCAAGTACCTGCACGGGGACCTCGAAGAGGTCCTGGGCGACACGTACGGCCTGATGATCTACCAGGAGTCGGTCATGCGGGTGGCCCAGAAGGTCGCCGGCTACTCCCTGGCCGAGGCCGACAACCTGCGCAAGGCCTGTGGCAAGAAGGACCGCGTGCTCATCGCCAAGGAGCGCGAGAAGTTCGTCGCCGGCTGCGACGCCACCGGTTACGGCGGGAAGCTCGGCACCGCCCTCTTCGACATCATCGAGCCGTTCGCCGACTACGCCTTCAACAAGAGCCACGCCTACGGCTACGGCTTCATCGCCTACCAGACGGCCTGGCTCAAGGCGAACTTCCGGGTCGAGTACCTGGCCGCCCTGCTCACGTCGGTCAAGGACAACCAGGACAAGTCGGCCGTCTATCTCAGCGAGTGCCGCTCGGGCGGGATCAAGGTCGAGGTGCCGGACGTCAACCGGTCGCTCATGGACTTCTCGGTGGCCGAGGAGGACGGCGCCCAGGTCATCCTGTTCGGGCTCTCCGCCGTGCGGAACGTGGGGGAGGGGCTGGTCGCCCTGATCCTCGACGAGCGGGAGAAGAACGGCCCGTTCGCCGACTTCTACGAGTTCTGCAACCGGGTCGACCCCCAGGTGCTGAACAAGCGGACCATCGAGTCACTCACCAAGGCCGGCGCCTTCGATTCGCTGGGCCACGAGCGGCTGGGCCTGCTCAAGGTCCACGAGGTCATCATCGACCGCACCCTGGCCCGGCGGCGCAAGGAGGCCGAAGGTCAGTTCGACCTGTTCGGCACGGTGGCCGACGCCGCGCCGGTCGAGGCGCCCATCGCCATCCCCGACGACGCCTTCGACAAGATGACCCGGCTCACCTACGAGAAGGAGATGCTCGGGCTCTACGTGAGCGACCACCCGCTCATCGGCGTCGAGCACCAGGTGCGGCGCAAGGCCGACTGCACCATCGCCGAGTTCCGCGACAGCGGCGGCTCGGGCGACATGAAGACGATCGGCGGCGTGGTCACCGGCCTCCAGCGCAAGTACACGAAGAAGGGCGAGCTCATGGCCATCTTCGTGCTCGAGGACCTCGAGGCGGCCATCGAGGTGATGGTGTTCCCGAAGACCATGCTCGAGCACGGCTCGAAGCTGGCCGACGACCGCATCGTGTGCGTGAAGGGCCGCCTCGACACCCGCGACGACCTGGCCAAGATCATGGCCATGGACATCATCCCGGTCGAGGTGGTGGAGGACGCCAGCGCCCCGCCCCTGCGACTCGCGTTCGCCGCCGAGATCGTCGACGAGGAGCGGGTCGACAAGCTCAAGCGGGTGCTCCTGGCCCATCCGGGCGCCTCGCCCGTGTTCCTCTCGGTGGGGGCCCAGCGGCTCCGCTTGCCCGACGAGTTCCGGGTCGACGAGAGCAACGGGCTGCGCCCGGAACTGCTCGCTGAGGTCCCCGGACTGGTCGTTCTTCCCTGACGCGGAGTCAGTACTGCGATTTCCCTGCGATACTGGTCTTGTACCACCTCTGTAGGTGATGGCAGATCGGGGAGACAGGGACCGCATGGCGATCGACGTCGAGACCAAGGACTGCACCGCGCTGGGCGACGCCGAGCTCGAGGACATGGGCAACATCTGCGCTGATGGCCCGGCCCAATACGACATCGGGCTGCTGTCCAAACAGCGTGAGGAATGGGTGCTGATCACCCTTGCCCGCAGCAACGGGGTCCTCCAGGGCTTCTCGTTCTGCACCCTCGAGCGCATCGGCGGCACGCCGTCGGTGCTCATCGGCCTGGCGTCGGTGAAGCGCACCGGCAAGCGCCAGGAGGCCCTCAAGGCCATGATGGGCGACCAGCTCCGGCGGGCCGTGCTGGCCTTCCCGGACGAGGACGTGCTCATCGGGACCCGCTTCGTCGACGCCTCGGGCTTCGACGCCTTCACGTCGTACATGAAGCTGAACGACGTGGTGCCTCGGCCCGACCACAAGCCCACCGGCGAGGACCGGGCGTGGGGTCGGCGGCTGGCCAAGCGTTTCGGCGTCGATGCCGAGTATGACGAGCGGGCCTTCCTCGCCAAGGGCGACGGCAACCCGCCGTGCGTGCTCGACCACGAGACGGCCAAGCCCGAGAAGATCAGCGACGAGGTGCGCGCCCTCTTCAATGACGTCAACGCCGCCAAGGGCGACTCCCTCGTCGCCTTCGCGTGGGCCATGGCGGAAGACTTGGCCCCCCTCGCTTGAGCTGAGCCTCTACGAGGCCATCCGCCGACGGCGGATGGTGCGTTCGTTCACGGATGAGGTGGTGGACGAGGCCGTTCTCGGTCGGGTGCTCGACGCCGCCGCTCGGGCGCCGTCGGCCGGCAAGTCCCAGGGGCTCGATCTCCTGGTGCTTGTCGGCGAGGAGACGGCGCGGTACTGGGCGGTGACGCTGCCGGACCCTTCGGGGTTTCGGTGGCAGGGGCTGCTGCGGGCGCCCGTGTTGGTGGTCCCGGTGGTGGCGCCCGGCGCCTACGCCGCCCGGTACGCCGAGCCCGACAAGGCGGCGACCGGGCTGGGTGACGAGTCAGCCTGGCCGGTGCCGTACTGGTGGGTCGATGGCGGGATGGCGGTGGAACATCTGCTGCTGGCATGTGTGGCGGAGGGCCTGGGCGCCTGCTTCTTCGGCCAGTTCGACCACGAACCGGCGGTGCTGGAGGCATTCGGCGTGCCTGCCGACCGTCGAGCGCTCGGCACCATCGCCCTTGGCCATCCCGCTCTGGACGAGCCCGGCCGCTCCCAGGCCCGCCCCCGACGCACCGACATCACCCATCGCGGCGGCTGGTGATCGTCACGGACTACGCCAGCAGCTGACGGTCCAGGTCGGCGGGGGTGGTGACGGGCTGCTGGCAGGTGAAGTTGCGGCAGACGTAGGCGTGATCGTCGGTGCGGCCCTCCCAGAGGGGGGAGTCGTAGGGCTGGCCCCAGGCCAGGACGGCGTTGGGGCGCCAGGCCCGGCGGACGACCTCGATCAGGTCGGGGCGGTCGCCGACGACGGCGATCTCGGTGGCCCCGGCGAGGTGCAGGTCGAGGGCGGCCAACAGGTTGGCGAAGGCCATGGGGTGCGCGCCCGCGAGGGGGCCGAGCACGCCGAGGATGGCCTCGGCCGCCTCCTGGAACCGGACCTCGCCGGTGAGCGCAGCCAGCCGCAGCAAGGCGTAGGCGGCGGTGGAGTTGGCCGACGGTGTGGCGTTGTCGAGCAGGTCCTTCTGGCGGGCCACCAGCTCCTCGGCGTCGTGGCCGGTGGTGAACACGCCGCCGCCCTCGTCGTCCCAGAACAGGTCGAGCAGGGCGTGGGCGATCTCGCGGGCGGCATCGATCCACCGGGCCTCGCCGGTGGCCTCGGCCAGCCGGGTGAAGGCATCGACCAGCGTGGCGTGGTCGGCGGCGTAGGCCAGATGCCGCGCTCGGGTCCCGTCCGCGGAGGTGGCCTCGGCCTGCCAGGAGCGCAGCCACCGGCCGTCGGGCCGGCGCAGCTCGGCCAGCAGGAACTCGCCGTTGGTCACCGCGGCCGCCAGCCAGTCGGCCCGGCCGGTGGCGGCTGCCGCCTCGGCCAACGTCGACAGGAACAGGGCGTTCCACTCGGTGAGGACCTTGTCGTCGAGCCCGGGACGAATCCGTCCCTCCCGCCGTGCGAAGAGGGCGGCTCGGGACGCCTCGACCTCGTCGGGCCGGGCCAGGTCGCCCCGGACCGGACGTACGAGGATGTTGACGCCCTCGAAGTTGCCGTCGGCGGTCACGCCGTACCAGTCGGCCGCCACCTGCCCACCGACCTCGAGCACCTCGTCGAGCGACCAGACGTAGAACTTGCCCTCCTCGCCCTCGGAGTCGGCATCCTCGGCCGAGTACCAGCCGCCGGCGGAGGACTGGAGGTCGCGCAGGACGTAGCCGACCGTCTCCTCGAGCACCTGTCGGTAGCGGTCGAAGCCGGTCACCTGCCAGGCGTGGAGATAGACCCGGGCCAGGAGTGCCTGGTCGTAGAGCATCTTCTCGAAGTGCGGCACCAGCCACCGCGTGTCCACCGAGTAGCGGGCGAAGCCGCCGCCGAGGTGGTCGTAGATGCCACCCGAGGCCATGGCGTCCAGCGACACCACCACCGGGTCGACCGCACCCTTGCGCAGCAGGAGGTCAAGGCTCATCGTCTGCGGGAACTTGGGTGCTCGCCCGAAGCCACCCCAGGCGCCGTCGAACGCCGAGCGCAGGCCGGTCACCGCCTCGTCGAGCACCTCGGGCCCGGGCAGCGGGCCGCCACCCCCCACGCTCGCCGACCGGCGGATCGTCTCGGTGAGGCGCCCGGCCTGCTCGTCGAGCTCGTCGCGCTTGGTCCGCCAGGCGTCGTCGACAGCCCGCAGGAGGTCGACGAAGCCGGGCATGCCATGACGCCCGGCCGGCGGGAAGTAGGTGCCGCCGTAGAACGGACGGCCATCCGGGTGCAGCAACACGGTCATGGGCCAGCCGCCCGAGCCGGTCATGGCCTGGACCGCTTCCATGTAGACGGCGTCGACGTCAGGCCGCTCCTCGCGGTCGACCTTCACGTTCACGAACAGCTCGTTCATGACGGCGGCGGTGGCCGGGTCCTCGAACGACTCGTGGGCCATCACGTGGCACCAGTGGCAGGCCGAGTAGCCGACCGACAGCAGGATGGGCACGTCCCGTTCCCGGGCGGCGGCGAACGCCTCGTCGCCCCACGGGTACCAGTCGACCGGGTTGTCCCGGTGCTGCCGCAGGTAGGGGCTCGTCTCCTCCGCGAGTCGGTTCACCGACGCCACGCTACGAGCAGTCCTTGACCCCGACCCCGTCCGGGTGTCCGATGATGTCGACATGGGGTCCAATCCGCAGGGGGGCGGGGGACGTATGCCTGGCGTGTGGGCGGTGGCCGACGACGCGTTGCTCGCCGGCCTGGGTGCCGGAGATCCCGACGCCTCGGCCGCGTTCGTGCGGCGGTTCCAAGGGCGGGTGTTCGGGTTGGCGGTGACCATGGTCGGTGATCGGGCTGTCGCCGACGACGTCGCCCAGGAGGCGTTCGTACGGGCATGGCGCCACGCCGGCGCCTACGACGCCCGCCGGGGCTCGGTGACCACCTGGCTGCTGACGATCACTCGAAACCTGGCCGTCGACGCCCTCCGGGCCATGCGCTCGACTCCCACCGACCCCGATGTGCTGGCCGCGATGCTGCCGCCGACCGGAGGGAGCGGGCCCGACGGCGCCGCCGTCGCCGCCGAGGACGCCGCGCGGGTGCGGGCCGCATTGGCCGCCCTCCCACCCGAACAGCGCCGGGCCGTGGTCCTGGCCCGCTTCTCGGGCCTGACCGCGGCGGAGATCGGCGAACGCGAAGGCGTGCCGTTGGGGACGGCCAAGACCCGGATCCGCGCCGGCCTGCTCCGGCTGCGCGAGGCCATGGCGGGCGACCCGGCATGACGTGCGAGGAAACCCGCGTGCTCGTCCCCGAGGCGGCGCTCGATCTCCTCGACGGCGCCCGCCGGGCCGACGTGCTGGGCCACGTGTCGGGATGCGGGGGGTGCCGGGCCGAGCTGGCCGAGCTCGCCGTCGTGGCCGATGCCCTCCTGCTGGCTGCCCCGCTGGCCGAGCCGCCCGCCGGCTTCGAGAACCGCGTGCTGGCCCGTTTGGGTATCGAACGCCCGACCGGCGGCCGCCGCCCCTCCCGACGGTGGGTCCGCCCGGCCCTCGTGGCCGCGGCCGCTGCGCTGCTGGGCCTGGTGGGGGGCTTGGCGCTGCGTGGTCCGGACCACAACGACAGCGGCGTGGTCGCCGTCCGCCTCGTCGGCGCCGACGGCCAGGCCGTGGGCCAGGTGCTGGTGAGCGATCACCCCGACCGAATGGTCTGCGTCCTCGACCGGGCGCCGGCCGGGGTCCTCTATGCCGTCACCGTTGCCGGCGACGACGGCGTGGCCGACGTGGGAACCTTCGTCAGTGAGGGCCCCGGCCAGCCTTGGGCCACGTCACTCCCCATCGACGCGGTCGACGTCCGCCGGGTCGTCATTCGGGACGGCCACGGCACCATACGGGCCACCGCGACGCTGCCTGACTAGCAGTGCACCAGGAGGCCGCACACCGCCGCGGGCGGGGGTGGCGACGGGGGCACGGACACGGTGGTGGTGACCTGCTGGTGCACCGGCTGGAGCAGGCTGGTGACGGTGGCGCCCAGGCCGGAGAGAAGCGATGTCGACGGGGTGATCGGCGCCTGGTTCGGGATCGACGACGCCGGCGGCACGAGGGTGGGGAGCACCGAGGTGATCGTCGACGGGACGCCCTGAAGGATCGAGGTGACGGTCGAGGGGGTGCTGCTGACGATCGACGTGATCGTCGAGGGCGTGCTGCCGACCTTGTCGGCCAGCGACGTGACGGTGGTCTTGGTCTCCTCCAGGATCCTGTCGAACGTGGCCTGCCCGATCTCGACGACGCCGCCGCCCCCCACGCCCCCGGACCCCCCGGATCCCTCGGTGGCGTCGTCGCCCAGCACGTCGCCCATGAGGGTCCCCAGGTCGAGCGGGCCGTTGGTACCGGTCGCCCCGGGCACGGTCAGCTCGGTGCCGGACGGCGCCTTCCGGGCCGGCACGGGCACCGTCTGCACCGTGCCGCCGTCCCGCCGGGCGTCGGCGATGGCCTTGCGGCCGGCTGTCGTGTTGGGATCGGCCACCAGCCGGCGGCCGTCGCGCGTCGTGATGAGCGTGACCGTGCGGACCGCTGGGGCCGCCCCCGCCTCCGAGGCGGTTGCCGGTCGCCGACCGGGCCCGGCGTCGTCGTGCACGAAGGCGGCGGCGACGAAGCCGTTGGCGGCGAGAAGACCAACGACCGCGGTCCCGAGCGCTCGTTGGGTGACGGATGACGGACGGGTCAGTCGCACTCCTCGCATGTTCCCCGACGCAGACGGTGACGAATATGGCCCGAAGAAGCCATTTCGTCATGGTTACTCGGCAGGAGGGTCCGCGCCGTAGCATCCGCTGCCATGGAGCTGCGCATGGACGGCAAGGTGGTGCTCGTCACCGGAGCATCGAAGGGCATCGGGCGGGCCATCGCCGCCACGTGCGCAGCGGCCGGCGCCCAGGTCCTGCTGTCGTCCCGGAAGCAAGCGGGGCTGGAGGAGGCCGCCGCGACCATGAAGGGCGAGGTCGACGTCTTCGCCGCCAACGCCGGCGAGCCCGACCAGGCCAGGGCCTGCGTCCAGGCGTGCGTGGAGCGCTTCGGTCAGATCGACGTGCTCGTCAACAACGCCGCCACCAACCCCTACTACGGGCCGCTGATGGGCATCGACGTCGGAGCCGCCGAGAAGACCGTGAAGGTCAACCAGACCGGCTACCTGGTGTGGACCCAGGAGGCCATGAAGGCGGGCTTGGCCGACCGGGGCGGCGCGGTGCTCAACATCGCGTCGATCGGCGGCGTCAGCGTCGAGACCAACCTGGCTTGGTACAACGTGACCAAGGCGGCCGAGATCCACCTGACCCGCCACCTGGCCGCCGAGCTGGCCCCGGACGTGCGAGTCAACGCCATCCTCCCCGGCATCATCCGCACCGACTTCTCCAAGCAGCTCTGGGAGGCGAACGAGGAGCTGGTCGCCGACCACATCCCGATGAAGCGGGTGGGCCTGCCCGACGACATCGCCAGCGCCGCCCTGTTCCTCGTCAGTGATGCCTCGGCCTGGATCACCGGTCAGACGCTGATCGTCGACGGCGGCATGCAGGTTGGCCGGGGCTTCTAGAGGTCGTTGCGGCGGACCTTGCCCAACGCCGTGCGAGGCAGGTCGTCCACGATCACGAGCTGCTTCGGGGCGGCGTAGGCGGGCAGCTCGGCCTTGACCGCGTCACGCAGCTCGTCGAGTGACGGCGGGTCACCGTCGGCCACCACCCACGCCACCACCCGCTGGCCCCACTCGGCATCGGGTCGACCGGCCACGGCCACCTCGACCACCGACGGGAGCCGGCGTAGCAACCGCTCCACGGGGTCGGGCCAGACCTTCTCCCCACCGGTCACGATGACGTCGCCCATGCGGCCCTCGACCCGGACCACCCCGTCGCTGACCGAGCCGGCGTCGCCCGTGGCCAGCCAACCGTCCGGGTCCTTGGGGTCGACGCCGTCCCGGTAGGCGCGGAGGAGCATGGGTCCCCGCACCTGGAGCTCACCGTCGACGGCCCGGATCTCGACGCCCTCGAGCGGCCGGCCGTCGTACACGACGCCGCTACCGGTCTCGGTCATGCCGTAGGTGATGACGCAGTTCGGCGGTCGGTCCTCGGGCGGAGCGGCCCCGCCGAGCACGATCGAACGGAACCGGGTGGTGTCCATGCGTCGCAACTGGGTGGCCACCAGCGAGACGAGGGTCGCCGGCTCGTCGACGTCGAACGTGAGCGGCGTCCCCGTCACGAGGGCCCGCAGCACCACCCCGAGGCCGCCCACGTGAGCCAGCGGCAGGCACGACAGCCAGCGGTCGGTGCCGGGGTCGACGTCGAGGCGGGCGCTGGTGGCCACGGCCGAGGCCCGCACGGCGTCGTGGGTCAGCACCGCACCCTTCGGCTCGCCGGTCGTGCCGCTGGTCGCCACCACCAGGGCATCGCCGTCCTCGACCGGTCGGCCGCCGCCCAGCGCGGCCACCAGGGAGCGGGCCGCGACGGCCGGCAGCCGGGGATCGACGGGCAGCACGGCGTCGCCGTCGTCCCACGCCCGGCGCAGGGCGTCGACGAACGTCGGCCCGGGCACAGCCTCGACCGGCAGCAGCCTCCCCACGGGGAGAGGGTACGGTCGCCGGCTGTGTCGAGCAGCAACGTGACGTGGGAGGCCAGCGGCGACTGGGAGGACATCCGCTACGAGACGGCGGTCCTCGTGCGAGGGGCCGAGGGTGTCCGGGTGGCCAAGGTCACCATCAACCGGCCCGAGGTGCGCAACGCCTTCCGGCCGGAGACGATCGTCGAGTTGTCCAAGGCATTCGACCTCGCCCGCGAGGACACCGAGGTCGGCGCCATCATCCTCACCGGCGAGGGAACGCTCGCGTTCTGCTCGGGCGGCGACCAACGGGTGCGGGGCGACTCGGGTTACGTGGCCCAGGGCGCCAAGGTCGGCCGCTTCCACGTGACCGACCTCCACGTGCAGATGCGCCGCCTGCCCAAGCCGATCGTGGCCATGGTCGCCGGCTGGGCCATGGGCGGCGGCCACATCCTGCACCTGCTGTGCGACCTCAGCATCGCCGCCGACAACGCCCGCTTCGGCCAGACCGGCCCGAAGGTCGGCTCGTTCGACGGTGGCTACGGCGCCAGCCTGCTGGCCAAGCAGGTCGGTCCCAAGAAGGCCAAGGAGATCTGGTTCCTGTGCCGGCAGTACGACGCCCAGCAGGCGCTCGACATGGGACTGGTCAACACCGTGGTGCCCCTCGACCGGCTCGAGGAAGAGACGCTGCAGTGGTGCACGGAGATGCTCCAGCTCTCGCCGTGGGCCCTCCGGCTGCTCAAGGCCAGCTTCCACGCCGAGGAGGACGGCATGGCCGGCATCCAGCAGTTGGCTCACGACGCCAACCTGCTCTTCTACGGCTCCGAGGAGGCCCAGCACGGGCGCGACGCCTTCCGCGAGAAGCGCCAGCCGGACTTCACGCAGTTCCCGCGGCGGCCATGAGGAACCGCTGGGTGCTCGGCGCCCGACCCCGAACCTTGCCCGCTGCCGTGGTGCCGGTGCTGGTCGGGACCGCCGCCGCCGTCGGGGGTGGGGGCATCGTGTGGTGGCGCTTCCTCGCTGCCCTGGTCGTGGCCCTCGCCATCCAGATCGCCACCAACTACGTGAACGACTACGCCGACGGCGTGCGGGGGACCGACGACCGTCGGGTCGGGCCCGTCCGACTGGTCGCTTCCGGCCTGGCCACGGCCTCCGAGGTGAAGCTGGCCGCCGGCACCGCCGCCCTCGTTGCTGCCATCGCCGGGCTGGCGCTGGCCGTCGCGGTCGGACCCGAGGTGCTACTCGTGGGTCTGGCGTCGCTTGCCGCCGGCTACTTCTACACGGGCGGCCCGAAGCCGTACGGCTACCTCGGTTTCGGTGAGGTGTTCGTGTTCGTGTTCTTCGGCGTGGTGGCCACCGTGGGCTCGGAGTACGTGCAGCTCGGCCGCGTCACCGGGTTCGCCTTGGGCGCGTCGGTGCCGGTGGGGTTGCTGGCCACTGCACTCCTGGTGGTCAACAACCTGCGAGACATCCCCACCGATGCCCGATCGGGCAAGCGGACGTTGGCCGTGCGCCTCGGCGACGGCGCCACCCGCGCGTTGTACGTGAGCATGGTGGCCGGCGCGTTCGTGCTCGTGCCCCTGCTAGCCCTGCGCCGGCCATGGGCCCTGGTCGCCCTCCTCGCCCTGCCGTTGGCGGGCCGGCCCCTGCAGCGCATCGCCGGTGGCGCCACCGGCATGGCCCTCATCCCGGTGCTCGGCGACACCGGCCGGCTCCAGCTGATCTTCGGCGCCCTGCTGGCGTTGGGGTTGGCGGTCTCGGGGTGAGTTCGTCAGGCGTGCCGGGCCAGCCAGGGGCGCACGAGGGCCACGAACGCCTCGGGCTGTTCGAGGTGGGCGGCGTGCCCGGCCGCGGGGACGATGGCAAGCGCGGCGTTGGCGCCGATCGACGCGACCAACCGTTCGCCCAGGGCGCGGAACTTGGCGTCCCGCTCGCCGGCCCCCACCAGCACCGGCATGTCGAGCTCTGCCAGGCGGTCCCACAGCGGTTCCTGGGTGCCGGTGCCGGCCAACCGCAGGCTCGACGCCATGCCGGCGGCGTCGGTCGACCGGCCATCGCGGCCTTCCGCCGGCAGACCGGCGAACAGTGGCTGAGCCAACCACTCGTCGAGGAAGGCCTCCGTTCCGATGCGCTCGAGCCGGTCGGCCAGCGCCTCGTCGGCGGTCCGGCGGGCGGCCCGCTCCTGGGCGTCGTCGATCCCCGCGGTGCCGCCGACCAGCACCAGTGCGGTCACGAGGTCGGGTCGCAGAAGGGCCAGGTGCAGGCAGACGCGGGCGCCCATGGAGTAACCCACGAACGCGGCCGGGCCGCAGGGCGCCAGCACGAGCGCGCTCGTCACGAGGTCTGCTCCCACCGCCGCCCGTGTGCCGTGGCCGGGCGCGTCCGGGCACAAGACCTCGTGATCGGGCAGCCCGAGGGCCACGGAGTCCCACGACGCTCCCGTCTGGGTGAAGCCGTGCACGAGGACGACGCGTGACATCACCGGCCAACGTACAAGCGACGTACTGCGCCACCCTGGTGGATGAGTGGGTGCGGGGCGGCGTGCGCCACGCCGTCATCTCGCCCGGGTCGCGCTCGACCCCGCTCGCCCTCGCCCTCGCGGCCGACGACCGGCTCACCGTGCACGTCCACCACGACGAGCGAGCGGCCGGGTTCCTCGCCCTCGGCATCGGCCGGGGGACCGGCGTGCCCGCGGTGGTCCTCACCACCAGCGGGTCCGCCGCCGTTCACCTCCATCCGGCGGTGATCGAGGCCTCCTACGGGGGTGTGCCGATGCTGGCGTGCACCGCCGACCGGCCGCCCGAGCTTCAGTCGGTCGGTGCGCCCCAGACCATCGACCAGGCCCACCTCTTCGGTCGGGCCGTGCGCTGGTTCGCCGAGCCGGGTGTGGCCGACGCTGCCGTGGCCCACACCTGGCGGTCGCTGGCCAGCCGGGCGGTGGCCGAGGCCACCGGGCTGCGCCCCGGTCCCGTCCACCTCAACCTGGCGTTCCGCGAGCCGCTGGTGGGCGAGGCGGGTGAGCTCCCGCCCGGGCGCCGGGGTGGCCGGACGTGGCATGAGGTTCCAGCGATAGCTCGCACCGTCGATGCCGATCTGGCACCCGTCCTGAACCCGCGGCGTGGCGTGCTGGTGGCCGGCGGCGGCATCGAGGTGCCGTGGCACGTGGTCGAGCTGGCCCAGACCCTCAACTGGCCGGTGCTGGCCGACCCCCGTTCGGGGTGCCGGCCGCCGGGCCCGGCCACGGTCGCCGCCTTCGACGCCCTGCTGCGAGACCCGTCGTTCGCCGAGGCCCACCGGCCCGAGGTGGTCGTTCGACTTGGGGAGGCGCCGGCCTCCAAGGTGCTGAACCAGTGGGTCGCGGCCTCCGGCGCCGACGAGGTCGTGGTCGCTCCGGCGTGGCTCGATCCCGACCGGGGCGCCGCCCACGTGGTGCGGGTCGAACCGTCGGCATGGTGCCGGGTGATGGCCGCCGCGCTCGATGCCCGTACCGACGACACGTGGCGCCGGTCGTGGGTGGAGGCCGATGCCCGGGCGCAGGCCGCGATCGGCCGCGTGCTCGCCGACCACGAGGAGCCGACCGAGCCGTTCGTGGCCCGCACTGTCGCCGCCGAGGCCGAGGGCACCTTGGTCGTGGCGTCCTCCATGCCCGTGCGTGACGTCGAGTGGTACGCAGCACCACGAGGTGGTCTCCGGGTGGTGGCCAACCGGGGTGCCAACGGCATCGACGGGGTCGTGTCCACGGCCGCCGGCATCGCCGCCGGGACCGGTGAGCCGGTCACCGTGCTGGTGGGCGACGTGGCCTTCCTGCACGACTCGAACGCCCTACTGGGCCTGGCCGACCGGGGTCTGGACCTCACGATCGTGGTGGTCGACAACCGGGGCGGCGGCATCTTCTCGTTCCTGCCCCAGGCGGGGTCGCTGCCCGCTGAGCGGTTCGAGCAGCTCTTCGGCACGCCCCACGAGGTCGACCTGCCGAGCCTGGCCGCCGTCCACGGCGTGCCGGCGTTCAACGTGCACGTTGCCGAAGGCTTGGTGCCGGCCCTCCGGGCGGCCCGTGCCGCAGGTGGCACCTACGTGGTTGTGGTCCGGACCGACCGGCACGCCAACGTGGCCGTGCACGACGAGGTGCACGCCGCGGTGGCCGCCGCCCTGCGCTAGAGACCTGAGGGGATAGGCGCGCCGCCCAGGAGTCCGGGCGTACTGCGGAGGTTGGCGAAAGACCAAAGACGCGCCCAGGGAGCGGTGCGGCACGTCGGCGAGGGCGGTACCCGTGCTTCTGGTCACGGTGAGCCCGGCTCTAACGGGCTGAGCGTGACGAGAAGGAAGAACGCA
>JAOBWJ010000267.1 GCA_025463335.1 Acidimicrobiales bacterium
CCTCGGCGACTTCTGCCTCCACCCCGACCGCGTCGGCGTGCAGACCGGCGTCACCACCGTGATCGACGGCGGCACGAGCGGGGTCAGCACGTTCGGGCTCGCCCGGCGTTGGATCGACGACCCCGAGGTGAAGACCAACGTCCTCGCATTCATGGACCCGTGCCAGATCTACTTCGCGACCAAGGACTTCATCTGCCACAAGCTCGAGATCGCCAACGACGAGCGCAACCTCGACCTCGACTCGACCATCGAGACGCTGGCCGCCAACGACGACGTCGTCATCGGGCTGAAGGTGCGGGCCTGCTACACCGATGACCCTCACCACTCGCCGTTCGTGGAGGCGGCCAAGACGGCAGCCGGTGACAAGCCGGTGATGGTGCACCTGGGGCGCTTCCCCCACACCCCGACGATCCCGACGTCCGACCTGCTGCAGACCCTCCGGGGCGGCGATGTCATCACCCACGCCTTCCGCGGCGCTTCCGGCGTGCTCGGTGCCGACGGCACGGCCACGCCCGAGTTCCGCGACGCCGTCGACCGGGGCGTCCGCCTCGATGTCGGTCACTCCGGCACCGACTTCCGGGCCGCCACCGCCCGCCGCATGTTCGACCAGGGCTTCCTGCCGTACACGATCTCGACCGACCTCAACGTGTTCAACGTCGATCACCCGGTCGTGTCGCTGCCGGAGACGATGAGCAAGATCTGGGCGCTCGGGGTGTCCCTCGCCGAAGTGGTGGCCATGACCACGGTGAACCCGGCCGCCACCATCGGCCGGTCGCACGAGCTCGGCACGCTGGACGCCGGCCGGGTCGCCGATGTCAGCGTGCTGCGCATCGAGGAGGGCGACGTCGAGCTGTCCGACGGCTACGAGCTCATCCCGGCCGACCGCCGTCTCGTCCCCGTGGGCTGCGTGCGAGCCGGGGAGTGGATCGCGGCGGCATGAAGCCGCCGCCCTTCGAGCTGCTCCTCGCCACCTCCGTCGCCGAGGTGGTCGGTGCGCTCGCCGCCGACGACGGGGCCAAGGTCCTGGCCGGCGGCCAGAGCCTTGTCCCGCTGCTGGCCCTGCGCCTGGCCCGGCCCACGGTGCTGGTCGACGTCAACGGCCTCGACCTGGCCGGCATCGAGGTCGTCGACGGGGAGGTGCGCATCGGCGCCCTCGTCCGCCACCGGCGCCTGGAGCGCGACGCCACCGTGCGGGCCTCGGCGCCGCTGCTGGCCCAGGCCGCCGCCCTCGTCGGCCACCCAGCCATCCGCCACCGGGGCACGCTCGGTGGCTCGATCGCCCATGCCGATCCCGTTGCCGAGCTGCCCGCGGCGTTGCTGGCGCTCGGCGGGTCGGTCGTGGTCGAAGGCCCGGATGGTCGACGGACCATCCGGGCCAACCAGCTCTTCGAGGGGTTCCTCACCACCTCGATCTCGCCCGACGAGCTCCTCGTCGAGGTGCGGGTGCCGGCCGCCGGCCCGTCCACCCGCACGGCGTTCTGCGAGTGGGCACCCCGCGTGGGCGACTTCGCCGTGGCCGGCGTGGCCCTCGTCCTCGACGACTCATCGGTGCGGGCGGCGGTGTGCGGTGTGGCTACCCGGCCGGTGGACATCTCCGACGCCTTCGCGCCGTTGATGGGCGCGCCCTTGAGCGACGCCGTCGTGGCCGAGGTGGCGGCCCGGGTGCGGGCCGCGTGTGCCGGGGACGACGACCGAGCCGAATTGGCCGCGCTGCTGGCCGTCCGAGCCCTGCGGGAGGTGGCATGACTGCGCTGATCGAGACTGCGCTCAGCGTGAACGGCGAGCGGCGCATCCTCGACGTCGAACCCCGCACCACCCTGCTCGATGCCCTTCGGGGCATCGGCCTCACCGGCACCCACGCCGGCTGCGAGCACGGCGCCTGTGGCGCGTGCACGGTGCTGCTCGACGGCGAGACCGTGCGCTCGTGCCTGGTCTTGGCCGGCCAGTGCGGCGGCCGCGAGGTCACGACGATCGAGGGTCTCGGGACGCCCGACGCCCTCCACCCGGTCATGGAGTCGTTCCGCCGGTGCCACGGGCTCCAGTGCGGGTTCTGCACGCCGGGCATGGTGCTCACGGCCGTCGAGCTGCTGGATGAGAATCCCTCGCCGACCGAAGCCGAGGTGCGGGAGGCCCTGAGCGGGAACATCTGCCGCTGCACCGGCTACGCCGGCATCGTCGCCGCCGTGCTCGACGCGTCCTCTTCGGTGGTGTCCGAGTGATCGGCGATCGCGTCCTGCGCAAGGAGGATGCTCGGTTCCTCACCGGCCGGGGTCGCTACCTCGCCGACCACGACGTGCCCGGCCTGTGCCACATCGCCCTGGTGCGCAGCCCCATCGCCCACGCCCGCGTCCGGTCGGTCGACGTCACCGAGGCGTTGCTGTCGCCGGGCGTGGTCGGGGTGTTCACCCAGGCCGACCTCGAGGCCGGTGGCGCCCGCCCCATGACCCACCGGCTCTCGATGCCCGGCATCCAACCTCTGTCGTGGGGCGTGCTTGCCACCGACACGGTGCGCTTCGTCGGTGAGCCGATCGTCGCCGTGGTGGCGACCAGTCGGGCCGAGGCGGAGGACGCCTGCGAGCTGGTCGAGGTCGACTACGAGCCGCTGCCGGCGATGGTCGACCCGCGGGCTGCGCTCGAGCCGGGTGCCCCACTCCTGTATCCCGAGTGGGGAACGAACGTCTTCTTCACTGCGGCCTCCCCGGCCGGGCAGGCCGATGCCGCCATCGCCACCGCGCCCCACGTGCTCACCGAGCGGGTCAGCCACCACCGCATCCAGGCCCTGCCGCTCGAGGGCCACGGGGCCCAGGCGTCGGTCGACCCGCAGACGGGCGGGCTCGTCGTCATCGCCTCCAACCAGCAGCCCCACCAGCTCCGCACCGTGATCGCCGAGACGGTCGGACTGCCGGAGTCGTCGGTGCGGGTCATCGCCCCCGACATGGGCGGCGGCTTCGGCGCCAAGCAGCACTTCACCCGGGAGGAGTGCCTCGTCGCCCTGCTGGCCCGCATCACCGGCCGCCCCGTCCGCTGGGCCCAGGACCGGGCCGAAGGGCTGACGGCGTCGATCCACGCCCGGGCCCAGGAGCACGAGGTCACCTGCGGCTACGACGACACCGGCAAGGTGCTCGGCTACAAGGTGCAGATCGTCGCCGACCTCGGAAACCCCGTCCTCTACTTCTCCGGGATCGGCCCGTCGCTGGTGACGATCGGATGCCTCGCCGGCGGCTACGACTTCGGCCCGGTGTCGTTCGACCTCCGGTGCGTGGCCACCACCACGTGCCCGGTCGGGGCCTACCGAGGCTTCGGCCAGCCCGAAGCCCACGTCACCTCCGAGCGGGTGCTCGACACCATCGCCGAGCGGCTGGGGCTCGACCCGGTGGAGGTACGGCACCGCAACTTCCTGCCCGACGCCCCGCGGCCGTGGATGGCACCGAGCGGGGCCCGCATGGACATCGGGTCACTCGGCCCCCACTTCGACCAGCTCCTCGACGAGGTCGACTACGACGGCTGGCGGAAGCGCCAGGCCGACGCCCGGGCCGAAGGCCGCTTCGTCGGCATCGGGCTGTCGACGCTGGTGCAGGGCACGGCGCCCACCCAGTACGGCGTGGCCGGGCGGTTCGGCTCGTGGGAGTCGGCGTCGGTCTCAGTGCTGCCAGACGGCTCCGTCACCGTGTTCGTCGGCACCAAGTCGCAGGGCCAGGCCCACGAGACGGTGTTCGCCCAGGTGGCGGCGGACGCGCTCGGTGTCCCCGTCGATCGGGTCACGGTGAAGGACGGTGACACCGCCGCCCTGCCCTACGGCATGGGCACGTGGGGCTCGCGCTCGGCGGTGATGGGCGGCGGGGCCGTGGTCACCGCCTCGACCCGCCTGCGCGAGAAGATGGACCTCATCGCCACCCACATGGGCGGCAACCCGACGTTCGACCAGATCGCCGAGGAGGTGTGGTGGCACGCCCACCGGCTGCCCCACCACCTCGAACCGGGGCTCACCTCGACCGTCGTCTACACCCCGGGCAACACCATCCCGGTGCCCGACGCCGCGGGGAAGACGAACTTCGAGGAGACCTACGGCGCCCACATGACCTGCGTGGTGGTCGAGGTCGACGTCGACACCGGCGACGTCGAGCTGCTCGACGCCGTGCTGGTCTCCGACTGCGGCCGGGTCATCAACCCAATGGTCGTGGAGGGTCAGCACCAGGGCGCCTTCGTCCAGGGTCTCGGCAACGTGCTGCACGAGGAGATCCGCTACGACGACGAGGGCCAGCCCCTCACCGCCACCCTCATCGACTACACGCCGCCGCTGGCCACCGACGTGCGGGACCTGCGGGTGCTCCACCGAGAGAAGCCGTCGGAGAACGCCGGCGGGTTCCGCGGCATGGGCGAGGCCGCCATCATCGCCGCCCCGGCCGCCATCGCCGGGGCGGTTGCCGACGCCCTCCGGCCCCTCGGCGTGGAGGTGTGGTCGACCCGCCTGCACCCTCATCACCTCCGTGCCCTGCTGCGGGCCGCCCGCTGATGCGCCTCAACCCCGAGGCGGAGGACTTCCTGGCCGACCCGCATGCCGTGTACGACCGGCTGCGGCCGCTCGACCTGGTCACCGACCCGCTCGGGTTGTCGACGATCTCGTACGCGGCGTCGGACGCGGCGTTCCACGACACCGCGCTGGTGCCGGCCATCGACCACCTGCTCGAGCACCTCGGGTTCGGTGCGCTGTGGGGGTCGACCGACCACACGCTCACCAACACCGAGGGCGTCGATCACGGCCGCCTGCGCCGGGCGCTGACGCCGTGGTTCACGCCCAAGCGGGTGGGCGTCCTGCGTGACCGCACGACGGCGCTGGTGGGTGAGCTGCTCGACGCCCATGAGCCGGGCACGCCGCTCGACGTCATGACCGAGCTGGCCGACATCGTCCCGGCCCGCGTGTTCGGCTGGATGCTCGGGGCGGGGGAGCAGGACGACAAGCTCTTCGCCGAGTGGTCGAAGGCGCTCATCCTCGTGTTCAC
>JAOBWJ010000291.1 GCA_025463335.1 Acidimicrobiales bacterium
ATCACGGCGTAGCCGGCCTCTCCGAGGCGACGGCCCGCCTCCCGCATGGCCTCGTCGCCCGGGAGGCCGGTCTGGGCGAGGTAGCGCTCCGGGTGGCTCTTGGCGTAGGCCCGGTGGGCGTCGGTCAGGGCATGGAGGCCGTCGAGCCCCGAGCGGCCCATCACCGCGGCCCGCACGGCCTCGCCGAGCTCGACGACGCTGCGCAGGCGCAGGGCGGCCCGGACCGCGTCGAGGCTGTCGACGTGGCGGTAGAGCGACGGCGCCCGCACGCCGAGGTCGGCGGCGAGGGCCGCCATGGTCAAGCCCTCCCAACCCCGGTCGGCCACGAGCCGCTCGGCGGCGTCCAGCACCTGGTCGGGATCGAGACGGGGGGTGCGCACTGACGCCATCGATTCCTCCGGGTGGCGAGGGTAGTGGGGCTACCCCTTGCCATTTAGCTAATGATCGTAGCATTATGGCTACGGGGCGTTCGAGACTCGAACGAGGGGGGAACTGTGGCGATGAGGCGATGGCTCGCGATCGTGGGCGTGTTGGCCGTGCTGGCCGCCGGGTGCGCACGGGGGAGTGACGGCGAGGGGGCCGGGGCCGCGTCGAACAAGGCGACGACGACCACGGCGGCGGCCGCGGGAGTCGGCGACTTCGGCACCCTGAAGAAGGTGTGCGGCCCGGGCGAGGCGTCCGGGGCCACGGCTCGGGGCGTGACCGACACCGAGATCCACCTCGGCACCATGGCCGACCCGACCAACACCGTCCTGCCCGGCATCGGCCAGGAGTCCTTCGACGTCGGCGACGCCTTCGTCGAGTGGTGCAACGCCGCCGGCGGCATCCTCGGGCGCAAGCTGGTGCTGGCCAAGCGCGACGCCAAGCTGTTCGAGGTCGGCGCCCGGATGATCGAGGCGTGCCAGACCGACTTCATGCTCGTCGGCAGCGCCAACCCCCTCGACGCCGCCGGCCTCGAGCCCCGGCTCGGCTGCGACCTGGCCCAGATCCCGGCCTACGTGGTGTCCGCCCAGGCCGCGGTGGCCGAGCAGCAGGTCGTGATCGACAGCTCCATCAAGCAGGTCGGCACCGGCGCCTGGCAGGCGCTGGCCAAGAAGTTCCCGGAGGCGTTCCAGGCGATCTCGCTCGTCACCGTCGACGGCGCCGGCCTCGACTCCTACGCCGAGCGCCAGCGCGACGCCCTGACCACGCTCGGCAGCAAGGTCGTCGACTTCCAGAAGGCGCCCGTCACCGGCGTCGACAACTGGCGGCCCTACGCCCAGAACGCCCTCGGCCACGGCGCCAAGGCCGTCATCACCCTGTCGCCCGACATCAGCCCGTTCGTCCGCTCGTTCGGCGACGTCGGCTGGAAGCCCGACGTCCTGCCGCTCGGCGTCCAGAACTACAACGCCGGCACCATCGCCCTGGCCAAGGAGGGCGTGCTGCCGACGACCTACGTCACCACCACGTACTGGCCCTTCGAGGCGGCGGCCAAGAACCCGGCCGTCGGCCAGGCCATCGAGCTGATCAAGAGCACCAGCAAGCTCACCCCCGGCTTCGCCCACCTCCAGGCCCTGAACGCCTGGCTCCTGTGGGCCTCGTCGGCCAAGGCGTGTGGCTCGCAGCTCACCGGGGCGTGCGTGATCGAGAAGGCCGGGAGCTGGAAGGGCTGGACCGGCGGCGGGATCATCGCCCCGGTCGACACCCAGGTCGGCGGCGGCGTCATCTCCCAGTGCTTCGTGCTGCTGAAGGCCACGCCCACCGGCTTCGTGCTGGTCCCCGAGATCACCAAGCCCAACAACAAGATCTTCAACTGCGACCCGGCCAACGTGGTCGAGGTCACCGACACCCACACGGGAGGCTGACCATGCCCGGACCGCTCGATGGACGGGTGGCGCTCGTCACCGGCGCCAGCAAGAACATCGGCAGGGGCATGGCCCTCGAGGTGGCCGCTGCCGGCGCCGTCACCTACGTGACCGCCCGCAGCCTCGACGGCCTTCGCCAGACCGTGGCCGAGATCGAGGCCGCCGGCGGCACGGCGGTGGCCGTGGCCTGCGACCACACCGACGATGCCCAGGTGGAGGCCGTGTTCGACCGCATCGGCGACGAGCAGGGCCGGCTCGACCTGGTGGTCAACGTGGCCTCGCCCGACTTCTCGGAGATGGTCGGCGTGCCCTTCTGGGAGATCCCGTTCCGCCACATCAGCGCCTGCCTCGACGTGGGCCCCCGCTCGGACTACGTGACCTCGGCGCTGGCGGCCCGGCTGATGATCCCCCAGGGCTCGGGCCTGGTGATCAACATCTCGTCCCACGGCGCCGAGCAGCACCTGCTGTCGGTGCCCTACGGCGTGGGCAAGGGCGCCATCGACAAGCTCACCCGCGACACCGCCACCGAGCTGCGGACGCACGGCGTGTCGGTGGTGTCGCTGTGGCCCGGGCTGGTGCTGACCGAGGGGTTGCTGTCCCACGCCGAGGTGGGGCCCGACGGCAAGCGCACCCTCCACGGCCTCGACATCAGCTTCGGCGAGACGCCCAGGTTCAACGGCAAGGCGGTGGTGGCCCTGGCCGCCGACCCCGAGATCGCCACGAAGTCGGGCGGCTCGTTCTGGTCGAGCCGGCTGGCCCGGGAGTACGGCTTCACCGAGGACGACGGCCACCTGCCGCCCGAGATCGACGGGATCCAGACGCTCATGAGCGCCGATGACATCCCCGACTACTGGCGAGGCGTCGAGCGCTTCGTCGAGAGCTAGGAGAAACACAGGTCCGAACGCCTGGTGCTCATCTCTGCCGACGGCCACGCCGGTCCGCCGGTGGCCGACTTCCGGCCCTACGTCGAGGCCGACCGGCTCGAGGAGTTCGACCGCTTCGTCGTCGCCCGCGAGGCGTGGCGCGTCG
>JAOBWJ010000335.1 GCA_025463335.1 Acidimicrobiales bacterium
ACGCACGGCGCCAGGCCAAACCCCACATGAAGTGTCCCGAGGGAGAGATCGCCGGCGTTCGTGAAGTGCGTGTTTCGGTAGCCAGCCGCTCGGGGACCTCCGTCTACGCTCGGCTCCCGATGGCCGAGCGATCACCGAATGGCGACCGCCTCGCCCTCGACGACGTCGACCGGTCGCTCGTTCTCGCCCTCCAGGAGGACGGCCGGGCCTCGTACGCCAAGCTTGCCGAGCTCGTGGGCATGTCCCAAGCGGGCGTGCGCACCCGGGTGCAACGGCTGCTGTCCAGCGGCGCCGTGCAGATCGCGGCGGTCGCCGACCCTTTCGCCTTCGGCTTCAACATCACTGGCATGGTCGGCATCACCTACACCGGCGACCTCGGCGAGTTGGGCCGGGCCGTTGCCGCCATCGAAGGTGTGCACTTCGTGGCCGTCGTCGCCGGCCGTTACGACTGCCTGGCCGAGATCGTGTGCATCGACAACGACGACCTGCTCGCCCTCGTGAACGACCGGATCCGGGCCATCCCCGGCGTCAAGGACGTCGACGTCATCACCTACCTCAAGTTGTTCAAGCAATGGCAGCCGGAGTATCTCCGACCCCCTCGCCCGCCCGCCGACTGAAGCGGCCCGGAAATCCTCCCTTCACACCGGGACAACGAACGTGCAATGCAGCGTCCGTAGCGTCGTGCCATGAGTGTTCGGCGGCTCATCCCGCTCACGTTCGGCTGGGAAGACCTGCCGAAGTCGATCTCCGTGCACGGCGCCGATCCGTCGATCCGGCTTCGGGAGCCAGTGCCGGGAGTGCTGTGCCAACTCGACGGCGGCTGGCTGCTGCTCGACACGGGATTCAACGACTCGCTCATCCGAGATCCGACACTGCGTCGGCGGTTCCACGGCACGAACCACAGCATCGAGGCCATCCTGCCCCCCGTGGCCGGCGACTCCCTCGAGGCCACGTTCGAGCTCGTCGGGGTCGACCCGGCTGACGTGGTCGCGGTGGCCGTCTCGCACCTGCACAACGACCACGCCGGCGGCCTCCGCCACTTCGCCGGTCGCGTGCCGGTCCACTGCCAGCGCCGCGACCTCGACTACGGCCTCCACGACCATCCCGACCCCGAGCACCACGGCCTCTTCCGCGTCGACTACGACGACCCCGCGATCGAATGGCAGCTGGCCGACGGCCAAGTCGAGTTGGCGCCCGGCATCGTGGCCATCCCCACCTACGGCCACACGCCCGGCCACCAGAGCTTCATGGTGACCCTGTCCGACGGATTGGCCGACGAGGTCGGCATCCCCGGCTTCGTGTTCGCGTTCGACGCCGCCGACCTGCAGGAGAACATCGACCACGAGCTGGCCGTGGGCGGCTTCATCAACTGCGAGGCGGAGGACACCATCGAGCCGATCCGGCGGCTGAAGGCCATCGCCGCCGAGAAGGGCTACCGGCTCGTGCCGGGCCACGACCCCGACGTCTGGCCCAAGCTCACGGCCGAGCTCGGCGCCCCGTCCTGGTGACCCCTACAGTGCGATCCTCGGGTCGGCTGCGGCCTGCAGCACGTCGATGACGGCGTTCACGATCACGTAGCCGGCCCCCAGGACGAGGGTCACGCCGGCGATGGCCGGGAAGTCCGTCCGAGGGATCGACTGGATCGTGTAGAGGCCGATGCCGGGCCAGGCGAAGACCTGCTCGATCACCACCACGCCGGCGAACATGAGGCCGACCTGCAGCCCGGTCATCGACAGGGCCGGGCCCAAGGAGTTCCTGACGGCATGACGGAGCAGGACGACCGACTCCCGCTGACCCTTCGCCCGTGCCGTGCGCACGTAGTCGGTCCGCATCGTGTTGACCAGGCTCGAGCGCAGCACCCGGCCGATGGACATCGCCGGCCCGATGCCGACGCACAGGCCGGGCAGGACCAGGTGCTTGAAGGCGTCCGTCACCACGTCGAGGCGCCCGTGCAGCAGCCCATCGACGGTGAGCAGGCCCGTCGGGCCTGTCGGCACGTTCGCCACGCTGGAGCGACCGGTGGCCGGCAACCACCCCAACTTTCGGTAGAAGAGCAGGATCCCCAAGACGGCCAGCAGGAAGCTGGGGGCCGAGGCAGCGCTCAAGAGCACCACCCGCAGGACGCCGGAGCCACGGAACCGAGCAGCGGTGGCGATGCCCATCAGCCCGCCCAGCACGACGGCGACCACCAGCGCGAACAGGGTCAGCTCGAGCGTGGCGGGCAGGTACTGGCCGAGATCGGTGGCCACCGGTCGGCGCGTGCGCAGCGACATCTGGAGGTCGCCGTGCAGCAGCCCGCCGATGTAGTCGACGTACTGGGCGACCATCGGCTTGTCGTACCCGAGCTTGTGCTTCTCCGCCGCGATCATCGCCTTCGACGCGTTGCCGCCGAGCATGGCGTGGACGGGATCGGTCGGCGTCAGCCGCTGGAGCACGAACACGGTGGCGGCCAGCACCAGCAGCACGGCGACCATGGCCGCCAGTCGCTTGAGGACGAACTGGGTCATCGGTCGCCGATCAGGTCGCGGAGGCCGTCGCCGGCCAGGTTGGACACGAGGGCCAGGAACAGCACGCCCAGCCCCGGCATCACCGGCACCCACCACTGCTCGAGCAGGTAGGGCAGGCCGCGTGCGGCCATGGCTCCGAGCTCGGGCGCGGGCGCCGGTGCCCCGAGTCCGAGGAAGGAGAGGGCGGCGAGCGTGAGCACGAGGTTGCCGACGTCGAGACTGGCGGTCACCACGGTGGCGGGGATGGCGCCGGGCAACAGGTGCCGGACGGCCAGCCGCACCCGGCCGACACCCGCTAGCCGCGCCGCTTCGAGGTGGGGTCGGGCGGCGAGCGCTCGGACCTCGCCGCGCACGATGCGGGCGTAGAACGGCCACCACACGATCATCACGGCGATCAGGGTGTGCGACAGCGACGGCCCGAGGGCGGCCACGACGGCGATGGCGAGGATCGGGCCCGGCAAGGAGAGGAACGCGTCGGTGATCCGCATCAACACGTTGTCGATCCAGCCGCCGGCGGCGCCCGCCACGAGCCCGATCAGCCCGCCGATGAGCACGCCTGACGCGATGACCAGGAGGGCGGCCAGCCAGCTGGTGCGCAGCCCGTAGAGGACGCGGCTGAAGACGTCGCGGCCCACCTCGTCGGTGCCGAACACAAACCCGTGGAACGGGTGGACGAGCGAGGTCCCGGCCGGGCGGGTGGCGCTGTGAGGTGCGATCCATGGGGTGACGACGGCGAGCAGGGTGACCGCCACCAGGGCACCGATGGCGATCTGGTCGACGTGCGACACGCTCGACCAGCGCGTCCGCCGTCGGGTGCGCCCGAAGCGGCCGCGGAGCGCCGGCGCGACGTACGGCTCAGCGAGCGCCATCAGCCCCACCCACCCGCCGCGTGCGCCGGGCCGCACGCCACCCGGTGGCCCGACGACCCCCGCAACGTCACCAGCTCAGGACCGTCGGTGTGGCAGGCGTCGACGGCCTGCGAACAGCGCGGATGGAAGGCGCAGCCACTCGGCGGTCGGAGGGGGCTCGCCGGCTCGCCCTCCAGGCGCGTCCGGCGGGCGGCGGCACCGACGCCGGGAACGGCGCCCAGGAGGGCCTGGGTGTAGGGGTGCTGCGGTGCCGACGCCACCTCCTCGGCCGGTCCGACCTCGACGATGCGGCCCAGGTACATCACCGCGATGCGGTCGCCGACCACACGGGCGGCACCCAGGTCGTGCGTCACGAACAGCATGGCCATGCCCAGCTCCCGTCGCAGCCGGCCCAGCAGGTTGAGCACGGTGGCCGCCAGCGACACGTCGAGCGCGCTCGTCGGCTCGTCGCACAGCAGGACCTCGGGTGGGACGACGGTGGCCCGGGCCAGCGCCACACGTTGACGCTGGCCGCCGGAGAGCTGGACGGCCTTGGCCTCGGCCACCTCGGCCGGGAGGCCCACGAGCTGCAAGGCCTCCCTGACCCGCCGGTCCCGCTCGGAGCGACCGCAACCCTCGGAACGGAGGCGCTCGCCGATCAGCTCACCGACGGTGAGCCACGGCGTGAGCGAGGCGCCGGCGTCCTGGAACACCATCTGCGGGCGCGCACCCGGGCCCAGGGCGATGGCGCCGTCGTCGATGGGCAGGAGGCCGGCGATGGCCCGCAACAGTGTCGACTTGCCACAGCCGCTCTCGCCCACCAGCGCCACCGACTCACCCTCGGCAACCTCGAGGTCGACGCCGCGCAGGGCGTGGAGCACTTCCTTCGAGCGCCATCCCGACTTGAGCTCGAAGTCCTTGAAGACGGCGGTGAGACGTACGGCGGGCTCGATCGCCGACACCGCCTCCACCTCCGGCCAGGCGTCGACGAGCGCCACCTCCTCGGCCAACGGAACATCCAGCCGGATGCAGGCCGCCACACCCGGGTGACCGCCGGCGGACACCAGGTCCGGCAAGGTCTCGTCGCACGCGTCGACGTGGAGGGTGCACCGGGGAGCGAAGGCGCAGCCGGGCGGATGGGCGCGGGGGTCGGGTGGCTCACCGATGAGCGTGGGCAGCGGGCCGGCCCGCCGGGCCTGGAGCGTCAGCCGCGACCGGAGCAGCCCGACGGTGTACGGGTGAGCGGGGCGCTCGAGGACGTCGGCCGCGGCACCCACCTCGGCGATACGGCCGCCGTACAGCACGGCGATGCGGTCCGACACCTGCGCAGCAACGCCGAGGTCGTGGGTCACGAGCACGAAGCTGCAGCCGAGCTCGTCGCGCAGGTGGCCAAGAAGTTCGAGGATCTGGGCTTGCACGGTGACGTCGAGCGCCGTCGTGGGCTCGTCGGCCACCACCAACGAGGGCTCGCCGGCCACGGCCATGGCGATCATGACCCGCTGGCGCAGGCCGCCCGAGAGCTCATGGGGGAAGCTGCGCAGCCGACGCTTCGGCTCCGGCACGCCGACGGCATCGAGCAACCGGACGGCCTCCGCTTCGGTCCCGGCGACCTCAGCCAGCTGGCGACCGATGCGCATCGTCGGGTTCAGCGACGTCATCGGGTCCTGGAAGATGGCGCCCAGATGGCGACGCCGCAACCGCCGGCGGGTGTCGTCGTCGGCGTGCACGACATCGACCCCGCACACCTCGATCGAGCCCTCCAGGCGCGGCGGGGGCTCGGTCGGCAGCAACCCGAGCATCGAGAGCCCGAGCACGCTCTTGCCCGAGCCCGACTCCCCCACCACGCCCAGGATCTCGCCGGGGGCGATGGAGAGGTCGACGCCTCGGAGCGCTCGGACGTCACGACCGCCGCGCTCGAAGGTGACGTGCAGGCCCTCGATGGTCACGAGCGGGGGGGCCGACGGCGATCGCGGTGACGCGACCTCCGTCGGCTGGACCGATGTGAAGGTCATCGCCGTGGACCGTAGGACCGCGACGTTGACCGGGCGTCTCCGTACCAAGACGGCTGCTTTGCCCCTTGCTGACGCCCTCCTGACATTTCTAGGCGCCCGGCTTCAAGTCGCCGAAGCGGATGGTGAACAGCGTCGGCTTCTGGTGGACGAAGTTCGTGTAGCCCTTCTGAGCCACCACGACTTCCTTGATGTCGGCGATCGTCGGGAAGCACCCCGAAGCGACGATGGCGTCGCCGGCCTTCGCGTAGGCCGCCTCGATGACCGCCGGGTCGGTGGCCTTGAGCCCCTCGTCCATGGCGGCGTCCGCCGCCGGCACCTTGCACGTCAGCCAGTTCAGGGCGCCCGTCGAGTTCATGAAGATCCGGATCCACGTGTCGGGGTGGGCGGCGTCGGGGTTGACCATGGCCAGGAGGATGTCGGGCATCTGGTCGGGGTGGTTGGGGAGGTCGAACACCTGGGCGATCGGGATGCCCCGGGTGGTGACGTCGAGGCCGGCGGCCGACAGCTGGGTCTGGAGCAGCTCGGCCGCCCGCTGGTTGCGGGAGTCGTCGCTGGAGTAGGCCAGGTCGACCTTCTTGCTCTTGAGCCCGCCGACCAGGGCGGCCAGCTTCGAG
>JAOBWJ010000344.1 GCA_025463335.1 Acidimicrobiales bacterium
GGGGTGCGGGAAGTCAGACTCGAACAGGATCCGGTCGTCGCCCATCCAGCGGATGACGTCGGCCACGAACGGGTCCTCGCACTCGGTCGTGATCCAGCAGTTGCGCTTGAAGTAGTCGGTGGCCGACATCGTCAGCTCTGGGAACTCCTTGCCGGCCAGCTCGAGGTGCTCATCGATGCGGTGCAGCCACGACGGCAGCCAGCCGCAGCCGGCCTCCATGTAGGCCACGCGCAGGCGGGGGTACCGCTCGTAGACGCCGTGGGTGATCATCGACGTGATGGCGCCCATGGCCTCGAACGGGTGCACGACCGTGTGCCACTCGTTGTAGGTCTTGAACCGGTCGGAGCCGAACGTGGTGCCCCGCAGGCCCATGAACTCGTGCGTCGAGAAGGTGACGTCGAGGTCCTGGAGGAGCTCCCAGATCGGGTTGTAGTAGCGGTCGCCCAGCGTGCGCTTGTTGAATTCGCCGGGGCGGGCCCAGAACGCCCGCACGCCGCACTCGTCGTACGCGTACTGGATCTCCACCAAGGCCCGGCTCACGTCGTTGAGCGGGATGGGGCTGGCCGGATGGACCCGCTTGTTCGACAGCTCGCGCATGTCGACACCCCAGTGGTTGTAGGCCCGCACCATGGCGGCCTGGAGCTCGGGGTCGATGCCCTCGACCCACAGGTCGTACTCCGGTCCGAACACCACGCACAGATCGATGCCGTCGACCTGCATGGCCTCGGCCACGGCGTCGCCGCTGAACCCCTTGAGCACGCAGTCGCCGTACTTGGCGATCATGTCGTCGGCCGTCCAGTCGATGTAGCGCTGGAACCGGCCGTAGAGCGACGTGTCGTGCTGGGTCCACTTCCCGTCGACGGTGACCGGGTTGTAGGCCTCCCAGCCCTCGATCGGCTGGCGCAACCCGATGCGGTCGCGGAACTTCTCGGGCAGGTACCGCGACCACAGGTCCTTCGGATAGATCACATGGGCATCGGCGTCGAAGACCTTGAATCCGTCCTTCACATTCTCCCCCTGGCGTGGTTGTGTGGCTCCCCATGGGGGCCAGCTACTTCTTCGTCGATGCCATTCCGTTCCCGGACGAGACCGCGTCGGGTGCACCGAAGGCGCTCGTCGAGGAGGCCCAGCGCGCGGGCGCCCGGCGCAAGTACCTCGCTCGCGGCGAAGGTGGCTTCTTCAGCCAGATCTCGTGGTTCCCGGGCGGCTACACGGTGCCGGCCCACAGGCATGACCACGACGAGCTCATCATGGTCATCGAGGGTTCGCTGACCATGCTCGACGGCGGGCCAACGCTCGGGCCGCTCGACTCGATGGCGCTCGAGGCCGGTCACGAGTACGGCTTCACCGCGGGTGACGACGGCATGACGTTCGTGACCATCCGTGGCGCGGCATCGAGCACGACGCTCGCCTGAGGCGGTCACGACACCGCCTCCTCGGCGGCGTCGTCGCTGAGCAGGTCGAGGAGGCGGCGGACGGCGGCGTCGATGTCGTGCAGCTCGCGCTCGGACAGCGGTCCCAGCACGCGGGCCCGCTCGCGGGCGTAGGCGACCTGGGCCTTGTCGGTCAGGCGACGGCCCTTCGGCGTGAGGCCGATCACGACCTTGCGCCGGTCGTTCGGGTCGGGTGAGCGCAGGACCAGGCCGGCCTTGACGAGCCGGTCGACGATCTGGGTCATGCCGCCGGTCGAGCGCAGCGTCAGCTCGGCCAGCTCCGACGGCGTGAGCTCGCCCGCCAGCTCGACGACCCGCAGCACCGAGAAGTCGACGAACCGCAGGCCGAACTCGTCGAGGCAGCGGTGCTGGAAGGCGTCGAGCAGCAAACCCACCCGGGTCAGGCGGGTGAAGACCCCGCTGATCCCCCCGTCCTCCAGGTGGCGGTCCAGATCAGTCATGAGCTCTGGTCGACGGTGACCCGGCGCATGACGCGACGCTCGGCATAGTCGGCCACGGCGTAGTGCTGCATCGAGCGGTTGTCCCAGAACGCCACCGTGCCCGGCTCCCAGTGCAGCCGGCACTGGAACTCGGGCGACCGGGCATGCTCGAGCAGGAACGGCAGGAGCGCCTCGTTCTCCCGCTCGGTGAGACCGACGAGGTGGGTGGTGGAGTTGCGGTTCACGAACAGCGCCTTGCGCCCGGTCTCCTCGTGCACCCGCGCCACTGGGTGCTCGACCGGCGGGAGCTTGGCCTGCGTCTCGGCCAGGTCGAGGGTGGTGTGTCCATCGCGGATGGCCCTCCGCAGGGACTTGGTGATGTCGTGCACGGCGGTGAGCCCGTCGACCAGCTGGCGGAGGTGGGGCGACAGGGCCTCGTAGGCGGCGTACATCGAGGCGAAGCACGTGTCGCCACCGACCGACGGCAGCTGCACGCAGCGCAGGATCGACCCCAGCGGCGGGTTGGCCATGAACGTGTTGTCGCTGTGCCACTCATCCGCGCCCTCGCCCTTGGGGGCGACCTGGTCGAGCACGGTGATGGCCGGGCTGTCCTGGTACTTGGTGGCCAGCGGCGAGATGCTGAGCGGCCCGAACTTCAGGGCGAACGCCAGGTGGGCGTCGTCGTCGAGCTCCTGGTCGCGGAAGAAGAGCACCAGGTGGTCGAGCAGGGCCTGGCGGATGGCGCCGACAGTGACGGCGTCGAGGTCGTCGCGCAGGTCGACGCCGCGCACCTCGGCCCCGATGACGGTGGTCACCGGCGTGATCTCGAGCGCCATCGGTCCCCCTCTCGGCTACTCTCTCGTGAACAAGTATCTTAGGCACAAGAGAACTTGGTCAAGGGGGGAAATGACTGCGCCGCTGGCTCCGGGCTCGATCTCGCTGCGCCTCTACCCGCACCTCGACCGCGAGGCCCCGGCCATCGTCGAGGAGCTGACGGGCCAGGCCGCCCTCGCCGCCGCACATGGCTTCGACGGCGTGATGGTCAGCGAGCACCACGCCGGCTTCTACGGCTACCTGCCCAACCCGCAGCAGATGGCCGGCTGGTGCCTGGAGGCCATGGCGACGGGCTGGGCTGCCGCCTCGCCCGTGCTCCTCCCCCTGCGGGTGCCGACCATCGTCGCCGAGGAGGCGGCCTGGCTGAACGCCCGCTTCCCCGGTCGGGTCGGCCTCGGCGTCGCTGCCGGCGGCCTGCCGGCCGACTTCGAGCTGCTCGACATGCCCATGGACCAGCTCGCCAGGCGGTTCACCGCCGGCATGGAGCGGGTCACCGCCCTCTTGCGGGGCGACGACGGCGGCGACGGCATGGTCGGCGACCCGGCCATCGCCGCGTGCGCCGCCGACCCGATCCCCATCACGAGTGCGGTCAACAGCAACACGTCGGTCAAGCGGGCCGCCCGCCTGGGCGCGGGCATCATCCTCGACTCCCTGACCGCCATCGAGCGGTGCCGCGAGATCATCTCCCTCTACAAGGAGTCGGGCGGCACCGGCGCCGCCATCTTGATCCGACGGGCGTGGCTCGGCGAGCCGCCCCGCGCCGACCTCGACAAGCAGGTCGACGTCTACAAGAGCTACTCCAGCGCATCGGCCATGAAGAACTGGGGTGCGGACGAAGTGGTGTCGGTGACCGACGCGTCGGAGGAGGCCGACAAGCTGCTCGACGCCCTCCGGGACACGGGCGCCGACGCCCTGAACATCCGCGTGACCGTGCCCGGCGTCGGGCCCGAGCAGGTGCGCGACCAGATCACCGCACTGGGCGACGAGGTGCTGCCGCTCGTCCGCAAGGCGATGCTTCGAAGTGAAGGGGGAGGGACCGATGGCTGACTACGACCTCATCATCCGCGGCGGCTTCGTCGTCGACGGTTCGGGGCTGCCCCGGCGCCGCGTCGATGTCGGCATCCGCGACGGGAAGGTCGCCACCCTGGCCCACCTCGACGGCGCCACGGCCGACGAGGAGATCGACGCCACCGGCATGATCGTGTCGCCCGGCATCGTCGACGCCCACACCCACTACGACCCGCAGATCACGTTCGACCCCTACGCCACCATGTCGTGCTTCCACGGGGTCACCACGGTGGTGGCCGGCAACTGCGGGTTCTCGGTGGCGCCGGTGAAGCCCGAGGACCGGGACTTCCTCCAGGGCATCTTCGCCGCCGTCGAGA
>JAOBWJ010000348.1 GCA_025463335.1 Acidimicrobiales bacterium
GACCACAGGTCGTCGAGCCCGCCGGGGGGACCGTCGACCTCGTCGCCGGTCGGGCCGCGGCCGAGGGCGAACACAGCCCGGCGGACGAGCCCGCCGACCGGCGCCGGCACGTGGAAGCGCCGGGCCAGCCAGGCGTCGTCGACGGCGAGGACCAAGGTGCGCAGCCGGGGCTGCCATTCGACGCCGGCCCGGGCCACGCCCTTGATGGCGATGGGGTTGGACGCGTAGCAGACGGCGATCGGCATGCCCCGCGCCGCGCAGTCGGCGTAGAGGGCCTGGGCCAGCGGGGTGAAGAGGCGCCGTCCCTGATGGGAGGGGGCCACCGCGGCGTCGACGGCGTTGGCACCGACGGCCGGTTGGCCGTCGAGCAGGTACGGCATCGGATAGGCGCTGTAGTGGGCGACGATGCGGCCGCCGTCGTCCCACACCCAGCTGACCGTCTCCCCGAACGGGTTGTCGCGGTACTGCCAGCGGAGCACGTCGAGGCGCGCTTTGGGGTTGCCGGGAAAGGCCTCGCCGATGAGCGCGGCGATGGCCTCGTCGTCGTCGGTGCCGGCAGGGCGCAGGTCCGGCTCGCTCATCGCACGAAGTAGGCCTCGGCGTGGCCCCGTCCCATGAGGCCGTGCACCGAGCGGTACCGGTTGAGGGCGAGCATGGCCCCGACGTCGAAGGCGAGATGGGCCGTCTCGTAGCAGGCCAGCGCCTGTTCCTTGCGGGCGAACACCGACGACACGTCGACGACGCGGTTGGGGGTGAGTGGCGTCCACGTCTCGTAGCCCCACCGCTCGACGTCCTCGGGCACGGCCGCGAACAGCGCCCGGTGATCGGGGTGGCCGTCGAGCTCCCACGGGACGATCACCACTTCGGGATCGAGCTCGGTCACCAGCCGGCGCACGTCCTCGGCCAGGGCGTCGGCCCGGTCGGCCAGGCCACCGTCGGGATGCCCAAGGAAGGTCGGCGCCCGGGTGCCGAGCACGCGGCAGGCCGCGGCGGCCTCCACCCGTCGCTGCCGGGCCACCTCGGCGGCCGGCATCGCCGCTCCGATGGTAGCCTCGCCGTCGGTGGCGAAGCAGACGTGCACCTCGGCGCCGGCATCGGCCAGCAGGGCGAGGAGACCGCCGCAGCCGATCGACTCGTCGTCGGGATGGGCGGCCAGGGCCAGCACCCGCCGGAACGACGGCGTGCCCACGATGGGCCCGTCGCCGACGAACGACCGCAGCGAGGCCAGCACCGGCCACGCCGCCTCCGGCACCAGCGGCTTGGTTCGGGCCACGGCCCGCACGACCGCCCGGGGGAGCCTCACGGCCGGGACGCTAGATGGTGCAGAACCGGGCGCCTGGCCACGGCCAGCTGACCCGAACTCGCCTTCCCCCGTCCAATGTGCGGTCGCAACCGGCGTGACGGCACCGAACGGGACCGCACGTTGGGTCAGGCAACGTTGGCCAGCGCCCGGGCGACGAGCCGAGCGACGCCCGCCGGGTCCTGGGTGAGCATCTCCCACGTGATGCGCAGGACCCGCCAGCCGGCGGCGACGAGCTCGGCGTCACGGCGACGGTCGGCCTGGGCCTCGAGCAACGCCTGCCAGTGCCGCCGACCGTCGAACTCGATGAGGAGCCTCGCCGCCGGATACGCGTAGTCGACCCGGCCCGCCCATGTCTCACCGCCGGCGTCGAGCTGCCGGACGGGCTCGGGCAGACCACCCGCTCGCAGCGCCTCCAACCCCAGGGCTTCCAGCTCGCTCGCCGGCGGGACGTAGCCCTCACCCCGCTTGGCAACGCCACGACGCATGACGGCGGAGCCGGGTCGTCCCCGCTTGGCCAGCGTTCCCACGACCTCGGCCAGCGAGTCGATCGACATGCCGAGGAGGAGTGCGTTGTCGATCGCCCGATCGGTCCGCTTCGGATGCTCCGTCGCCGCGAGCTCGAAGCACAGGCGAGCGAGCGTGACCACGGGGATGGCGTCTCGCACGGTCACGTGGTGGGCTGGGAGCAGCGAGGTCTCCGACAGCCGGCCGAGCCGGCACTCGTGATCACCCGCGCGCTTGACCAACACCTCGGGCTCACCCCAACGGAACCCCGGCAACCCCCAGAGTGCGGCCGCCGAGCGCCGCGTTGCCACCGCGCCGGACCCAGCATCGATCACCGCAGCCAACAGGTGCTGCTGGACCGTGGGCACGGTTCCGGGCAGTCGGAACACCAACGGACTCCGCGCGACGAGCCGACCCGTCGACCGTCGCCATCGAACGGCGTCGTCGGACAGACGTGCGGTCGCGACCGGCGTGATGGCCACCGAACGGGACCGCACATCGGCGAAGGAGCAGCCCGGCCTATCCTCTTGGCGCCATGGCCCCCGCTCCCCTCGCGCCCGAGGAGGAGCTCGACGTCACCGTCGTGCTCCCCGTCTACAACGAGAACGGTCACCTGCGGGCGGAGATCGACCGGATCACCGCTGCGCTCGAGGCCAGCGCGTACACGTGGGAGATCGTCGTCGTCGACGACGGCTCGGACGACGGCTCGGGCGAGCAGCTCCGCACGATCGAGGGCATCCGCCTCATCCAGTTCGCCCAGAACCGCGGTTCCGGCTCGGCCCGCAAGGTCGGCACCCGGGCGGCGCGAGGCCGGGTCGTGGTGTGGACCGACGCCGACATGACCTATCCCAACGAGCGCATCCCCGAGCTGGTGAAGGAGCTCGACGGCTGGGATCAGGTCGTGGGCGCCCGCACCTCCGAGCAGGGGACCCACAAGGCGTTCCGGGTACCGGCCAAGTGGTTCATCCGCCGCCTGGCCTCGTTCCTCGTCGAGCACCCGATCCCCGACCTCAACTCCGGGTTGCGGGCCTTCCGCAAGGAGGTGGCCATGCAGTACCTCCACCTCCTGCCCAAGGGCTTCTCGTGCGTGACCACCATCACGATGGCGTTCCTCGCCAACGGCTACTCGGTGAAGTACGTGCCCATCGACTACGCCCAGCGGGCCGGCACCTCGAAGTTCCACTGGCGCAAGGACACCCGCCGCTACCTGACCCAGGTCATCCGCCTGGTCCTGTCCTACAACCCGCTGCGGATCTTCCTGCCCCTCGGCCTGCTGCTCGGCGCCGTGGGCGTCGGGAAGTTGCTCTACGACTGGGACGTCCACCACTTCCGGGTGACGACGAACACGCTGATCGTGCTGTTCGCCGCCTTTCAGGTGTTCGCCATCGGCCTGCTCGCCGACCTCCAGGTCCGGCTGTCGAAGCGGGCCGACGAGGTCGACCCCGCGTCGTTGTAGGAGATGGTGCGCCAGACCAAGCACGTCACCGCCCTCGACGGGGTCCGCGGCCTGGGTGTCGCCGCCGTCGTGATCCACCATCTGCAGTTCCCCCACCTGGGTGGCCTCTACATCGGGGTCGACATCTTCTTCGCCCTCTCGGGCTTCCTGATCACCTCGTCGCTGCTCCGCGACAACGCCACGCGGCTGCGGTCCTTCTGGGCCCGTCGGGCCTGGCGGGTGGGACCGGCCGCCGCCGTCCTCCTCGGCTGGTACGTCGCCGTCAGCCTCGGTGACCCGCAGCGACACCTGCGGCTCTCGTTCGCCCGTGTCGCCGCGCTGCAGTACATCAACATCGACATGGCCAACGGGCCGCCGCCGGGCTCGACCTCGCCGCACCTCGGGCACCTCTGGTCGCTCGCCGCTGAGATCCAGTTCTACGCGGTGTGGCCGCTCGTGCTCCTCCTGGTGCTGCGGCGCCGGGCCACGCCGGCGGCCGTCTTCGCCCTCTCGGCGGCCATCGCCGGGGCGACCGGCCTGCTGCGCTGGCACCTCGCCGCATCGGGGCAACCGTGGGGCCGCCTGTACTTCGGGCCCGACGTGCGGAGCACCGCCCTGTTCACCGGTGCGGCCGTGGCCGGTCTCGTCGCCTGGCGTGCCGCCGACGACGCCGGACCGGTGCTGCGCTCGCTCGACCGCGTCGCCGCCTTCCTCGTGCTGCCGGCCGTCGCCGTGTTCGGCTGGTACGGCTGGTCGGCGAGCCTGACCTGGCGGCCCGGGCTGACCTGGGGTCTGACGCTCGTGGCGCTGAGCGCGGCGGTGCTGGTCCTGCACGCGTCCGGCGACCGACCGAGCCCGGTGAACCGCCTCCTGTGCACGCGCCCGCTGACCTACCTGGGAAGCATCTCCTACTCGCTGTACCTCTGGCACGTCCCGGTGATCGCCCTGGTGGTGGCCCGGTGGCCCGACATCACCACCCCGACGAAGGCGCTCGTCGTGGTCCCCGCCTCTCTCGTCCTGGCGATCGGGTCGTACCGTTTCGTCGAGCGGCCGCTGATGTCGCAGCGCAGCCGCCGTGCGTTGCTGGCTACGGCCGGCGCCTGATGCAGCAGCAAGCAACGTCCCGACTCCGCTCGGCCGCGCCGGTCCTGTGGGTGTTCGGCGCCGCCGTCGTGGTGCGGCTCGTGATCGTGGCCGCCGTCCACGAGCCGGTGATCTTCGCCGACGAGGCAGCGCCCTTCCTCATCGCCCGGACGCTCCTCGGGCACCACCCCACCCCCACCATGGGCAACGACGCCTTCTACCACGCCGGCTACGCCCTGCTCCTGGCGCCGTGGACGGCCCTGTTCGGCGTCGCCGGCGCCTGGCGCGCCGCCACCGTCCTCAACGCGGTGCTGCTGGCGACGATGGTCCCGCTCGTCTACTGGCTCACGCGCGACATCCTCCGCGCCCGCCCCCCGCTCGCGCTCGCCACGGCCGCTGTCGTGAGCCTCTACCCGGCGTTCGTGCTCGAAGCCGGCCTCACGTGGTCGGAGAGCGCCGTGCTCCCCGTCGTGCTCCTCAGCTTCGTGCTGTGCAGCCGGGTCCTGCGCCGACCCACCGTCCCGGCCGCCGTCGCGTTCGGGGCCTCGGCGGTGGCCGCCTATGCCGTCCATCCACGCCTGGTGCCCATCCTGGTCCTGGCGCCGGTTGCGCTGTGGTTGGCCCGGCGCTGGCACGGGCTGCCCGTCACCGCCGCCGCCGCGGGCACGGCGGTAGTGGTCATCGGCCTCGTGGCGGTGCGGGTGCTGCACGGCTGGCTCCGGGCTCGCCTCTACCTCGACGCGCCCGGCAGCGACGAACAGGAGGTCGTGACGCGGATCTTCCGCGACCCGGCCAACGCGGTGCGCGCCCTGGCCGCCTTCACCGGGCAGGCGTGGTACCTCACCGTGGCCACCTTCGGCCTGGCCCCGCTCGGGGCATGGCAACTCGCCCAGGAGGTACGCAGGTCGCCGCGACGGGTCGACGTCCTCTTCGTCGTCGCGTCGGTCGCCACCCTGCTGGCGATCTCGTCGCTGTTCGTCATCGACCCCAAGCGGGTCGACCAGCGGGTCTACGGCCGCTACGCCGAGACGTTCCTCGCCGTGCTGCTGGCCGCCGGCATCGTGTCACTCGCCCGCGCCGCCCACCGGCGCCCCACCCTCGGCCAGGTCGCCTGCATGCTCGGCGTGCCGGTCCTGCTGGGGGCCGCCTTGCTGCTCGGGTGGGGCAGCGACAACTTCCGAGGCGTGCTGAACCCGCTGAACGTGCTCGGCATCGAGCAGTTCGTCCAGCTGGAGCAGTACGTCAACATCTTCAGGATCACCGCGGTGACCGTCGCCGGCGGCGCCGCGCTGCTCGCGCTGCGGGCGCTACCCCGTCCCTGGGGGGCACCCGTCGCGCTCGTCGTCCTGGCCGGCCTCTTCACGGCCTCGTTCGTGCGCACCGACCGGTCGGTGATCCTGCCGATCCACACCACTCGCAAGTTGACGAGCACGGTGCCCGCAGGGATCCACGAGGTCGAGCGCCTCACCGGCCTGCGGATCCGCCGGGTCGACATCGCCTACGTCGCCGGCAAGCAGGGGGGCGAGTTCTTCGGCTACCAGCTCCTCCTCCCCGACGTGGAGTTCGATCCGTTCGACGCCTCGACCGAGCCGGTGCCGCACGGGCCATGGGTCCTCGGGTCCAAGGCCTGGCCCCAGGGGGTCGCCGCCGGCGCCCGATTGGTGTTCCCGGAGGGCCTCGTCGACTCGGCGTTGTGGGTCCTGCCCGGCCCCGAGCAGGACCGCCTGACCCGCGCCGGCATCACACCGGCCGACGACCCCGCCATCCCCCTGCAACCATCGGACCTCCGAGCACGGGTCACCGCGGCGCGCACGCTCGTCCGCCTCTCCCCCACGGCCGTGCCCGTCAACCTCCAGGTGCGCCTGGAGCAGGACAGCGGCCGGCCGTGGCCCTCCAACAAGGACGCCCCGGCCCCGGGCGGCGTCGTGCGGCTGAAGGCCGAGTGGGTCCCGTCGGCGGGAGGCGCCCCCATCTGGGGGCGGCTCGTCGACCTGCCCCGTCGGCTGCTGCCGGGCGAGACAACGGACGTGACCGTCCCGCTGGTGGCCGTGGCCCCCGATGGGGTGCGTCCGCCCTCGGGGCGCTACCGGCTCCGCTTCGCGCTCGTGCAGGAGGGCGGCACGCCGGTCCCCGCCTCGGGGACGGACATCACCCTCGAGCTGCGCTGACGGCCCGTTCGTAGGCCGCGAGGTGGCGGGCCGCCACCTCGTCGGGTCGGTGTCGGTCGACCGCCGCCGCCCGCGGCGGTGGGAGGGGCAGCCGGCGCAGGGCATCGGCGAGGGCCACCGGGTCATCGGGGGGCACGAGGATCCCGTCGACCCCGTCCTCCACCGTCTCCACCAGCCCGCCCACGCCACTGGCGATCACCGGTCGGCCCACGGCCATGGCCTCGAGAGCGACGATGCCGAGCCCCTCACGTCGGCTGGGCACGACGAGGGCGTGGGCCGTGGCCAACGCCCCGGCGATCTCCGAGCGGGAGCGGGCGCCGTGACCGCGCACCCGGCCGC
This sequence comes from Acidimicrobiales bacterium, assembly GCA_025463335.1. Classification (GTDB taxonomy): domain Bacteria; phylum Actinomycetota; class Acidimicrobiia; order Acidimicrobiales; family CADCSY01; genus RYN-34. Next base: position 6,833 of record JAOBWJ010000348.1, read on the forward strand.
CGGTGAGCACCTCGGTGCCGACGCCGAACACGTCGAGCTCGGCGTCGAGCCCATCGAGGGCGGCGACCAGGACATCGAAGCCCTTCTCGGGGGCCATGCGGCCAATGGCGACCAGCCGGATGGGGGGCGCCGGTGGCGCCTCCCCCTCGGCGGCATCGGGCATGAGGACCGGCATGCGGAGCACGAGCACCCGGTCAGGGTCGAGCCCGAACCGCTCGATGGCGGTGTCCCGCAGGGCCTCGCTGACGGTGCCCACCACCGCGGCCCGGCGCAGCACCCACCGGGCCACCGGCCCGAGGTAGGTCTCGGCGATGTGGACGTCGCTCCCGTGCAGCGTGATCACCACCGGGATGCCGGTGAGGCGGGCCACGACGACGCCGACCACGCCGCCGGGGAACCACCAGTGGGCGTGCAGCACGTCGGGCCGCACCCG
>JAOBWJ010000365.1 GCA_025463335.1 Acidimicrobiales bacterium
TCAACCCGATGTGGGCCGAGCGGTTCGGACGGACGTTCCCGGACATCGAGGACTTCCAGCACTACGTGTGGGAGCACGCCTGGCAGCCCATCAGCTTGTTTCGGCCCACCAACGCCGAGGTGCTGCGAGCCAAGGGTCGGGTCGACGCCGCCGGCCGGGTGTTCCTTTGCAGCCGCCCCGACCAGATCGTCCCGGTGGTGTGCGGCGGCCTCGGTGGTCTGCATGGCGTGGCCCTCACCAGCTTCGTGCAGAGCGAGCTGCAGACCACCAAGGTGGTGCGGTGAACGCGGTGCAGCGGTGGACATAGCGGCGGTGGCGACCGCGGTCGACGAGCTGGCCGCCGTCATCCAGGCCGACGGCGGCGACCTCGTGCTCGTGAAGGCCGACGCCGCCCTGGACCGCATCGAGGTGCGCCTCGACCTCGACGGCGTCTCCTGCCTCGACTGCATCCTGCCGCCCGATCAGCTTCGGCGGGTGCTCGAGGACGGCATCGCCCGCCGGGTGCCGTCGGAGTTCGAGCTGGTCGTGCACGACCCCCGCTGATGCCGTACGCCACCATCCGCTGGGGCGCTTGGTTCGAGGACGCCGATGTCGTACTCGACTTCCCCGACGTGTGGTCCGTCCAGCAGTGCGACCCGGCCGACGCGCCCGACCTGGGGCCGGACGCCATCGCCGCCGCCATCGGCGCGCCGATCGGCACGGCGCCGCTGCGGGAGTTGGCCGCCGGCAAGCAGCGGCCGTGCATCGTCATCGACGACCTCTCGCGGCCGACCCGCGGTCATCTGTTGGTGCCACCGATCCTCGACGAGCTGGCCGCCGCAGGCATCGCGGCCGAGGACGTGCTCATCATCGGCGGGGTGGCCAACCACCGGCCCATGATCCGCGACGACCTGGTGAAGAAGCTCGGCTCCGAAGTGCTGCGCCGGTGCCGGTTCCGCAACCACTTTTCGTTCGACAACTGCACCGCGGTGGGCGACGTCGAGATCAACAGCGACTACGTGGCCTCCGACCTGCGGATCCTCGTGGGCTCGATCGTGCCCCATCAGGGCGCCGGCTTCTCGGGGGGCGCCAAGCTCCTGATGCCGGGCATCTCCAGCGCCGCCTCGGCCCTGGCCTACCACCGGGGCCCGGCCATCGACGGGCGCTACGACGATGTCGACGTTGCCGCCCGCCAGTTCTCGGAAGAGGTGGCCCGCCGCGTCGGTGTCGACTTCATCGTCAACTCGGTGCCGACCTCACGGCTCGGCGTGGCCGGCGTCTTCGCCGGTGACGTGGTCGACGCCCACCGGGCCGGCGTGGCCTTCGCCCGGGACGTGTTCGCCACCAAGGCGCCGGCCGGGACCGACGTGGGCGTGCTCTCGCTCTATCCGAAGGACACCGAGTTCCTGCAGCACATCACCGCCTTCGCCCCGTGGAAGACGGCCACCGAGCCCATCGTCCGGGAGGGCGGCACGATCGTGGTCGCCCTCGCCGGCAGCGAGGGGTTGGGGACGCACCATCTCTTCGGCCCGGGCATGCCGCTGGCCGCCACGCGGGCGACCCGCATCCGGGACCGGGACGTGATCTTCGTGTGCCCGACGATCGAGCTCGGCGAGCTCCTCCCCGAGGTGGCGGCGGCCACCACCGTGTTCCGCACGTGGGCCGAGGCCCGCGACTGGCTGGAGGCCAAGCACGGCCCGGAGGCGTCGGCCGCCGTGTTCCCCTGCGCCACCATGCAGTTGGCGGGTTGAGAGCTCAGGCTGAAGGGCACTACGCAACCGCGTGGTCCGCACCAGGAGGTGTGCGGGTAGCCGGGCAAACGTGACGCCGGTCGAGTTCTACGAGTCGGTGGCCCGTCTGACGGGACTGTCGAACGAGGAGGCCGAGCGGGTGACCAAGTCCACCCTGCTGGCGCTGGCCGACCGGCTCCCCGGCGACGAGGCCGACGAGGTGGCGGCCCAGCTCCCGTGGCCGATGAAGGACTGGCTCACCGGCCGCGCCCGTTCCCAACCGGCCGAGTTCGGGGCCGACGAGCTGATCCAGCGTGTGGAGGAGCGGACCGGTCTGGCTCACGACCGCGCCGACGCGGCGGTGCGGGCCGTCATGAGCACCCTCCGGTCGACCATCGCCGGCGAGTTCGACGACATGCTGGCCCAGCTTCCCGAGGAGTTCGCCCGACTGGCCGCCTAGCGATTGCACGCCCTGGGGAAAGGTGGTGCATCGGGGACTGGGGGAGGGTCCGATGGGCGACAACGCGGCGGTGGTGCAGGCGCTCTACGAGGCCTTCCGACGAGGGGACATCGACGCCATCCTCGGGATGGTGGACCCTGAGGTGGAGTGGTTGGCCTCGCGCAGCCTGCCGTACGGCGGACCGTACGAGCGAAGGGAAGGCTTGCTGGCCTTCTTCCAGGGCATCGCCCGCGCCTGGCGTGCGCTCACGATCGAGGTCGAGGCGATGGGCGAGATCAGCCCCGGATTGGTGGCGAGCGTCTTCCGGGCATCCGGATCGTTGCGGGGTCACGGCGAAGCCTCGTTCGATGCGGTCCAAGTCTTCACCATCGAGGGCGGCCTCATCACGAGGGTCCGGGAGTACGTGGATCTCGACGAGCCGCTCGGCGAACCGAAGGCGTGAACGATCGGCATCGAGCACGTCGATCTCGGCCATGGCAGCATTCCTGCACTTCAGACGGATCGGGGAGGGCCCATGGCGCTGTGGCCGGAGGAGTACGAGGGGCTCCGCGAGGAGGCCCGCCAGATGGCCGAGGTCATCCGCGCCGCGTTCGGCGGTGGCCGCACGCCTCCCGCCGATCGTGACGAGCGGGTGGCCGCTCAGCGGAAGGTGCTCGCGTCGCTGGAGGTGACGTCGCCCGCCGGCACCGACGAGGCGGTGGCGGGCGTGCCGTGCCGGGTGTTTCGCCCGCCGGCCCACTCCCGCGGCACCTACATCCACTTCCACGGCGGCGCCATGATGCTGGGCGGTCCCCGCATGAACGACACGGGCAACGCCGAGCTGTGTGAGCGACACCGCATCACCGTCATCTCGGTCGACTACCGCCTCGCCCCCGAGCACCCGTTCCCGGCCGGCGGTGACGACTGCCTGGCCGTGGCCAAATGGGTCCTCGACCACGAGCAAGGCCCGATCATCCTGGGCGGCGAGTCGGCTGGCGGGTACTACGCGGCGCTCACCCTGCTGCGCATCCGCGACGAGCTCGGCGCCATCGACCGCATCAGCGGCGCCAACCTCGTGTTCGGCGTCTACGACCTCAGCGGCACGCCGACCGGGCTCGGCATCCGCCCCAGCGACGTGCCCGACATCCTCGAGGGCGACCTCGGCGAGTTCGTGCTCGAGTGCTACCTCCCGGGTCGCTCCCGGCTCGAGGCGAGGGCGGCGGAGTACTCACCGCTGTACGCCCACCTCCATGACCTCCCGCCGGCGATCTTCACCGTGGGCTCGGCCGACCACCTGCTCGACGACACCCTCTTCATGCACGGTCGGTGGCAGGCCTACGGCAACGACGCCGAGCTGGACATCTACCCCGACTGCATCCACGGCTTCGTCGCCTTTCCCATGGAGCTGGCCAAGCGAGCAAACGAGCGCATCGACGACTTCTTCGACCGGGTGCTGCACTAGTTGTTGCTTCGCCTTTCGGCCCCAGCTCAATCCGTGTTGGGACGGCTTCTGCTCCGCGCCTGACGCCGAGCGCACTGAGGCCTCCGGGGCTGGCGCACACGGAACGCCTCGTATGACGGGCCGGTGACCGCTCGCGCCATATCGTCCGGGCGTGGACGCCGAGTTTGCGGAGAGGTTCGTGGATGAGTGGCTGGCGGGCTGGAACTCGCACGACTTGGAGCGAATCCTCACCCACTACGCGGACGATGTGGTGTTCTCGTCGCCGCACATCATCGATCGCTTGGGAAAGGCGTCCGGCGAGGTCAACGGCAAGGCCGAACTGCGCGCCTATTGGGGGAGTGGCCTACGAGGCGAAGACGATCTTCACTTCACCGTCGAAGACATCCGCTTCTCCGTGGACACCATCGTCATCAACTATCGCAACCAGCGGGGCCGCGCCGTCGCCGAGGTGTTGAGGTTCCGCGATGGATTCGTCTATTGGGGGTGCGGCGCCTACGCGCCGACCCCGTGAGAGCTCTCGCTCGCCACGCGTGGTGTTGGTTTGTGTTCCTAGTGGCCTTCGGCGGCGCCGAGGAACGCCGGCTTCTCGCCCCCGCCGTGGACCAGCAGCGACATTCCCGAGCAGTACGACGCCAGCGGTGAGGCGAGGAACAGGCAGGCGTCGCCCACGTCGAGCGGCGTGCCCAGCCGTCCGGCGGGGATGGTCGCCGCCACTCGGGCCACGCCGGCGGCGTCGCCGTAGTGCAGCTCGGCCTGTTCGGTCGCGATGAGCCCGGCCGTCACGCAGTTCACCCGCACCTTGGGCGCCCACTCCACGGCCAGCGAGGTGGTGAGGCTCTCGACGCCGGCCTTGGCCGCGCCATAGGCGGCGGTGCCGGGAGAGGGGCGGATGCCGCTCACGCTGGTGATGTTGATGATCGAGCCGCCGTCGTCCTGGGTCTGCATGACGGCATTGGCCGCCTTGGACACGTGGATGACCGACATGAGGTTGAGCCCGACGATCTTGTCGCTGAAGCGTGGCGAGGCGGTGGCGGCGTCGGCGTACGGTGCCCCGCCGGCGTTGTTCACGGCCACATCGAGCCGGCCGTGGGACTCGACGATCGACGCCACGAGGGCGTCGACCTGGTCGGGATCCCGGACGTCGGCGGCCACGAACGTGACGCCGTCGGGCAGCGATTCGGGCTGGGTCCGGCCGCAGATGACCACCTGCGCACCGGCGTCCAGGAAGCGCTGGGTGATGCCCCGGCCGACGCCGCGGGCGCCTCCGGTGACCAGCGCGACGCGTCCCGAGAAGTCGAGGCTGACGGGCATGCGTAGTACCTTGCCACACGGAATCTGACGCCGGATCAGGAAGCGAACGCACCCATGGGGATCACCACCGAGGTTCACGACGGCATCGCCGAGGTGGTGATGGACAACCCACCGGTGAACGCCCTGACGGTCGCCGGCTGGTTCGAGGTCGCCCGCCAGGTCACCGAGGCCGGCCAGCGCCAGGACGTCGGCGCCGTCGTCCTCCGGGCCGAGGGCCGGGGGTTCAACGCCGGCGTCGACATCAAGGAGATGCAGGCGACGGAGGGCTTCGACGCCCTCGTCGGCGCCAACCGCGGCTGCCACGCCGCGTTCAAGGCCATCTACGAGTGCGCGGTGCCGGTCGTCTCGGCGGTGAACGGCTACTGCCTCGGCGGCGGCATCGGGTTCGTCGGCAACTCCGACGTGATCGTGGCCTCCGACGACGCCACGTTCGCCATCCCCGAGATCGACCGCGGCGCCCTGGGGGTGGCCACCCACCTCACCCGGCTGGTGCCGGTGCTCAAGGCCCGGGCCATGTACTTCACCGGCAGCACGGCCACGGCCCAGGAGCTGGAGTCGTACGGCTCGGTGTGGAAGGTCGTGCCGCGCGAGCAGTTGCGCGACGCGGCGCTCGAGGTGGCCGCAACCATCGCCGCCAAGGACACCCGGGTGATGCGGATGGCCAAGGAGGCCATGAACGGCATCGACCTGTGGGACGTCAACAAGAGCTACCGCTACGAGCAGGGCTTCACTTTCGAGATCAACCTCCTCGGCGTCGCCGACGAGCACCGCGACACGTTCGTGGAGAAGGGTGCGAAGGGCTGACATGGCGGACAAGCGGATGACTCCCCAAGAGGTGGTCGGCCGGCTCGAGAGCGGGATGACGATCGGCATCGGCGGCTGGGGCTCCCGGCGCAAGCCGATGGCGCTGGTGAAGGCCATCGTCCAGAGCGATCTGCGGGACCTGACCGTCGTCACCTTCGGCGGCCCCGACCTCGGCATCCTGTGCACGGCCGGCAAGGTCAAGCGGGCGGTCTACGCCTTCGTGGCGCCCGACGTCGCCGGCGCCACCAACAAGAACTCGCCCGTGCTCGAGGGCCACTTCCGCAAGGCCCGCCAGTCCGGCGCCATCGAGGATGAGCCGTACGACGAGGGCATGGTCCTCCTCGGCCTCCAGGCCGCCGCATGGCGGGTGCCGTTCCTTCCCACGCGGGTGGGCCTCGGCTCCGATCTGCTGCGCGACAACCCCCGCCTGAAGACGGTCACGTCGCCGTTCGACGACGGTGAGGAGCTCATCGCCATGCCGGCCCTCGAGCTCGACGCCGCCCTGGTGCACATGAACCGGGCCGACGAGCGGGGCAACGCCGTCTACCTCGGCCCCGACCCCTACTTCGACGATCTCATGCTGGCCGCCGCCAAGGTGGGCTTCGTGTCGACCGAGCGCATCGTCGACACCGCCGAGCTGCTGAAGGAGGCCCCGCCCCAGGCGCTGCGGATCAACCGGGCGTTCGTCACCGGTGTGGTCGAAACGCCCGGGGGCGCGGCGCCCACCTCGTGCGAGCCGGACTACGAGCGCGACGAGGACCTGCACGCGAAGTACATGGCCGCGGCCAAGTCGGACGAGGCCTGGGACGAGTTCCTGGCCGCATGGGAGGCGAAGTGACAACGACGACGGCAGCCCGCGCCGATGTGTGCGCGGTGGCGGTGGCCGAGGCGTTCCGGGGCGACGGCGAGATCCTCGCCAACCCGATCGGCACCATCCCCATGGTCGGGGGTCGGCTGGCCCGCGCTACGTTCGAGCCCGACCTCCAGATGACCGACGGCGAGGCCGCCCTCATCGCCAACGACGAGGCCTTCGAGTGGCCCGGCGGCAAGGTCGTGGAGCTGTGGAACCCCTACCGCTCCATGTTCGACATCGTGTGGGGCGGCAAGCGCCACGTGATGATGGGCGCCACCCAGGTCGACCAGTACGGCAACCAGAACATCGCTGCCATCGGAGAGTACGCCAAGCCCAAGACCCAGCTTCTCGGCTACCGCGGCGCCCCCGGCAACACGGTGAACAACACCACGTCGTACTGGGTGCCGAGCCACTCGCCCCAGGTGCTGTGCGCCAAGGTCGACACCGTTACCGGCGTGGGCTACGACCGGGCCGCCCAGCTGAAGGGCCGCACCGCGGAGTTCCACGAGATCCGTAGGGTCATCACCAACCTGGCCGTGCTCGACTTCGAGACGCCCGACCACCGCATGCGCATCCGGTCCGTGCATCCCGGCGTCACCACCGCCGAGGTGCAGGAGGCCACCGGCTTCGAGCTGGTGATCCCCGCCGACGTGCCGACGAGCCGGCTCCCGGACGACGAGGAGCTGCGTCTCCTGTACGAGGTCATCGACCCCAAGGGCCTGCGCCTCAAGGAAGTGCCCGAGGCATGAGTCATGCCGCGCTGCACACGCCGCTGTGCGATCTGCTCGGCATCCAGTACCCCATCGTGCAGACCGGGATGGGCTGGGTCGCCGGCGCCGGCCTCACCTCGGCCACCTCGGCGGCCGGCGGACTCGGCATCCTCGCCTCGGCGACCATGTCGTACGAGGAGCTCGAGCACGCCATCGCCACGGTGAAGTCGCGCACCGACAAGCCGTTCGGCGTGAACCTGCGCGCCGACGCCGCCGACGTGGTGCAGCGCATCGACCTCATGATCCGCGAGGGCGTGAAGGTCGCGTCGTTCGCCCAGGCCCCCCAGAAGGACCTCATCGCCCGGCTCAAGGACGGCGGGCTGGTCGTGGTGCCGTCCATCGGCGCCAAGCGTCACGCCGAGAAGGTGGCGGAGTGGGGCGTCGACGCCGTGCTCGTGCAGGGTGGCGAGGGCGGGGGCCACACCGGCTCGGTGCCCACCACGCTGCTGCTGCCCCAGGTGGTTGACGCCGTCGACATCCCGGTCATCGCCGCCGGTGGCTTCTTCGACGGGCGTGGGCTGGTGGCAGCGCTGGCCTACGGCGCCGTCGGCATTGCCATGGGCACGCGCTTCCTGCTCACCAGCGACAGCCGCGTGCCCGAGCTGGTGAAGGGGGAGTACCTCTCCCGAACCGTCACCGACACGGTGGTGACCAAGGAGGTCGACGGCCAGCCCCACCGAGTGCTGCGCACGCCGCTCATCGACCGGCTCGAGAAGCAGCCGCCCGGCACCGGGCTCGTCACCGCCGTCCGCAACGCCCTCCGGTTCCAGAAGGAGTCGGGCATCCCGATCACCGACATGGTGAAGGAGGGCCTGGCGATGAAGAAGAACCAGGAGCTCTCTTGGAGCCAGGTCGTGATGGCGGCCAACACCGCCGTGCTGATCAAGCGGGCGCTGGTCGAGGGCCGCACGGACGTGGGCGTCCTCCCGACCGGCCAGGTCGTCGGCGTGATCGACGACCTGCCGTCGTGCCAGGAGCTGATCGACCGCATCATGGGTGAGGCCGACAAGGTCCTCACCCGCTTCCAGGACTGACAACAGCGGGAGCCGGATAAGCGCGCTACCCCAGCAGTCCGGGCGTTACCAGGGCCTCCTCTGCCGAACCCGCGACGGAAAGTCAACGGAACTGTTGACCATTCGTCGCGGGTTCGCCAGAGGGAGGGGGCGACCGAATTGTGGACGGGGTCCGCGCTAAGCAGGTGACCGTTCTCCTGCCGGGTCGGCCGTACAGCGGAGGGTCGACCCGGCAGGACCCTCCACTCCGCCAGGATCAGGCGGCGAGCGCCCGCAGCAGCGAGGTGGCGACGAACCGTCGGTAGCTGACGTCGGCGTGGCTGAACGCCATGGCACTGCGGCGCGAGTCGAGCGTGGAGGCGGTCGTCCACACCAGGCGCCTGGCCCTGGTGCCGTCGACGACCCGGACGCCTTCGGCGGCCGCGGCGCTGCGGAAGCGCTTGTAGAGCTGATCGGCCAACGCCCGGAAGGACGTCCGGAGGGAGGTCCAGGTCTCCGGCCGGAGGGTGGGACTGGACACGCCATCGCCCTCGAGGTGGAGGACGAACTCCCGGCGCAAGGTCGAGAGGCTTGGCGAGGTGGCTTCGAGGAGGGCGCACACGTCGGTCAGGGCGTCCGGCGCCAGGTCGTCGAGCAGCTGCTGGGTCGACTGGATCCGCTGGATGTAGAGCGCGGCAAGCAGCTCGTGCTTGTTGCCGAACCGAGCGTGGATCGTACCCGGCACGATGCCAACCGCCTTGGCCAACTCGCGGACGCTGAACCCCGCGACGCCAACCCGCGAAACCAGCCGCCGCGCCTCGTTGAGGATGGCATCCGACGACACCGACTGGGGGCGACCAGCCCGTGGCGCTAGGACGTCAGTCAACGTTCTGCTCCCTCTTGGTGGCCGCGCCGGCGCGGGCCGGCGACATCCGCGTGACGCGCACTCTAGGGGCGGGCGACCGTCGGGTGGCGGTTCGCGCTAGGCATCGGCCGCCACCCCGAGGTAGGTGGCAGCCACCGCGGTGTCAGCCCTGACCTCGGCCGGGGTGCCGCTGGCAACCACCTCGCCCCGCCCGAGCACGGCGACCTGGTCGGCGACGGCGAGTGCCTTGCTCACCATCTGTTCCACGAGCAGCACGCCGACCCCTTGGCGGGCCAGGTCGACGGCGAGCTCCATCACTTCCGACACGATCTTCGGCGCCAGGCCCAGGGACGGTTCGTCGAGCAGCAGCACCCGAGGCCGGGCCATGAGGGCCATGGCGATGGCGAGCATCTGCGCCTCGCCGCCCGAGAGCGACGCCGCCGCCTCCTTCTTCCGGCGGCCGAGGATCGGGAACCGCTCGTACATCGACTCGCGGTCGGCCTCGAGCTGGGTCTTCGACCGGCCCGACACCCAGCCGCCGATCAGCAGGTTGTCGGCGATCGGCTCGGGGCCGAAGAGGCGCCGGCCCTCGGGGACGAGCGCGATGCCGGCCCGCGCCACCTTGGCCGATGACTGGCCGTCGATCCGGGTCCCGTCGAGCTCGATGGTGCCCGCCGACGGCTTGAGCAGACCCATCACGCACCGCAGCAGGGTCGACTTCCCGGCGCCGTTCGGGCCGAGCAGAACGGTGAGGCGCCCGGGCTCGACGGTGAGGTCGATGCCGTTGAGCACGTCTGCCGCGCCGTACCCGGCGCGGAGCCCGGTGATCGTCAGCCGGGCGGACGTGACGTCGCTCACGGTGACACCTCCTCGATCGGTGCGTCGTCCAACGCAAGCAGCTCGTCGCCCAGGTAGGCGGCGATGACCTTCGGATCGCGGCGCACGACCGACGGTCGGCCTGAGGCGATCACCTCGCCGGCGTCGAGCACGGTCACCGTGTCGCACAGGCCCATCACCAGCTCGGCGTGGTGCTCGACGAGGATCGTGCTGATGCCGGCGGCGCGCAGGAGGCGCACGATGGCGACGATCTCGTCGATCTCGTCGCCGGTGAGTCCGGCCACCGGCTCGTCGAGAAGCAGCAGGCGGGGGCGGGTGGCGAGGGCCCGGCCCACTTCGAGCAGGCGCCGCTCCCGCGGCGTCAGCGACGATGCCTCGGCGCCCAGCAGGCCACCGAGGCCGAGGGCGGCGGCCCAGCGCGCCGCCTCGGCGTGGCGCTCCGTGGCCTCCCGGCACGCCGAGGGCAGACGCAGCGCGTAGGACAGGTGACTCGCCTTGCGCCGAGCGTCGAGGCCGACCATGAGGTTCTCGAGGACGGACGCCTGCTCGGTCAGGACGGCGGTCTGGAACGTCCGGCCCACGCCGGCCGTCGCCCGGGTGCGGGCGGGACCGTCGATCGACGTGCCGCCGAGGCTGACTCGGCCCCGGTCGACGGGCGTGAGGCCGTTGATGGAGTTCAGCAGCGTGGTCTTGCCCGATCCGTTGGGGCCGATGAGGCCGGCGATCTGGCCGCTCTCGACGGTCATGGAGACACCACGGAGGATCTGGAGGCCGCCGATCGTCCGAACCACGTCGTCGACGTCGAGGTGACCTCCTTCGGCACCGCGCCCCTCACTGAGCAGGGCGGCGAGCAGGTGTTCGTCGATGGGCGCCGGTGACGATCCGCCCGCATCGGTCCCTCCCTTGCCGCGGCCGAGCAGCTTGGAGGAGGTGAGGCCGCGCCCGACGCCGGCCAGGCCCTTGGGCACCACGAGGACCACGAGCAGCAGGATGATCCCGTAGACGAGGTCGCGGGTTCCGCCACCGCTGCCCGAGGTCTGGTTCAGGATCATCGGGATCACGGTGAGGGCGATCGTGCCGAGGAGGGGGCCACTGACCGAGGCCACGCCGCCGAGCACGACCATCAGCAGGAGCGTGATGGAGATGCCGACGTTGAACGTCTCGATGCTGATCGGGCCGATCAGCTGCTGGTACAGGCCACCGGCGATGCCGGACAGGGCGGCGTAGATCGTGAACGCCGCCACCTTGTAGCGCCCGGATGCCACGGCGAGCGACGCCGCGACCGCCTCACCCCGCCGCGTGATCATGAGGGCGCGCCCGAACGGACCTCGCAACAGGTTGCGGTGGAGGATGAACACCCCGAGCCCGCACAGCGCGACGTACAGCCACATCTGGCTGGGCGTGACCGCTCCGGCGGAGGCGCTCACACCGTCGGCGCCTCCGGTGAACGAGCGGAAGTGCAAGGAGATCGCTCCGACGACGTCGGCGTACATCAAGGTGACCACGGCGATGGCGAAGGCGCCGAGTCGCAACGCCGGGATGGAGGTGACCGCCCCGACCGCGGCACAGATCACGACGGCCACGGCGATCCCGAGCACCGGGTGCAGTTGCCAGTGGATCTGCGACAGTGCCACCGCGTACGCGCCGATCAGCATGAACGCGGACGTGCCCATCGACACGGCGCCGCCGGAGACGGCGAGGTTGAGACCGAGGACCGCGGGCAGGTACGCGGCGCCGACGGTGAGCGAGAACAGGTAGAAGGTGTTCGGCATCGTCCCCGGGAGCACGGCGATGACCACCACCACGACGGCGAGCTGCAGGAGCGGCACCGATCGGCGCAACCACGGGGAGGATCTGGGGGACGAGGTGACGGCCGCCACCGGCTCGGCGCTCACAGCGTTCGCACCTCCCGGCCGAGCACGCCCTGGGGCCGCACCGCGAGCACCACCAGCAGCAGGGCCAGGGAGATCGGAACTTGCAGCTCGGAGCCCAGGTACGTGGCGGTCAGCTGCTGACCGATGCCGAGCACGGCCCCGCCGACGAGCGGGCCCCAGAGGTGGGGGATGCCGCCGATCGTGGCGGCGATGAACGCACTGAGGGTCAAGGTGAACCCCATCTCGGTCGACGCCTGGGTGACGGGGCCGCCGACGAAGCCGCCGAACCCGGCGATCAGCCCGCCCAGGGCGAACGCCACCACGGCCAGGCTGCCCACGGGAAGCCCACGCATGGCGGCACCCTCGCGGTCGGCAGCCATGGCCAGGAGGCCGCGTCCCCATCGGGCACGGCGGAACCACGTCCACACCGCCAGCGTCAGCAGCACCGCGATCGGGATGAGCACGGCCCGCTGCGGCACGACGGACAGCTGCCCGAGGTGCCACGGGCCGGCCTTGATGTAGTTCGGGAACGACCGTTGAGCGTTCTGGCCGCCGTTTCGCGTCGCCAGGAGCGTGGCCGACGAGCGGATGATGATGGCCACACCCAGCGTCGACAACATCCAGAGCGTGGCGTCGCGCTGGCTCGAGAGCCGGCGCACGGCGAAAACCTCGGTGAGGGCACCGATGGCCGCCGTCGCAAGGACGACGACCACCAGCGCCAACCCGAGTGGAAGCCCGGCAGCGGCCCAGAGGGTGACCCCGAGCATTGCTCCGACCATCACGAGCTCACCCTGCGCGAAGTTGAACACGCCGGTCGCGGCGAAGATCACGTTCAGGCCAAGGCCGACGATGGCGTAGATGCTGCCCGTTTGGAGCCCTCGTAGGAGGGCGCTTGCCAGGTCCCACATGATGACTAACCCGACTCGCCGGCTCGCAGCGGGATGCCGCCTTCGAGGGTGCCGGGCTGCACGAGCGCCTGGACCTCGGCCCGCATGCCGTTGTGGCGGGTATCGGTGAAGGTGTAGTTGGCCTTGATGCCGTCCGGGTAGCCGTTCTTCACGAGCCACGCGGCGAGCTTCGTGCCGTCGGTCGAGTGGGTGCCCTCAACGGCCCGCTTGATGAGGTTGAACCCGTCCAGGATGCCGGCCGACAGGTTGATCGGGGCGGCCAGAGCCGCCTCGCCGCTGATCGACGCCACCTTCTTGCCGTAGGCCGCGGCCTGCGGCGCGGGGTTGGGACGGGTGGTGTTCTTGCCGTACCCGCTGGCTGCCCACTTCGTCGACCACTCGGGACCGGCGGCCTCGGCCACGACCGTCACGGCGGCGGCGGCGTTGCCGAACATGTAGGGCTCGTACTGGGCCTCCTTGAGCGCCTTGGCCGCGTTGGCGACGTCGGTGGGCACTGCGGTCGCCAGGTACACCGCGTCAGCGCCCGAGCTCTTGAGCTGGGCGGCCTGGGTGCCGAGGTCGAGGGCGCCCGGTGCGAAGTGCACGGTCTTGACGATGTCGACGCCCTTCGCCTTGGCTGCAGCGGCGAACGCGTCCCCGTAGGCCTGGCCCGTCGGGTCGTCGGACTGCAGCATGGCGACCTTCTTGGCGCCGACCTGCGCCATGCGGTCGAGGGTCGAGGTCATCTGCGACGGCCGATCGGACTCAATGGAGAACGTCGTCGGGAACTTCGTGCCGTCACCGCAGTCGGGGCAGCCGGTCATCGCGATCGAGAGGATGTTCGCCTGCTTGATGAGCGGAAGGGCAGCGGTGGCTTCGCCGGTGTAGAGCGGGCCGATGATCGCCTCCGCCTTGTCACCGTCGAGGAGCTGGCGCAGCGCCGAGGCGGTGCCGGCCGCGGTGCCCTGGTCGTCGCGGAGGACGACCTTCACCTTGCGGCCGTCGATGGTGCTCGTGCCAGGGAGGGCCGAGGTGCCCAGCGCCTTCACGATGCTCGTGTACACGGTGCTGGTGCCGGCGAGCGGGCCGGAGGTGGGAAGCAGGACGCCGATCACGATCGGATCGGTGTTGCTCGTGCCACTACCCGCGCTGGCGCCGGCGCTGGCGCTGGTGCCATCGCTTGGCCCCGAACACGCCGCGGCGCCGGCAACCAAACCGACCGCGACCAGCGCGGTCATCCATCGTCGAATCATCATTTCGGTACCCCCTTGGTCAGTGCCCGAGCCGGTCGGCCGGGGCTTGTCATGTCCGTTCGAGCGGCCGAGCCGCTCGCGGATCGTTGGTTCGAGTTGCTCATCGGGTGGCCTCGGCCGCGAGCACGGCGCCGAGCCGGCGGGCGTGGACGGCGGCGCCACCGAGGGTGTCCACGAGTTGCTTCCCGCGCAGGAAGTAGCGGTGCGCCGGGTACTCGATGTCCGAGCCGATGCCGCCGTGCAGGTGCTGCGCGGTGTGGAGGGTGCGGTGGCCGCCTTCGGCCGACCACCACTTGGCCACCGACACGGCGGCGCTGGCGTCCGGCTCGTGGTCCAGCTGCCACGCGGCCTGCAGCATGGTGACGTGCATGGCCTCGAGGTCGATGTGGGCGTCGGCCAGGCGAAGCACCGGGGCCTGGAACGAAGCGATCGGCCGGCCGAACTGGTGGCGGTCGGTCACGTACGCCGCGGCTCCCTCGGCCGCAGCGCGACCGATCCCGACGAGGGTGGCGCACACGAGGACGGTGGCGACCTGCTCGGCCCGGGCGACAGAAGCGGCGTCGCCCACGACTCGGGCCGCGACGCCTCCGAGCTGCAGGTGGCCGGCGGATCCTCGGTCGGTGGTGTGGACGCCCTGATGGGTGACGCCCGGGGCGCTCGTCTCCACCAGGTAGAGGCCGGGCCCGTTGTTGCCACGAGCGCTCACGAGGGCGGCGTCCGACTCAGCAAGGACGGGGACGGCCGGCTTGGTCCCGGTGAGGCGTCCCTCGTCGACGGTCGTGGCCGGCTGTGTGGCCTCCGGGCTGCCGACCTCGTGGAGGCCGAGCGTGATGAGCTCGGTGCCGGCGAGCAACCGGGCCAGGCGATCGAGCTCGAGCTCGCTGGTGCGTTCCCCGAGGGTGATCAGGGCGGTCAGGAGCGCGAACGCGGGAACGGTCACGACGTGCCGACCGATCTCCATGGCGACCTGTGCGGCGCCGACGACGCCCCCCTCGCCGCCGGCGACGGCGGCGAGCAACCCCGTCGTGCCGAGTGCCTCCCAAGCGGCCCGGTCGACACCCTCGCCTCGCTCGAGCTCCCGGGCCCGGTCGTGGCCGCCGTGGTCGGCCAGCACCTGCCGGGACAGGTCGGACATGGCCTGCTGTGTCTCGTCCAGTTCGAAGTTCATGCGTTCACCTCGTGCCTCGGGGGAGGCCGAAGGCGCGCCCGGCGATGAGCTCACGCTGGATCTCGTTGACGCCACCGCCGAACGTGTTGATCTGCGAGTGGCGCGCCAGCCGCTCGAGGCGACCGCCGAGGATGGCGCCCAGCGATCCGACGGCCAGGTGGCCGACGGGGCCCAGCACGCCGAGCAGTGAGCGGTAGACCTCGATCGCGGTCTCGCTGGTCAGCACCTTCACCGTCGACGCGTCGGCGGGACGGGGTTCGCCGGACTCCATGGCCGCGGCCATCCTGTGGTTGAGCAGGCGTACGGCGTCGAGTCGGGCGTGCACGGCCGCCAGCTCGCTCTGCACCCAAGG
>JAOBWJ010000368.1 GCA_025463335.1 Acidimicrobiales bacterium
ACGATCTGCGTGCTGTACGCCGTCTGGGTCGGCAACACCGCCCGGTCGGAGCTCATCGAGATCCCGCTCCTGAGCGGGATCCTGGCGATCGTCGTCATCGGCGCGCAACGCCGCGAACGCGCCATGAACGACATTCAGGCCGCCAAGGATCGGATGGAGGCGCTCGCCCACGACGAGCGTCTCGAGCTGCAGACTCGCCTCGATCGACTCCAGCAGCTCGAGGCTCTCGGACGGATGAGCCTCGGCATCGCCCACGACCTGAACAACGTCGTGACCGCGCTGCTCGGCGGTTCCGAGGAGCTCGTCGAACAGCTCGACGGCCGGAGCGCGCAGGACACTGCTCGAGAGATGCTCGACGCGGCGAACCGCACAAGGGGGCTGATGGACGAACTGGTGGGCTACGCCCGCGAGTCCGACCTGCAGCTGGGCTCCAGCGACCTGAACGATGTGGCCAACGAGATGGAGCGCATGCTCCGGCGTCTGATCCCGCAGGACATCCATCTCGAGCTCGACCTCCAGGCGCCGAACGCGGTGATAGCCGCCGACCGCGGTCGAGTCGGTCAGGTGCTCGTCAACCTGGTCGTCAACGCGGCCGACGCCGTCGACGGTCGGGGCCGCATCCGCATCGCCACGCACGAAGCGCACCGAACCTCGAATGCCGAGCACGGACACTCGACGCCCATCGTCGTGCTCGCCATCGAGGACACCGGTCGGGGCATCCCACCCGACATCCTGCAGAAGGTCTTCGAGCCGGGCTTCACGACGAAGGGAGGCGGGCGCAACCTCGGGATGGGCATGGCCTCGGTGCAGCGCATCGTCGACCTCGCCGGCGGCATCGTCGACATCCAGAGCTCTGCCGGTCGCGGCACGACCATCCGCATGGAGTTCCCCGTCGTTCCGCGCAACGCCGCGGTCGAAGCCATCGGTGCAACGGCGCCGGTGGCGCTCATCGGCACCGAATCCGTGCTCGTCGCCGAGGACGACCGCCACGTGCGCCGCCGGACGGTGACCATCCTGCGAGGAGCGGGCTACAAGGTCTTCGCCACCGAGGACGGCGACGAGGCGCTCACGGGGCTGACCTCCGAGACCTCCGTGCAGCTGTTGCTGACCGACGTGTCGATGCCCGGCCTCTCCGGGCCCGACGTGGTCCGCGCCGTCCGCCGCCGGCTTCCCGAACTCCCGGTCCTCTTCATGTCGGGCCGCCTCGGCGACTTCGGACTGGAGGAGTTCGCCCAACCAGTGAGCTCGCTCCGGAAGCCCTTCTCGAGCGGCGAGCTTCTGACCGCGGTGCGGAGCCTGCTCGACCAGCCACATGGTCAACCGCCCATCAACAACCGGCCCGGCCCCTAGTCGCGGCGTCGATCGTCTGCGATGTTTCGAGTTGTGCCTGTCCTATGCGTCGGCGGCGAGGCTAGGAACCGAGCAATGCCGTGAGCATCGAGCTCACCCATCTCGACGGCGTGGCGACGCTGGTGCTTCGGGGGGAGATCGACCGCTCGAGCACCGTCGAGCTGCAGGCCTCGCTCCTGGAGCTCCTGGCCGCGGGTCGCGCTGTGCTCGACCTCCGCGATGCCACGTGGCTGGACCAGGCGGCAGTGGACTCCGTGCTCGCGGCCTACCGGCTGCGCAACCTCATGGGCAGCCCCCTGACGTTGCTCCACGGCGATTCGAGGATGGCGTCGCGCCTCGAGCATCCCCCTGTTGTCGCGCCGGCGCCTGACGAACGACTACGACCGCGGGTGGTCCGTTGGCTCGGGGGCGTTGGCTGGAGGCGGAGCGCTGCCACGACCATGTTCGGCCTCGCGGTGCTGGTCATCCACGAGTTCGTCGAGAAGGCATGAGTGGTCATACGAAGGAGACTGCGATCAGCACGCTGATCACCGTCATGGCCACCAACCCAGCCATCATGAGGACGTCGGCGTAGCTCTCGAACACCTTCCGCCGCGGGTTGCTCGGGGATCGCAGCGAGCGGTACGAGAGCAAGCAGGCGGCCAGGAAGCACACAGCGTTCATGGCGAGCAGCACGTCGGCGATGGACGTGTAGTTCGTCGAGAGGTGCTCGCTGATCTGGATGATGCCGATCACCGTGAGGCACACCCCGACCATCGCCGCCGAGACGGTGAAGACGTGGACACTGACGTCGTTCTCCAGCTCCCGAGGCCTCAGCCGCTCCCGCACTCGAGCTCTTCTCGACGCTCCCATGAGCCCCACGGTCGAGTCATCTCTCCCAGCGGAGCGGAGGGGCTATGGCGCTGAGTAGATCGACTCCACGAAGTGGGCGACCTTGTCCTCCGGCAGGCGCCGGACGACGTCCGCCTCGCTGATCATCCCCACCAACCGGCTCTCATCGATGACAGGGAGGCGGCGGATCCGGTGCTCCTCCATGAGCTGCAGCACTTCGTCCTCATCCGCGTCCGCGTTCACCCACACCGGCGTTCCCTGCTCGTACTCGCCAGCGCGAACCGACTCCGGGTCACAACCCTCGGCGATGCACTTCACGACGATGTCGCGGTCGGTGATGATCCCGTGCAACCGGTCGTCGTCGCCGCAGATGGGCAGCGACCCGACATTGAGATCCCGCATCTTGCGGGCTGCTTCGGCCAGCGTCTCGCCCTCTTGGATGCACTCGGCGCCCAGGTGCATCATCTCCCGCGCTCTGGTCATCGGTCTCCTCCTCTGGAGCACCAACTCCGAACGTTGTTCGACGCCTCGATCGTCCGCCTCGGGCGGCCGTTCGTCAATCCGTCGCCCGATCAACGATGAGCGGGCCCCGACACGGGTTGACTAGAAGCAGCTCCCAACGCAGCCAAGAGCAGCTCGGAAGAAGGAGCGGGACATGCGTGCGTTCGCCGTTCGGACCTTCGGCGAGGCTCCAGCGATCCATGACCTGCCGGTCCCAGCGGTGGACGGAGCGTTCCTGATACGCGTGACGTATGCGGGCGTCAATCCGGTCGACTTCAAACGTGTCGACCAGCTGACGGCCACCTCGACCTACCCCTTTGTGTTGGGGTTCGATTTCGCGGGGGTGGTCGAGGGCGCTCCAACGGGAGCGAGCGTTGTCCAACCCGGCGATCGCGTCTTCGGCCTGGCCCGGACGAACGGCGCGTACGCCGAGAAGACCTCGATCGCACCCGGCGTGACGGCAGAAGCGCTCGCTCGTATCCCCGATGGCATCGCTGACGAGCAGGCAGCCGCTCTGCCCATCCCGGCGATCGCTGCGCTCGGCTCCCTGGAGTTTCTGGGGACCACTGCCGGCCAGCGCCTCGTCGTCATGGGTGCGACGGGCGGCGTGGGCGGCTATGCCGTGCAGATGGCGCGCGCCCGTGGTGCCTACGTCATCGCGACGGTTCGAGGCGACGTCGATGAAGCTCGCCGCCTCGGCGCCGAGGAGGTCTACGACACCAACGCCGTCGAGGTGGTGGATGCGCTCCTGGCATCTCATTCGGAGGGCGCCGACGCGGTCCTCGATCTCGTCAACGGTCACGACACAATCCGCCGCGACGCCGAGATGCTCAAGCCGGGAGGCAGCCTCGTCTCCACGATCTACGCAGCAGACGAACCGTGGTTCGCCGAGCGCCAGATCACGGCCCACAACATCTCGTCGATCACGAATCCGTTGTCGTCGACCCACGGCCTCAACGAGGTTGCACGCCTGCTGGCGGACGGCACGATCACGGCACGGATCGAGGCCACGACCGACCTGGATGGCGCCGGTCACGTGCTCGAGGCGCTCCGCAGCGGTCGCCTACGCGGCAAGGCGGTCATCCGCCTCTAGGAAGGGCGCCGCGCATCGTGCGATCCCCACACCACGGACGCCGAGCCCCGTGCACCGGCGTGGCGCCGGTTGCACGGGGCTCGTCTCGCCCGGGAGGGTTAGGCCTTGGCCTGGGCGTAGGCGGGAGCCGGGGTGGCTTGTCCTGCCGCCTTCCCGTCCTGCCCGCCCTGCTTGGCGCGGACGCCGGCCTCGACTCGGTTGCCGAGGTTCTCATCGACGTTCCGCAGGTACTCGAAGGTGCGGAGCAGCACCGGCTCGGTCACGTCCACGAGGAGGTGACCGACGAGGTTGTCGACCAGCCGGTCACGAGCCGCGTCGTCGAGCACGTCTCGGACGAGGGTGCCGGCCTGCCCCCAGTCGTCGTCCTCGGCGTGGAGCGTCTGGGCGGCGTGCAGCATCTCACCCTGGGAATACCAACTTGCCGGCTCCCCGAAGTGCTCCGTGTCCGCCTTTGGCCCGCCCTTGGAGTTGGGCGCATAGACGGGATCGCCGGGGTTGTGGTGGCGCATCGGGCCGTCCTTGACGTAGCTGCGAACTTCGGCGTTGCGTGGACGGTTGACCGGCAGCTCGTTGTAGTTGGCGCCGATGCGGGCGCGGTGGGCGTCGGCGTAGGAGAACATCCGACCCATCAGCATCTTGTCGGGGCTCGGGCCGATGCCCGGCACCATGTTGCTCACCTCGAAGGCGGCCAGCTCGATCTCGGTGTGGAAGTCGTCCACGTTGCGATCGAGGATCATCTTGCCGACGTCGATGAGCGGATAGTCCTTGTGTGAGATGACCTTGGTCATGTCGAAGGGGTTGAACCGGTAGGTCTTCGCCTCTTCGTACGGCATGATCTGCACCTTCATCGACCAACTCGGGTACTCGTCCCGCTCGATCGCCTCGAACAGATCGCGCTTGTGGAAGTCGGTGTCGGTAGCGGCCATCTGGTCGGCCTCTTCCTGCGTGAAGAACTCGTTGCCCTGGTCCGTCATGAAGTGGTAGCGGACCCAGAACCTCTCGCCGTCGGCGTTGATCCACATGTAGGTGTGGCTCGAGAAGCCGTCCATGTGCCGCCAGGTGCGAGGGATGCCACGGTCGCCCAACAGCCACGTCACCTGATGGGCCGACTCCGGCGACAGGGTCCAGAAGTCCCATTGCATGTCGTGGTCACGCAGGTCGTTGTCGGCGCGCCGCTTCTGCGACCGGATGAAGTCCTGGAACTTCATCGGGTCCCTCAAGAAGAAGATCGGTGTGTTGTTGCCGACCATGTCGTAGTTGCCCTGCGTTGTGTAGAACTTGAGTGCGAAGCCACGCGGGTCTCGCCACGTGTCGGGGCTGCCACGCTCACCGGCCACGGTGGAGAACCGTGCCAGCATCTCGGTCTCTCGTCCGGGCTGGAACAGGTCAGCCTTGGTGTAGGCGCTCACGTCGTTCGTCACCACGAACCGGCCGTACGCGCCGCCACCCTTCGCGTGCGGCTGGCGTTCAGCCACGCGCTCACGGTTGAACCCCGCCATCTTCTCGATGAGATAGTGGTCCAGCAGCACGATCGGCCCGTCCGGGCCGACGGTCAGCGAGTGATCGTCGCTCTCGGCCGGCACACCGGCGGTGGTGGTCGTGAAGTTCTCTTCGGTCATGTCGCTCCTCAGTTGTCAGCGGGCCGTTGACGGCCCTCAGTTCCTTGGTCTGTTCTTTCGAAGTCGGCGGGGGGTCAGTGACGGGTGCTGAGCGGCGTGCTCAGGTGGGCACGTTCCCGCGCCGGAGGACTCGCTCATAGAGCGTGGTGGCGACGATGCCGCCAACCAGTGGCGCAACGAGGTAGATCCACCAGTCGGTGAAGTGTCCGGAGACGATGATCGGCCCGAGGGCTCGAGCCGGGTTCACGCCCGCTCCGCTGATGGGGCCGCTGATGAAGATGGCCGCACCCAGCGCCCATCCGATGGCGATGGCGGCGGTGCCCCGGGGAACTCGGTTGTCGGTCGCCACCGACATGACGACGAGCGTGAGCACGAAGGTCACGACGGCCTCGGCCAAGATCACGCTCCAAGCGCCGACGCCGGCCGCCGGGGACGTGGCCCCGAGATGGGCGACCGTGCGGGCGGTTTCTCCGAACATGCCCCACGCGACCACCGCGGCGAGCATGGCTCCGGCGAGCTGGGCGATGAGATACACGGGAACGTAGGCCAAGGGAAACTTTCGATTGACGGCCAACCCCACCGTGACGGCCGGGTTGAAATGCGCTCCGGAGACGTGACCGAGGCTGGCTACGCCGATGGCCAGGGCGGTGCCGCCGGCGAGCGGCACCGCAAGTGATCCGTAGGGCACGCCGGCCACCGGCCTGGCCAGGGCGGCCGCGATCGCGGTGCCGATGATGGTGAGCGTGAGGATGAAGGTCCCAATCACTTCGGCGACGGCGAGCGTGGCCAGATTGGCGTCGAGGGGATGGCCGTGGAGCCCCCTGGGCACGTCCTCCCTGGCTGTTCGGTTCTGCGAGGGGGCGTTCCGAGTGAGCTCGGCGGTCGAGGTGTCTGCCATTGCGTGCTCCTGTCAATCGGCGAATGGGCGACCCGGGGGTCGGGCGCGTCCACGACGCCAACCCCGGTGACGTCACCGGCTGTCGGCGTCGTTCGCGAAGGCCGTGGTTCCGTCGCTTCCGACGGCCGTGGGCACCTCGCTTCGTTCCAACGTCGCGCCGACGGCGGCTGCCGTCTTCGTTGGCAGCAGGAGTTTTTGGGTCAGGCCACCCGCAACTTCGATCTTCCAGCTAGCTGGAAAGTGGAGCAGTCGGCTACGGCCGACGCTGCACCTCGACGGCTACGAGGGGGCTTGGCGATTCACGGTCCCGTCGGGTCCGACCATGAACCACACACCGCCGACACCCTGGCCCTTCGTCGCGCCGGCCGTCTCGCCGTCGGGGGTGAAGTGGTAGAGCGGCATGCCGGCAAGGGTCAGCTGCCGGGTGCCGTCCGTGCGGGTGATGGTCCCCAGCTCGGCGGTGATGTCGGACCCGGCCTGCGGGGCGTCCCCGCTCGGCGCCAGCGCCGGCCAGTTCGCGGCGCACTGGTCGTAACACGCGCTCTCCCCCGGCGTGTTGTCCTGGGTGAAGATGTAGAGGGTGCGGCCCGCGCCGTCGGTCACGATGGCCCCGAGCGACGAGTCGGCGACAGCCAGATCGGAGGCCTCGGTCGACGGGGCGGCCGACGTCGCCGTCGGTGCCGTGGTGGAGCTGGTCTCGCCCTGTGCGGAGGACCCGCCCGAGCCGCCGTCGTCCCCGCAGGCCGCCAGGCCCAGCGTCAGTGTCGCCAGCACGGCCCCAGCCGCAACGAACCGTCCACGCATTTGCATCCCCTCCCACTGCCCCCGGACGGGAGGTGTACGAGCGGCGCTGCGGGACGGATTTTGCATCGGGCAGGTCGCATCAGCGGTGCTCACCCCACTAGCGCTCTCGGGCGTCGCAGACGCCCCCGACCCACACCTGCCGGATGCGAAACTCGCCCCAGCCCCCCACAATGGCCACGATGACCCCTGAAGACGTCGTGGCGTTCCCGACGCTCGACGCCGCCGACCTCGCCGTGTTCGACGGGCTCGGGACTCGGCGATCGATGGCGGTGGGCGAGTTTCTGTACCGGGAGGGGGACGCCGCCTACGACTTCTATGTGGTGGTCTCGGGGGCGGTCGAGATCGTGGTGCCCGACGGCGGCGAGGAGCGGGTCATCGTGCGTCACGGTGCCGGGCGTTTCCTGGGCGAGCTGAACCTGCTGACCGGCATGCGGGTGTTCGTCTCGGCCCGCGTGGTGGAGCCCGGCGAGGTCATCGTGGTCCCAAGGGCCGCCTTGCAGCACGTGGTCGCAACGAGCCCGCGTCTGAGCGACACGATCCTGGCCGCGTTCCTGGCCCGCCGTTCGGTTCTGATGAGCGACGCTGCCTCCACCCTCCGCGTCGTCGGATCCGGGTTCTCGCCCGAGTCGCTCCACATCCGGGAGTTCTTGGCCCGCAGCGGCATCCCCCATGAATGGCTCGATCCCGACCGCGACCCCGCCATCGACGTGGTGCTGCGCGAGTTGGGCGTGCCGCCGAGCGAGCTGCCGGTGGTCATCGCCAGTGGGTCGGTCCTGCGCCGGCCGACCCCCGGAGCGCTGGCCGAGTACCTCGGGCTGACCGTCGACAGGATCTCCGAGCGCTGCTTCGACCTCGTGGTGGTGGGCGGGGGCCCGGCCGGCCTGGCCGCCGCGGTCTATGGCGCCTCCGAGGGGCTACGGACCCTGGGCGTGGAGATGGTCGCCGTCGGCGGCCAGGCGGGGGCCAGCTCGCGGATCGAGAACTACCTCGGGTTCCCGACCGGGATCTCTGGCGGCGACCTCACCCGTCGGGCGTTCGTGCAAGCGGAGAAGTTCGGCGCCCAGCTCACCAGCCCGTGCGCCGCCACCGGCCTGCGGGAGGAGGCCGGGCATCTCGTTGTCCGCCTGTCCGATGAGACCGAGGTGGCCGGGCGCGCCGTCATCGTGGCCTCCGGCGCCCGCTATCGGCGACTCGACGCCACTCGCCTCGCCAACTTCGAGGGCAACGGCGTGTACTACGCGGCCACGGAGATGGAGGCCCGCCAGTGCGCCGCCTCCCCGGTAGTGGTGGCCGGCGGGGGCAACTCGGCCGGCCAGGCCGCGTTGTTCCTGGCCGAGGCTGGCAGTCCCACCACCATCGTCATCCGCGGGACCGACCTGGCCGCGACCATGTCGCGCTACCTCATCGACCGGATCGAGAGCCACCCCCGCATCGAGGTACGGACCGACACGAGGATCGTCAGCCTCGACGGTGATCGCGGCCTCACGTCGATACGAGTCGCCGACGTTGACGGCGAGCACGTGATGCGATGCGTCGCCTTGTTCTCCTTCATCGGCGCCGAGCCCGCGTCGGAGTGGTTGTCGGGATGCGCCGCGCTCGACCGCCGTGGTTTCGTGCTCACCGGTCGATCCCTCGATGACCAACACCTCGATGGGCGTTGGGACGCCCTGGGCCGGCGACCGCTGCCCTTCGAGACGAGCTACCCCGGGCTGTTCGCGGTGGGCGACGTCCGAGCTGGTTCCACCAAGCGGGTGGCCGCTGCGGTCGGCGAGGGATCGGCCGCCGTCGGCGCCGTCCATGAGTACCTGGCGTTCGGACCGTGAGCTGCGCGCTCCGAAGCTGAGGTCGCTACGCGCTACCAGCCGAGCGCGTCATGTGGCGGTGGGCGGCCCAGTCGGATCTCGGGGCTGACTGTGCCTTCTGGAGCGGAAGGTCGTCGTGATGGGCGTGCCGG
>JAOBWJ010000389.1 GCA_025463335.1 Acidimicrobiales bacterium
TCGGTGGCGTGGGCGTGCTTCATCCCCGACGGCTCGACGATGTTGCACAGCAGCGTGTAGTCGCCGGCGGCGAGGGTGAACACGCCGGTGCAGACGCCGCCGTGGCCCACGAACGGCTCGATCTCACCGAGCACCTTGGCGCCGGCGGGGAGCTTGGCCTCGTCGAGGCCCGTGGCGCCGATGGTGAGCTGGTCGGGTTTGGCGCCCTCGACGAGCACCAGCTCGTGGGCCTCCGTGCCCTTGTTGGTGGTGTGGAACTCGATGTTGCCCGCGGTCACCGACGTCTCGTCGACCTTGATCGAGTACTCGTCGAGCTCGACGTGGACCTCGGCGTCGCGGGCCGCCTTGACCCCACCGACGACCTTGCAGTCCTCCGACGGCGCACCCGAGGCCGACGCGCTGGCCGAAACGGCCGCCCCGTCGTCGGCGCCGCAGCCGGCGAGGAGGGTGGCACCGAGGACGCCGAGGAGAAGGGCAGCACGCTTGATCATGTTCGGGGAACCTAACAGAAGGTGTTGCGGCCAGTGCGAGTTATCGTGCGCACATGGGCGACCTCCAGGCGCAGATCGACGAGTTGTGGGACCGACGTGACCAGCTCGAGCCGGGCGACCCCGAGGCCGGGAAGATCATCCTCGACGCCGTCACCCTCCTCGACACCGGCGAGGGCCGGGTGGCCGAGCTGGTCGACGACGAGGTCGTCGTCCACGACTGGCTGAAGCGGGCCATCCTCCTGCTGTTCCGCCAGAGTCAGATGGACACGGTCGAGGTCGGGCCGTTCGAGTTCCACGACAAGATCCCGCTCAAGGGCGGCTACGCCGAGGCCGGCGTGCGGGTCGTCCCCGGTGCCTCGGCCCGCTTCGGCTCGTTCCTCGAGCGGGGCGTGATCCTCATGCCGAGCTACGTGAACATCGGCGCCTACGTCGGGGCCAACACCATGGTCGACACGTGGGCCACCGTCGGCTCGTGCGCCCAGATCGGCGCCAACGTCCACCTGTCGGGCGGCGTCGGCATCGGCGGCGTGCTCGAGCCGCCCCAGGCCGCGCCGGTGATCATCGAGGACGACGCCTTCATCGGCAGCCGCTCGATGGTGACCGAGGGCGCCCGGGTCGGCCGGGGCGCCATGCTCGGCGCCGGCGTCATCCTCAACCCCTCGATCCCGGTCATCGACGCCGAGACGGGCGACGAGGTGTCGCGGGGCGTGGTGCCGCCGTGGTGCCTGGTCATCAACGCCACCCGGCCCAAGGCGTTCGCCGGCGGCACGTTCGGCCTGCCGTGCTGCCTGATCATCAAGCGCTTCAGCGAGGGCGAGCGCCACGACAAGGCCGCCCTCAACGACATCCTCCGCGAGCACGGGGTGGCGACCTGACCGATCTGCTGGCCCTCGCCGCCGAGCTCGTGGGCATCCCCTCGGAGAGCCACGACGAACGGCAGATCGCCGACCACCTCGAGGCCGAGCTGCGCGCCGCGCCCTGGCTCCGGGTCGAGCGGGTGGGCGACAACGTGGTGGCCCGCACCGAGCTGGGCCGGTCGAGCCGCCTGGTGCTGGCCGGCCACACCGACACGGTGCCGGCCAACGGCAACCAGGCGGCCATCCTCGACGGCGACACCCTCCACGGCCTGGGCGCGTCTGACATGAAGTCGGGCCTGGCCGTGTTCCTCGAGCTGGCCCGCACCGTGGCCGAGCCGGTGGCCGACGTGACCTACGTGTTCTACGCGGGCGAGGAGGTCGACTCGAAGTTCAACGGGCTCGGCCACCTGTTCGAGCACCGGCCCGAGCTCCTGGCCGGCGACGTGGCCATCCTGGGCGAGCCCACTGACGGCTGGATCGAGGCCGGCTGCCAGGGGACCATGCGGTTCGAGGTCACCCTCGTCGGGGTCCGGGCCCACACCGCCCGACCGTGGATGGGCGTCAACGCCGTGCACCGGCTGGCCCGGCTGCTCGACGTGCTCGACGGCTACCAGGCCCGCACGCCACTGATCGACGGCTGCGAGTTCCACGAGGCGCTGCAGGCCGTGCGGGTCGAGGGCGGCGTGGCCAACAACGTGGTGCCCGACCGGGCCACCGTCACCATCAACCACCGGGTGGCGCCCGATCGCACCCTGGCCGAGGCCGAGGCCCACGTGCGCGACGTGTTGGCCCGCGCCCTCGACGGTGGCGACGAGCTCCG
Source organism: Acidimicrobiales bacterium (assembly GCA_025463335.1). Classification (GTDB taxonomy): domain Bacteria; phylum Actinomycetota; class Acidimicrobiia; order Acidimicrobiales; family CADCSY01; genus RYN-34. The sequence goes on from JAOBWJ010000389.1 coordinate 2,169, forward strand.
GGTGGTGGCGGCCGACCCGCCGGCCCTGCCCGGGCTGACCCGCCCCCTCCTCCAGTCGCTGGTCGAACGATCGGGCCTGCCGGTGCGGGCCAAGCTTGGCTGGACCGACGTTGCCCGCTTCTCCGAGCACGGCATCCCGGCTGTCAACCTCGGGCCCGGCGACCCCAACCTGGCCCACACCGCCGAGGAGCGGGTCGTGCGCTCGAAGCTCGACGATGTGCACGCCGCCCTGCTCGACCTGTTGACCACGCAACCCTGAGGAGCAGCCCGTGTCCGTCGAGATCGGCCAGGAGGCACCCGACTTCACGCTCAAGTCGCAGACCGGCGAGGAGGTGACGCTCTCGCAGTTCCGCGGCCACAAG
>JAOBWJ010000410.1 GCA_025463335.1 Acidimicrobiales bacterium
CGCGGTGGCCGCCGTCGAGGCCGTGCGCCCCATGGGTCTGGACGCCGACGTCGGGGCCCTGCTGCTCGGCCAGAGCGATGCCGGCCTCGCGGAGTGCGAGGCCATCGCCGCCGCCTGCGAGGCCGCCGGCGCCACCTACGTGGCGGTGACCGGCGACGCCGACGAGGGGGAGCTGCTCATGGGCGCCCGCCGCATGGCAATCCCTTGCGTCGAACGCCTGGGCACTGTGCTCATCGAGGACGTCGGTGTGCCCATCCCCCGCATCCCCGACCTGGTGGCCGCCGTCGAGGCCATCGCCGAGCGACGAGCCACGGCGGTGCCGGTGATCGGGCACGCCGGCGACGGCAACTTCCACCCGTTGGTCACGTTCGACGCCACCGACCCGGACGCCACCGCCCGCGCCGAGCAGGCGTTCGACGAGATCATGGAGGCGGCCCTGGCCCTCGGCGGCACGGTCACGGGCGAGCACGGGATCGGCACGCTCAAGGCCCGCCACCTGGCCACCCAGCTCGGGCCCGACGTGCTCGAACTGACCCGCCGGGTGAAGGACGCCCTCGACCCGCTCCACCTGCTGAACCCGGGGAAGTGGGTCTGAGGAGCCGCCTCAGATGCTGTGGATGCTGTCGACGATGGCGTTGAGCGTGGCGCTCGGGCGCATGGCGGCGTCGGCCTTGGCGGTGTCGACCTTGTAGTAGCCGCCGAGGTCGACCGGCGAGCCCTGGGCAGCGATCAGCTCCTCGTCGATCTGCGCCTGCTGCTCGGCGAACGCGGCGGCGATCGGCCCGAAGCGCTCGGCGAGCTTCGGATCAGAGGTCTGCTGCGCGATCGCCTCGGCCCAGTAGCTCGCGAGGTAGGCGTGGCTGCCTCGGTTGTCGATCTGGCCGAGCCGCCGCGCCGGCGACTTGCCGGTCTCGAGCAGCTTTCCGGTGGCGGCGTCGAGCGTGTCGGCCAGCACCTGGGCCACCTGGTTGCCGGTGCGCTGGGCCAGGTGCTCGAACGAGACGGCCAGGGCGAGGAACTCCCCGAGGCTGTCCCAGCGGAGGTAGTCCTCCTTCACGAACTGCTGGACGTGCTTGGGGGCCGATCCACCGGCGCCCGTCTCGAACAGGCCGCCGCCGGCGATGAGGGGGACGATCGAGAGCATCTTGGCGCTGGTGCCGAGCTCGATGATCGGGAACAGGTCGGTGTTGTAGTCGCGCAGCACGTTGCCGGTGACGGAGATCGTGTCGAGCCCCTGGCGGATGCGCTCGAGCGACAGCTTGGTGGCCTCGACCGGCGAGAGGATGCGGATGTCGAGCCCGTCGGTGTCGTGGTCGGGCAGGTACTGCTCCACCTTCTTGGTCACCTGGACGTCGTGGGCGCGCGCCGGGTCGAGCCAGAAGACCGCCGGCGCACCGGTGGCCCGGGCCCGGCTGACGGCGAGCTTCACCCAGTCCTGCACGGGGATGTCCTTGACCAGGCACATGCGCCAGACGTCGCCGGCCTCGACGGCGTGCGACAGGAGGACCGTGCCGCTGGAGGACACCACCTCGACCGTGCCCGCTGCGTCGATCTCGAACGTGCGGTCGTGGCTGCCGTACTCCTCGGCCGCTTGCGCCATGAGGCCTACGTTCGGCACCGAGCCCAACGTCGTCGGGTCGTAGGCGCCGTGGGCCTTGCAGTCGTCGATCACCGCTTGGTAGATGCCGGCGTAGGACGAGTCGGGGATGACGGCCTTGCAGTCCTGCTCCTCGCCGGCCGCGTTCCACATGTGGCCCGAGCTGCGGATCATCGCCGGCATCGAGGCATCGACGATGATGTCCGACGGCACGTGGAGGTTCGAGATGCCGCGGTCGGAGTCGACCATGGCGACGGCCGGGCCGTTCTCCCACGCGGCGGCGATGTCGGCCTCGACCTCGGCCCGCTGCGCGTCCGGCAACGTGGCGATGGCGGCGAGCACGTCGGCCCAGCCGTTGTTGGGGTTGCCGCCGGCGGCGGCGATGGCGTCGCCGTGCTTGGCGAACACGTCGGCGAAGAAGACCTCCACACCGTGGCCGAACAGGATGGGGTCCGAGACCTTCATCATCGTGGCCTTCAGGTGCAGCGAGAACAGCACGCCCTGCGCCTTCGCATCGGCCATCTGCTCGGCGTAGAACTGCACCAGCGCCGCCTTCGACATGAACGTGCCGTCGACGATCTCGCCGGCCAGCACCGGCACCACGTCCTTCAGCACTGTCGTCGTGCCGTCGGCCCCGACGTGGCGGATCGTGAGGGTGTCGTCCGCTTCCATCGTGATCGACTTCTCGTTGGTGGCGAAGTCGTCGTGGCCCATCGTCGCCACGTGGGTCTTGGAGTCGGCCGACCACGCGCCCATCGAGTGGGGATGGCTACGGACGTAGTCCTTCACGGCCTTCGGGGCCCGTCGGTCGGAGTTGCCCTCGCGCAGCACCGGGTTGACGGCCGAGCCCTTGACCTTGTCGTAGGCGGCCTTGGCGTCGGCGTAGTCGGGGACCGCGTAGCCCAGGGCCTGGAGCTCGGCGATGGCCGCCTCGAGCTGGGGCATCGACGCCGACACGTTGGGCAGCTTGATGATGTTGGCCTCGGGCCGCTTCACCAGGTCGCCCAGCTCGGCCAGGGCGTCGGGCTCGAGGTCGAAGGTGGCGAGGATGCGCCCGGCGAGGGAGATGTCACGCGTCTCGACCTGCACCCCGGCGGCCTTGGCGAAGGCGGCGAGGATCGGGAGCAGCGAGTGGGTGGCGAGGGCGGGCGCCTCGTCCGTGTACGTGTAGATGATCTTGGCGCTGTCGGCGGAGGGCTCGGTCACGTCTCGGGAGGCTATTCGCCGTACCAGGGTCGGGTGACACGGCGGCCCGCCCGGTTCGTCAGGGCTTCGGCCCCAACCCGAGGTTGGCCCAGATCTGCTTGGGGGCGGTGGGGAAGTTGAGGGTGTAGAGGTGCACGCCGGGGGCGCCGCCCTCGAGCAGCTCGGCGATGAGCGGGGTGCAGACCTCGACCGCCAGCTCCCGCACCCGGCGGGGGTCGCCGTTCACCTCGTCGAGCCGGGCCTGGAGCTCGTCGGGGATGGTGGTGGCGTTCAGGCCGGCCATGCGCCGCAGCCCATCGACCTGGGTGAAGGCCATGATCCCAGGGAGCACCGGCGTGTCGACCCCGAGGGCGGCCAGCTCCTCGACCATGCGGAAGTAGTCCTCGGCCCGGAAGAAGAACTGGGTGATGCCGAAGTCGGCCACCCGCAGCTTCTCGGCCAGGTGGCGCCGGTCGGTGGGGAGGTCGGGCGAGCGAGGATGGCCTTCGGGGAAGGCGGCCACGCCGATGGAGAAGTCGCCCAGCTCCTTGACCACCTCCAGCAGCTCGGTGGCGTAGAGGAAGTCGCTCGGGTAGCTGGCGCCGTCAGCCGGCGCGTCGCCGCCGAGGGCGAGGATGTTCTCCATCCCGAAGTCGCGGTAGCCGGTGACGATGTCCTCCAGCTGGGCCCGGGTGTGGGCAACGCACGTGAGGTGCGGCATCGGCGTCATCGACGTGTCGCGGGCGATGTGCTCGACGATCTGGCGGGTCATGTCCCGGGTCGAGCCCCCGGCCCCGTAGGTGACCGACACGAACGACGGCTGGAGGGGTTCGAGCTCGAGCAGCGTCTTCTCCAGCCGCTCCTCCCCCGCCGCGTCTCGCGGCGGGCCGAACTCGAACGAGTGGGTCGGCCCGGCCGCCAGCAGCTCGTGGATCTTCGTCATCCGGCCTTCCGTTCCGCCGCCTCGACGGTGTTGCGGAGCAGCAGGGCCACGGTGGTGGGGCCCACGCCACCGAGCCGGGGCGTGATCCAGCCGGCCACGTCGGCCACCGATTCGTCGACGTCGGCCAGCAGCTTCTTGCCCAGGAACACGATGCCGCCGCTGACCACGGCCGCACCGGGCCGCACCATGTCGGGCTGGATGATCCCGGGCACGCCGGCGGCCCCGATGACGATGTCGCCCTGGCGGGTGTAGTCGGCCAGGTTCTGCACGCCGGTGTGCACGGTGGTCACCGCCGCGTTGGCGCCCGGCTCCTTGAGCGCCATCAGCAGCGACAGCGGCCGTCCCAGCGTCGGGCCCCGGCCCACGATCACCACGTGGCGACCCTCGACCGGCACCTCGTAGTGCTGGAGCATGGCCTGGATGCCTGATGGCGTGGCCGGGCGCGGGCCCGTGGCCCCCATGGCCAGGAGGCCCAGCGAGTGGGGGTGGAGGCCGTCGGCGTCCTTGGCCGGGTCCATGGCCTCCATGGCGGCGTTGAAGTCGCAGCCCGGCGTGGGGTTCTGGATGAGGTAGCCGGTCACGTCCGGGT
>JAOBWJ010000116.1 GCA_025463335.1 Acidimicrobiales bacterium
GTCTCGCCCAGCTCCTCCATGCTCGAGGCGAGCGGGACGATGGCGTCCACGCCGGCCTTGAGGAGGTTGACGTACTCGTCGCGCTCGGTCGTGTCGGCCACGTGGACCACCCGGGGCGACGACGGCAGGGCCTTGGCGCGGGCCACCAGTCGGCTGACCGCCACGTCCACCCGTGCACCGAGCAGCAGCACGTCGGCACCGGTGGTGAGGAGGAGGTTGATGGCCTCTTCGGCGGTCGAAGCCTCGCCGACCACCGGGACGTCCAGGCGGCGGAGCGTCTGAACCATGCCGGCCCGCAGCACGTCGATCTGCTCGACCACGACGACACGGATGTCCAGCGCGCGCCGGAGGGCAACGGGGGTGCGGGGGGGCAACGGCCTGGTCAGCTCCACGGCGCCCATCCTTCCGATCGGCTGGCGATGCTGCCAGGGCCGCCAGGCCCTTTCTCGACGGTGCGCACGGACCAGGCGACTGGTGCTCCTGCACTACCGTCGGACACCTCAGCGGCGGGTCCGGAGCAGGCCCTCACGAGTGGCGAGCGCCACCGCCTCCAAGCGGGAGTGCACGCCGAGCTTGGTCAGGAGGTTCTGGACATGGTTGCGCACGGTGTTCCGGGAGATGCCCATGCGGGCCGCCAGCTCGTGGTTCGGAGTGCCTTCGGCCAGGAGCTCGAGCACCTCCATCTCCCGGATCGTGAGGTCGTAGCCCGCCCCTTTGCGATCCTGGCGGTTCATGCGGGGCAACAGCCGGGCGAGCATGTCGGAGGACACGAGCATCTCGCCGCCCGCCGCGGCTCGGATGGCTGCCATCACCTCGGCCGCCGGCTTGTGCTTGGTGACGAAGCCGCTGGCCCCGGCTTCGATGGCGGCGACCAGCACGTCCTCGTCGGCGTTGGACGTGAGCAGGACGACCTTGGTCTCGGGCACCACGGCCTTGATGGCACGGCAGGCGCTGACGCCGTCGCCGTCGGGCAGCTCGTAGTCCATGAGCACCACGTCGGGCCGGCGGGCGATGGCGGCCGGCACCACGTCGGCCACCCGGCCCACGACGTCGACCACTTCGAGCCCGTCGGTGTTCAGCAGGCTGGCCAGCGCCTCGGCGAAGACTTCGTGATCGTCGCAGAGCAGGACACGGACGGGCCGAGACACGGGGAGAAGTATGCAACCCGCTGAAGCCGACCGTGACCACGCGGCGGAGCTGGAGGCTCATCGCCAGCTCGTGGGCGAGCTGGCCGAGCAGCTGGCCCACGACCTGGCCAATCGCCTGGCCGTGGCCCGGCTCACGGCCGAAGTGCTGGCCAACCGGCCCGACCTCCCGGCCGATCTGGCCGATCGGGTGGCCACCGTCGTCACCGCGACCAGCGAGGCGGGCGAGCTCGTGCAGCAGCTGTCGGCCGTGGCCGGACGCCGGTCGGCGCCGCCGCACCGGCTCGACCTCGGCCGGACGGTGGCCGAGCTGGCTCCGTTGCTCCGGGCCGGGTTGGGTCGGCGCCCGCTCGACGTGGTGGCCGAACCGGCGCTCGTCCTCGCCGACCGACGCGACATCGAGGAGATCGTGCTGCGCATGGTCCTCGGGGGCGGCCGCGTTGCCGACGCCGTCACCCTGTCCGTGTCGACCGAGGCCGATCACGCCACGGTGGCCGTCCGCCGGACGGACGACCTGTCGGCGCGGGCGCTGACCCGGATTGCCGAGCTGGCCGCCCTCACCGGTGGCAGCCTGTCGTCGATGGAGCTGATGACGGGCGGACAGGAGCACGTCGTGCGGATGGCGAGCGTGCCGGCGGAGACCCTCGACGTCGTTGCCGTGCCGGCGCCCGAGGGTGCATGTGTGCTCGTGGTCGAAGACGACACCGACCTGCGCGACCTGGTGCGCGGTGCCCTCGAGGCCGACGGCTACTCGGTCGACGCCGTACCCGACGCTGCCGCCGCCCTGGCCCATCCCACGGTGGTCGGCGGCCGGCTCGACCTGCTGGTGACCGACGTGGAACTGCCCGGCATGTCGGGTCTGGAGCTGGCCGCCAAGCTGTCGGCCGCCGGCGTGCGAGTGCTCGTCATGTCCGGCCATGGCGAGGCCGCCCTGGAGGACGATCTCCCAGAGGGCGCGCTGGTGCTCGACAAGCCGTTCGGGGTGCCCGACCTCCGAGCCCGCGCCCGCGAGGCGCTCGGCCACTGAGCCACCGACGTCAGACCAGCGCCGGGGCCTTGCTCCAGAGCGGTCGTCGGAGCTCTTCGACCGGGGCCAGCGGCAGCACGATCTGGGCGCCCTTCAGGGTGTGGACGTTCACCACGATCGGGGCCAGCAGGTTGGCGGTGGCGTCCTCGGCCGACTCGCCGACGGTGACGATCACCAGCACGAGGGCGTCGTCGGCCGTCGACAGGTCGAGGGCCTCGGCGTGGGCGTCGTCGATCTCCGGCGCGTAGTCGGGGAACAGCACGACCGGCGCGGCGACGAGGAACTCGAGGCGCTCGTGGTCGAGCGACCGGAGCATGGAGAACGGGCTGCCCTCCTCGCCCCACTCCACCAGCACGAAGCGGCGGGCGTCGGGGAAGCCGGGGAGGCCGGCGGTCATCTCGATGACGGGGGGTTCCATGGGGGCCACCTATCGGAGGAAGTCGGTCAATGAGGGCTGGAGCACACGAGAGGCGGCGCCCAGGGCCGCCTGGTAGGCGACCTCCTGCAGCTGGAGCTCCATGATCGTCTGGGGCAGGTCGATGCTCTCGACCTGGGACAGCTGGTTGGTGGAGTCCAGCTTGGTGGTGTCGGCCCGGGTTCCCATGGCTTCCACCTGGTGGTAGCGGGCACCGACCAACGCCAGGTTGTCCTGCAGGCGGAGGAAGGCCTGGTCCAGGTTGGCGAGGTCGGTGGTGCCCAATGACCCGGGGCTGCTGGTGAGGTGCTGCTGGATGTCGTCGAGCACCTTGAACAGGTCGTTGCCGGCCGGGCCGTACACCGTGGAGCCGGGGATGTTCACCTGGACGGAGACTCCCGCGCCCACGGTCCGGTTCACCGTTCCGGTGTCGCCCTGGTAGGTGCCGGTGGTGTCGTAGGCGGCGGTGACGTTCGCCGTTCCGCCGAAGATGGGCTGGCCCAGGTAGCTCGTGTTGGCGAGGGAGAGGGCGTGCTCGCGCAGCTGCTGCACCTCGGCGGCCAATGCCGTGCGGGCGGTGGGGTCGGTGGCGGCGTTGGCGCCCTGCAGTGTGAGGTCGCGGACGCGTCGCACCGTGTCAAGCGTGTCGGTGAGGGTGTTGTCGGCCGTGCCCAACCAGCCCATGCCGTCATCGGCGTTGCGTTTGTACTGGTCGTTGCGGCGGATGTCGGCGCGCAGGCGCAACGCCGAGACGGTGCCGGTCGGCGAATCGGAGGGCCGCTGGATCTGCTTGCCGGACGAGAGCTGCTCCTGCAGCTTGCCCATGGCCGACATGTTGCGCTGGAGGTTGCGGCTGACCCGGGAGGTCATGGTGCGCTGCGTCACCCGCTGGGAGGAGCTCGTGGTCGTCATCGGCCAACCAGGTTGATCAGCGTGTCGAGACTGTCGTTGATGGTGGTCATCAAGCGGGCCGCGGCGTCGTAGGCGTGTTGGTACATCAACATGTTCGTCATCTCCTCGTCGACGTCGACGCCGGAGCTCGATTCGCGAGCCGTGTCGACCTGATCGGTGATGCCCGTCTGGATCTCGACTCGACGGGTGGCGGTCTGGCTCTCGACGCCCATGCGGACCACAAAGTCGCGGTACGAGGACTCGGTGCCGGTGAGGGCGGCGATCCGGCCGGCGATCGAGCCGTCCTTGGTGGCCGTCGCGCTGGAGGATGCCGCCACCTTGCTGGGATTGGCGGCGATGGCCGGGTCGACCACCAGGGCACCGGTCGACGAGTAGGCGAAGAAGTCGCGGCCGGTCACGCCGTCGAGACCGAAGCCGCTCGTGTGGATGGTGTTGACCTCATCGTGCAACTGGGTGGCCACCGACGCCAGGTCGGCTCGATAGCGGGGGACGATGTCGTTGGCGGTGGTGAGCCGGCCGCCGGCCTGACCGGTCACGCCGGCGGGCTGGCTGTCCTTGCTCCACACCACCGAGACCGTCTGCGGCGGTGCCGATGCCACGTCGACCTGCAGCTGGTTGTAGCTGGACCCCCGTACCAGAGCGGTGCCGCCCACGTAGACGTCGACGATGCCGTTACCCATCGGGTGAATGGTGGCGCCGACGCTGGAGGCCAGCTGAGACGCGGCCAGGTCGCGCTGGTCCATCAGGTCGTTGGGCGAGAGGCCCGAGTTGACCGCCACCTGGATCTGCTGGTTGAGCTCGGCGATGCGCGAGGCGGTGGCGTTCACGTCCACGATCGATGACTGGAGCTCTTCGATCGAGTTGGCCCGGACGGCCTGCAGGGTGGTGTCGATCTGTCCGAAGCTGGTGACCAGGGTCTGGGCCCGTTCGACGAGCTGACTCCGCGCCGCGTTGTCGTTCGGCGTGTTGGCCACGTCGTCCCAACCGGCGAGGAAGTCGGAGATCTGGGCACCAAGGCCGTTGTCCCCGGGCTCGCCGAACGACAGCTCGATTCGATCGAGGGTGCCCTGGACCTCGGTGAGGTTGGACTCCACCGCGTGTTCCTGGTTGGCGCGCGCCTCGATGAACTGGTCCCGCGCCCGCCCGACGGAGCTGGAGAGCACGCCACCACCGACGCCCGAGGACCGGGAGAAGATGGCCGGCACGACCGAGCCGGCGTTGGCCGACTGCGTGACGCTCTGGCGGGAGTACCCCTGGGTCGCCACGTTGGCCACGTTCTGGCCGGTGACCTCCAGGGCCCGGCGCTGGGCCTGCAGTGACGACAGGGCGATGCGGAGCCCGTCGAAAGACATGGCTAAAAGGCTCGGTCGAGAACCAGGGGAGTCCGTTCCCGATGCGTGTCCGAGGGGTAGCCAGTCGGCGAGGGGTCGACGAAGTTGGCGAGGAAGTCCTGGGTGGCGCGCTGGCCGCGGGCGACGAGCTCGCGGTTGGCATGGGCCAGGCTGGTGATCTCGTCGGTCAGCTCGAGAAACGCCTGCCGGTGATCCGTGAACATCGTGTCCCACGGCGGCGGGACGTGCTCGGCCAGCTGCTGCAATGACGGGCCGGGGGCCAGGAGCAGCGACGGGGCGACGTGGTCGACCTCGATCGACCGCATGATCTCGGCCTCGCGGATGCGCTCGAGCACCACCTCCACCTCACGGGTGGCGCGAGCCAGCCAGCGGGTGCGGCCGGCGGCGAGGAGCAGCTGCTCTTCCTCGAGCTTGAACAGCAGAAGCTCCAGCAGGTTTCGCTCCTGCCACAGCGTGGTCGAGACCTCTTGCAGACCCATGGGCGTTCCTCCTTGGTCCCTGGTCGCCAGGCTCGGAGCCGATCTGAGGGAATCCGCGCAGATGCACTAGTCGCTGAGCGGCGCGCACCAGGACGGTTGGTGCGCCAGGCCCTTGATGACGTCACCACTGGTCACGTGCCATGACCCGACCGGAGGATGGAGGCCCGCCGCGGTTCATCCGCGCGGCTGATGGTGGACCTCCCCTTCATGGTCGACGGTTCACTCATGGAGCAGAACAGCACCGCCGCCAGCACCACCGAGGCACAGGAGCAGTTGATCCGGGAGAACCTCCCGCTGGTCAGCTGGGGCGTCGGGGAGATCGCCTCCCGCATCCCCCGGTTCGTTCCCCGGGACGACCTGGAGTCGGCCGCCATGTTCGGCCTGTACCAGGCGGCTCGCACCTACGACCCGGCTCGGGGCGTGCCGTTCGCCGCCTTCGCCCGGCAGCGGATCCGCGGCGCCCTCCTCGACGAGCTGCGCTCGCGGGACTGGGCCGGCCGCACGGTCCGCAGCCACGTGAAGCAGGTGCGCACCGCGGTCGACGAGCTGCGAGTGGCCCTCGGCCGTGAGCCCTCGCAGGCCGAGATCGCCGAGCGGGCCCAGATCGATGGCGAGGAGCTGCACCGAGCCAACGACGACAGCCACCGCGCCTCGCTGCTCTTCTACGACTCGGTCTACCTGGCCGCCACCGAGAGCGATGCTCTGGCTGTCCACGACGCCGACCCGCACGACCAGGTGCTCAAGGCCGAGCAGCACGGCTACCTGCGCGACGCGATCATGGCCCTGCCCGAACGCCTGCGCGCCGTCGTCGTCGGCTACTTCTTCGAAGAGCGCCCAATGCTCGAGCTCGCCGACGAGCTGGGCGTGACCGACTCCCGCATCTCCCAGATGCGGGCCGAGGCCCTCGAGCTCCTGAAGGACGGCCTCAACTCCCAGCTCGACCCGACCATGGTCACCGTCGAGGAGAACCCGGGCGGCCGAGCCGCTCG
>JAOBWJ010000420.1 GCA_025463335.1 Acidimicrobiales bacterium
AGCACCGGCCCGCGCCAGCGGATGAGCTCTTCGACGACGTTGGGCGGGCAGTCGCCGCCGAGCCATTCGTCGAAGACACCCGGCACCTCGATCCAGGTGTGCACGAACTCGGTCATGGTGTGGGCGGTGGTGGCCAGGCCGCCGACGAGCACGGCCGGGAAGAAGGCGGCCAGCTCGTGCTCGCTCAGCCGGTGGACCTCGCCGTCCTCCTCGAGGGTGGCGTTGCACAGGTCGGCCAGCACGCCGGTGTGGGCGTCGGGGTGCCTGCGGAACTCGGCGACGAGCTCGGCGCCGTAGCCGAGCATGGCCATCTGGACCTCGGGGCGTGGCGCCAGGTCGGGGTTGAACGCCGGCTCCTGGAAGTTGGCCAGGCCGCGCGACAGGTCGAGCAGCTTCGGCCAGTCCTCCTCGGGCACGCCGAACAGGGTGGCCACCATCTGGAACGACAGCTCCTCGCCGAGCTGGACGAAGTCGTGGATCCCACCGTCGAAGAGCTGGTCGACCAGGCGGGCGCAGGTCGCCTCGATCATGGGCTGGAGCCGCTTCACGTGGCCGGGGGTGAAGGCGTGGCTCACCAGCTTGCGGAAGCGGGTGTGATCGGGTGGGTCCTGGTTGACGAAGATCCGCCGGCGGATGGCCAGCTCCTCCTCGCTGCGAGCCTCCTCGATGGACGAGCCCTTCAGCGCGTTGGAGTAGCGCTGCCAGTCGCGGTTGGCCGCGACGACGTCGTCGTACCGGGCGAGGAACCAGTAGCCCGGCCCGTCGGGCTCGTCGTGCCAGGCGACCGGCTCGTGGTCGCGGAGCCAACGGAAGTAGTCGCGGGGCACCCCATCCCGGTAGAGGCCAGGGTCGACCAGGTCGAGACGTTCCATCAGAGCCGCTGCATCAGAGGCCGGGGGTCTGGGCGATGTGGCCGCCGTCGACCGGGAGGTCGATGCCGCTGATCCACGCCGACTCGTCGCTGGCCAGGAACACGGCGGCGGCGGCCACGTCCATGGGCTCGCCGATGCGGCCGAGCGGCAACCCGGCGGCCAGCTCGGCCTCCCGCTCCTCCACCACGTAGGCGACCATCGGCGTGCGGATGACGCCGGGGAGGATGGCGTTGACCCGGATGCCGAGCGGGCCGAGGTCGATGGCCGCCGTCTTGGTCAGGCCCCGCAGGCCGAACTTCGACGACGTGTAGGCCGCTGTGCGGGCCTGGGCGGCCAGGCCGTTGAGCGACGACACGTTGATGATCGACCCGCCCCCGGGCATGTGGGGCACGACGGCCTTGATGCCGAGGAACGGGCCCAGCAGGTTGACGTCCAGCACCCGCTGGAAGTCCTCGATCGCCATCTCGTGCACCCGGGCGGCGTGATGGATGCCGGCGTTGTTGACGAGCACGTCGACCCGGCCGTGACGCTCGACGGCCAGGGCCACGGCGGCGGTCCACGACTCGGTCGACGTGACGTCGAGGTGGATGCCGTCGGGCAGGTCCTTCACCTCGTCGAGCACGTCGCCGGCGATCACGTGGGCACCCTCGGCGGCGAAGCGCTCGGCCTCGGCCCGTCCCTGCCCGCGTGCCGCGCCGGTGATGATCGCGACCTTGCCCCGCAGCCTGTCGCCCATGGCGCCGACCCTACTCAGCTGAAAACGACGACGACCCGGCAGCGAGGCCGGGTCGTCGCTGCGTTCAGGTCGAGCCGGTCAGACCGGCTCGTCGGCGAGGATCTTGCCAAGCTTCAGCAGCTGCTGCTGCGCACCACCGAGGTTGAGCTGGAGCCACTTGGCCCACAGGTAGTAGCGGTGCAGCGGGTAGTCGCGGTCGACGCCGATGCCGCCGTGCAGGTGCTGGGCGGCGGCAGCCACGCGCTGGCCCCCCTCGGCCACCCAGAACTTGGCGGCAGCCACCTCGGCGGCGGCCGGCAGGTCGTTCTCGAGTCGCCACGCCGCCTGGAGGGCGGTGAGGCGAACGGCCTCAGCGTCGATGTAGGCGTCGGCCGCCCGCTGGCCCACGGCCTGGAAGCTGGCAAGGGGCTTGTCGAACTGCTTGCGGGTGCTCGTGTACTCGGCCGTCATCTTGACCTCGACGTCGAACACGCCGATGGCGATCGAGCACAGCGCGGCGGTGGCCCGCTGGAGCGTCCAGTCGAGGGCCTCGCGACCCAGCACCAGCAGCTCGGCCGGAGCGCCGGCCAGCTCGATCCGGGCCTCGGGGATCTCGGTGGTGACGTCCTGGCGGGTGACGGTGACGCCGCTCGCCTTGGGGTCGAGCAGGAAGAGGCCGACACCGTCGTCGGTGCGGGCCGAGACCACGATGCGACCGGCGTCGAGGCCGGCGGGTACGAAGTCCTTCTGGCCGGTGAGGGTCCAGGCGTCGCCCGACTTGGCGGCCGACGTGTAGGGGTCCTCGGGCTGCGAGCCGATCTCGGCGTAGGCGCCGGACAGGATGAGTTCGCCGGCGATGGCGGCCGGGAGCAGCTCCTGCTTCTGGGCGTCGGAGCCGAACTGGGCGATGGGCAGGGCGCCGGCGATGGCCGACGCGTAGTAGGGCACCGGCGCCACGTTGCGGCCGATCTGCTCGAGCACAAGCGTCGCGGCCACGAAGCCCTGGTCGGCGCCGCCGTACGCCTCGGGCAGGGCGATGCCGATGAGGCCGGCGTTGGCTAGCTCCTGCCAGGCCTTGCGGTCGAGGTACTCGCCGTTGGCTCGCATCTCCTTGAGGCGATCGGGGTTGATCGTGCCCTCGAGGATCTGCTTGGCGAGGTCGCGGACGGCCTCCTGCTCCTCACTGAAACTGAAATCCATGGAGTCCCCCTAGCGCATGGACCGCGGCATGCCGAGGCCGAAGATGGAGATGAGGTCACGCTGGACCTCGTTGACGCCGCCGCCGAAGGTGAGGATCACCATGCTGCGGTAGTTCATCTCGAGCTGGCCCTTGAGGATCGCGCCGGGCGAGCCCTCGGGCAGGTAGGCCTGCTCCCCCATGACCTCGGAGAGCATGCGGATGGCCTGCATGTAGAACTCGGTGCCGAAGACCTTGATGCTGCTGGCGTCGGCCACGTCGAGGTGGCCCTGGGTGGCGGTCCACGCCACCTTCCAGTTGATGAGCTTCAAGAACTGGAGGCCGGCGTAGACGCGGGCCAGGTTGCCCTGCACCCACTCCTGGTCGACCACCCGGCTGCCGTCGGCGAGCTTGGTGTTCTGGGCCCACTCGCGGACGTTGGCCAGCATGCGCTCGAGCACGCCCGAGGAGCACAACGTGACCCGCTCGTGGTTGAGCTGGTTGGTGATGAGGTTCCAGCCCTGGTCTATGCCGCCAACCACGTTGGCGATCGGCACCCGCACGTCGGTGTAGAAGACGGCGTTGATGTCGTGGTCGCCCAGCAGGTGGAGGGGGCTGATCTCGATGCCCGGGGTGCGAGTCCCGTTGGGCCCGGCCTTGAGGTCGACCAGGACCATGGAGATGCCCTTGTGCTTTTTGGCCTCCTGGTTGGTGCGCACCGCCAGCCAGCACCAGTCGGCGTCGGAGGCGAGCGAGGTCCAGAGCTTCGAGCCGTTGATGACGAGCTCGTCGCCGTCGATGTCGGCCCGGGTCTTGAGGTTGGCCAGGTCGGTGCCGGCCTCGGGCTCGGAGTAGCCGATGCAGAAGTGAAGGTCGCCGGCCAGGATCTTCGGCAGGAAGAAGTCCTTCTGCTGCTGGGTGCCGAAGTTCATGATCGTCGGGCCGACCGTGTTCAGCGAGAGCATGGGCACCGGGGCGCCGGCTCGCATCGACTCGTCGAAGAAGACGAACTGGTCGATGGCGGAGCGGGCCTGGCCGCCGTACTCGGTGGGCCAGCCGAGGCCGGACCACCCGTCGGTGCACATCTGCTTCCAGACGGCACGCATCTCGGGGCCGACGCCGCCGGAGTGCGCGAGTTTCTCTCGGGCCTCGGGGGTCAGCAGCTTGTCGTAGTAGGTGCGCAGCTCTTGGCGCAGCGCTGCTTGCTCTTCGTCATATCCGACGTACACGATGCTCCCCCGCCCGTGGTGGAATGGAACGCGTTCTCGGTCCTGTCTAGCAGAGGGAACTCCTATGAAGCTCGGCCTGCAGATCGGCTACTGGGGCTCCGGCCTCCCGACCCATGTGCCTCCCGCCATCGCCGAGGCCGAGCGCCTCGGTTTCGACTCCATCTGGACCTCGGAGTCCTACGGCTCCGACGCCCTGACGCCCCTGGCCTGGTGGGGCGCCGCCACGTCCAAGGTCCGGTTGGGGACCAACCTCGCGCAGCTGTCGGCCCGCACGCCGACCGCGATGGCCATGGCAGCGCTGACCCTCGACCACCTGTCCGGTGGACGGGTGGCCGTCGGGCTCGGCGTCTCGGGCCCCCAGGTGGTGGAGGGGTGGTACGGCCAGCCGTTCGCCAAGCCCCTCGCCCGCACCCGCGAATACGTCGACGTCATGCGCAAGGTGTTCGCCCGGGAGGCGGCGGTGGTGAACGACGGCGAGCACTACCCGCTGCCGCTGCCCGACACCCGGTTCGGGAAGCCGCTGAAGTCGATCGTCCACCCGCTGCGGAGCGACATCCCGATCCTCATGGGCGCCGAAGGGCCGAAGAACGTGGCGTTGGCCGCCGAGATCGCCGACGGCTGGTTCCCGATCTTCTATTCGCCCAAGCACGAGCACATGTACGCCGAGTCGCTGGCCGAGGGCTTCGCCCGACCCGGAGCCCGCCGCACGCCCGAGGACTTCGAGGTGCTACCCCTCGCCATGGTCGTGATCAACGACGACATCGAGGCCGCCGCCGACTCCCTGCGCCCGATGCTCGCCCTCTACATCGGTGGGATGGGGGCCAAGGAGGCCAACTTCCACTTCGACGTGTTCGTGCGCATGGGCTACGAGGCCGAGGCCCACCAGATCCAGGATCTGTACCTGGCGGGGGACAAGAACGCCGCCATCGCCGCCGTCCCGATCAAGATGATCGAGGAGATCGCCCTCATCGGGCCGGCGGAGAAGATCCGCGACGACCTCGAGCCCTGGCGCGAGTCGAGGGTCACCACGATGTTGCTGGGCAACTTCGACCCCACGACCCTGAGGACGATGGCCGAGCTCGTCCTCTAGCCACGACCACACCCGTTCTGGGGCCCGGACCCGACCCTCGATGGACGTTCTGGGGCCCCAGAACGCGTCGGCTCTCGGACTGTCACACCCCCTGGCTTGGCTGGAGCCATGGACATCGACCGTCAGGTCGCCGGGCTCTCGACACGGCAACACGGGGCGTTCGCGGTGCGCCAACTCCAGCATGTTGGCATCGACCACCGAGCCAGACGCCGCCGCATCGAGGCCGGCCGTTGGGAGGTGGCGACCGACCGGGTTCTGCGCCTCGCCGGGGTGCCGCCCACGGCGGAGCAGCTGGTGATGATCGGCGTGTTGCACCTCGGTCCGCCGACTGTGGCTTCGCACGAAGCGGCGGCGTGGCTTTGGGGATTGCCCGGCTTCGCCGCGACCACGAGCGTGTCCGGCACGCGGACCCACGGCGGTCCGGTCGATGTCAGCGGCCACCGGCCCCGCCTGATCCTGCCGAGCCACTGCACGGAGGTGCGTGGCATCCCCTGCACGACCCTTCCCCGGACGATCTTCGATCTCGCCGGCCTCGGTCTCCACCCAGGGCGAATGGAGCGCCTTGTCGACAACGTCATCACCAAGAGTCCCGCCATGCTCCCGGCGTTGCATCGCACCCTCGATGAGCTGGCGCAGCGGGGTCGTCCCGGCATCACGATCATGCGGCAGATCCTTGACAATCGAACGCCCGGAACCAAGGTCACGGCAACCGGGTTGGAAGCCCGCGTGCTCGAGCTTGCCCGCAACGCCGGCATCCGTGAGCTCGAGCCCCAGGTCGACGTCGGCGGCCACTCCTGGCTCGGCCGCGTCGACTTCGCCATCCTGCGGCTGCGTCTCTTGATCGAGGTCGACAGCGTGCTGCACCACACCAGCAAGCTCGATCGAGCGAACGACGAAGCTCGGGACGCAGCGATGCGCGCGGCGGGGTGGCGCAAGGTGCTGCGGATCACCGAAGAGGACGTCTGGCGCCAGCCTTGGCTCGTCGTCGATCAGCTGCGCCAGACCATCCGCGAGCTCGAGATGGCCGAGGTTTGAGCCGATCTGGGGCCCGGACCCGACCCTCGATGGACGTTCTGGGGCCCCAGAACGGAGTCAGAGCAGGTCGGCCAGCGCCTCGGCGTGGTGGTCGACCGAGCCGAACTGGGTGTCGAGGACCCAGGCTCGCTTGAGGTGGAGGTGGGCGTCGACCTCCCAGGTGAAGCCCATGCCGCCGTGGACCTGGATGGCGCCCTTGCCGTTGCGGACCGCCGCGTCGCCGGCGGTGACCTTGGCCGCGGACGCGGCGCGGGCCGGGTCGCCGACCGAGGGGTCGTCATAGGTGACACCGGCGGCGTAGACGGCGGCCTGGGCCACTGCGGCGCGCACGGCCATGTCGGCCAGGAGGTGCTTCACCGCCTGGAACGAGCCGATGGGCCGGCCGAACTGCTCGCGCTCCTTGGCGTACCGCACGGCGAGGTCGGTCACCGCATGGGCCGAGCCGACCATCAACGCCGCAGCGAGGATCGTGCCCTGGAGCCGGAACCGGTCGGCATCGCCAACCCGCT